>CAZYKZ010000055.1:0-13732 GCA_964648175.1 uncultured Anderseniella sp.
TCAGGGCATGGGCGGTGATTTCGGCAAAGCGATGGGCGCGGGCGGCAATCTTGGCAATGCCCTTCGGCCCCTGGTAGACGGCGAACATGCCGGCAATCACCGCCAGCAGCACTTGCGCGGTACAGATGTTGCTCGTGGCCTTTTCGCGCCGGATGTGCTGCTCGCGGGTCTGCAGCGCCATGCGCAGCGCCGGCCGGCCTTCGGCATCAACTGATACCCCGATAACGCGGCCCGGCATTGCCCGCTTGAACTCGTCGCGCGTGGCGAAGAAGGCGGCGTGCGGGCCGCCATAGCCCATCGGCACGCCGAAGCGCTGGGCAGAGCCCACGGCAATATCGGCGCCAAGCTCGCCGGGCGGTGTCAGCATGGCCAGCGCCAGCAGGTCGGTCGCCATGATCGACAAGGCGCCTGCCTCCTTCAGCGCGGCAATCACCTTGCGGTGGTCGCGCACCTGGCCTGACGAACCGGGATAGGACAGCAGGGCGGCAAACACCTCGTCCGGCTTGAGGTCCGTCGCCGGGTCGCCGATCACCAGCTCGAAGCCGAAGCCGCGCGCCCGGGTTTCCAGCACCGCGATGGTCTGCGGATGGGTGTCGGCATCGACGAAGAACGCATCACGCCCGGATTTCGACACCCGGTGCGCCATGGCCATGGCTTCAGCCGCGGCTGTGCCTTCATCGAGCAGCGAGGCGCTGGCCAGTTCAAGGCCCGTAAGGTCCACCACCATCTGCTGGAAGTTGAGCAGCGCTTCAAGCCGGCCCTGGCTCACCTCCGCCTGATAGGGGGTATAGGCCGTGTACCAGCCGGGGTTTTCCAGGATGTTGCGCAGGATGACCTTCGGCGTGACGCAGCCATAGTAGCCCATGCCGATCATCGAGGTGTAGATGCGGTTGCGGCCGGCAATCTTGCGCAGGTCCGACAGGGCGTTGCGTTCCGACAGCGGAACCGGCAACTCCAGCGGCCGCTCCGAGCGGATTTTCTTTGGCACCACCTTGGAAATCAGGTCGTCGAGCGAGGTTGCGTCGGTCACTTTCAGCATGGCCGAGATTTCGGATTCGCGCGGGCCGATGTGGCGGGGGATGAAGTTGGCGCCTGCTTGCAGGTCGGTCAGGCGGGGGCGTTTGTCAGCCATGGGTACAGCTTTCGTGTTGTGAACGGTCAATCGGGCGGGAGCAGAGTCAGGTTCAGCCCTGCTCTGCGACGAACGCCTCGTAGGCGGCTTCGTCCATCAGCCCGTCCAGTTCCGACGGGTTCGACAGCTTGAGTTTCAGGAACCAGCCATCGCCCTGCGGCGCCTCGTTGACCTTGCCCGGCTCGTCCGCCAGCACCGAGTTTACTTCCACGACCTCGCCGGAGACGGGCGCGTAGACCTCGCTCGCCGCCTTGACCGACTCCACCACGGCAGCTTCGTCGCCCGGCGCCACCGTCTTGCCCACGTCCGGCAATTCCACGAACACAAGGTCGCCGAGCTGCTCCGCCGCGTGCTGGGTGATGCCGATGGTTGCCACGTCGCCCTCGACGCGGATCCACTCGTGTTCCTTGGAAAATTTCATCGTCGCCATGTTCAGTCCTCCAGATATTTCACGTTTTGGTTTGGTTATTTCTTGAACGATTTCTGCACGAACGGCAGCTTCACCACTTCTGCAGGAAGGGCCTTGCCGCGCACCATCAGGTCGAGCTTCTGACCCGGCTTCGCCAATGCGGGCGGTACGAAACCCAGCGCAACGGGTCCGGCAACGGTGGGGCCGAAGCCGCCGGACGTGATCACGCCCACTTCCTGTCCGTCTGCCATGATGACCGTGCCCTCGCGGGCCGGTGCGCGGCCTTCCGGCTTGATGCCCACGATCTTGCGGGCAGGGCCTTCGGCGATTTCCCGCTGGATCCGGGCAGCCCCCGGAAAGCCGCCGGCTTCGCGCCGGTGCTTCGGGATCGACCACAGCAGCGAGGCTTCCACCGGCGATACTGTCTCGTCCAGTTCGTGCCCATAGAGCGACAGGCCGGCCTCGAGCCTGAGCGAGTCGCGCGCGCCTAGCCCAATGGGCAGTACGTCATCATGCGCGGTCAGGGCCGTCCACAGGGCTTCCACCTTGCCGTTCGGCACCGAAATCTCGTAACCGTCCTCGCCGGTATAGCCGGACCGGGTCGCGTAAACGCCTGCGCCCTCGAACTCGAACGGTGCGCCCTGCATGAACTCCAGCTTTGCCACCCCCGGCAGCAGCGCCTCCAGCACAGCTTCCGCCTTTGGTCCCTGCAAGGCCAGTAGCGCCCATTGCGGCAGTGGTTCCAGCTCAATGCCGTCAGGTAGCCGGTCCTGCAGGTAGGCGTAGTCCACATCCTTGCGGCCGGCGTTGACCACAAGATAGAGCCTGCCCTCCATGCCCGGATACGCGGAACGCGAGATCATCAGGTCGTCGACGCAGCCGCCATCGTCGTTCAGCAACTGCGAATAGCGTTGCCGTCCCGGCTCCAGCGAGACGATGTCTGCCGGAACCAGTGTCTCCAGTGCTCTGGAGGTCGTTTCGTGATCGGGCCCCTTCAACCACGCCTGGCCCATGTGGGACACGTCGAACAGGCCTGCCTTCTGCCGGGTGTGGTTGTGTTCCGCGATGATCCCGGCCGGGTATTGCACCGGCATCAGGTAGCCCGCAAACGGCACCATGCGCGCACCCAGCGCCTCATGGACCGCGCGCAGCGGCGTTTCTCTGAGTTGTTCTGTTTCGTTGCCGTCCAAGCGCCGGTCTCCCAAGGTTGTTGCATCGATAGGCAGCACCGTGGCCGGTCCGAAACCGGTCACACGTGCCCCCTCTGTCAACGACCTGAGAGATTTCGCCAGCCATACGTCCAGACCAGCTTACGCCCTTCGGTGAGCGGCATGTTTGCTGCCGCTGCTCTCCAGAGATGTCACCACGATGCGGTCCTTTTGCCTGAGAGTTTCCGGGGCGGTTGCTCCTTCGGCGCCGGGTATGGTCAACCCGGTCTCTCCCGCATCGTGGTACGGTAACGGGGATCACACTGCCAAGGGTTTAACCTCGGGGTCAATACCCAAAATAGAGCCCCCTGGCCGGGCAGGCCGAGGGGGCTGAAGTAGACAGCGGAGTTGCGGGGAGGGAACAGAGGGCTAGTCCGCTGAAGTCCATCCAACGTTTGCATGTGGAATCTGGTTCCACGACGGCTGTCAAAAAATGAAAGGTGGGGAACTGCCAGCCTGATGTGCCGTTGCAGGTGGATCACCCCGCTGGTCTGGCCGCAGGCGGAGCCGTCACCTATATTGCCCGCAAACCCGAGAGGCCGGTGTGTCGCGAAAAACCGTTTCCATACTTATCCTGCTGAGCGGACTGTTCCTGTCTGCCATTGCCGGCTTCATTGCCTTCTCCGTGGTGGAGAGCCGGCGCATGCAGTCAGACCGGTTCCAGGCCGGAGCCCTGGTGGAGGAACTGCGCAACCAGACCTTGCTGGTCGAGGGCAACTTGCGGGCGTTGCGCGGTTTTTTCGCCATTCAGCGCGATGTCAGCGATGCGGAGTTTGAAGGCTTCGCTGCACAGCTTGCCCAGCCCGGATATGTGAAGGCGCTGCAGCACGTGCAGTTCGTCAAGCCGGACGAGTTGCAACACTATGAACGGCATCAGCAGCAATTGCGTTCGCGGCCTTTCAAGCTGATGGAGCGCTCCTCCTCCGGCAGCAAGAGCGAGATCCAGCCGCGCGAACATCACTACATCATCGACCTGATCCACCCCTATGAAGGCAACGAGGCCGCATTGGGACTGGATGTGGCCAGCAACCCGACCAGTGCCGATGCCATCACCAGGGCGCGCCAGATCAACCGCGTCGCCACGTCCGACAGCTTTTCCCTGGTGCAGGATCCGGACGAAACCGCCTTCCTGATGTATTTGCCGGTTGCAAGCCGCGCGATCCACGACGAGTCCGGGCATTTTTCCGGTGCGGTCGCCGCCCTCATTTCCCTGCCTGAACTGGCGGCGCTTTGGCAGACGGAGCAGTTTTCACTGGCAAAGCTGAAGGATCTCGCCTCGGGCAAGGAGATCTATCGTTCGAAGGGCATCGCACCGGAAGCCAGCCTTCAGCGCATCCAGCTCAATGTCGGCGACCGCGTCTGGGAAGCGGCCGTGGCGTTTCCGCCGGGCAGGGCCAGCACCGCCGCCTCGATGCTGGTGTTCGGGCTGGGCGCACTGCTGACCCTGGTGGCGCTGGGCGCCAATGAGCAGTCGCGGCTGCAGGCCGAGAACCGGCTGGTCGGCTCGCGGCTGGACCAGGCCGAACACGCGAGAGCCGTGCGCGAGGCGGCCTACCGTTCGCTGTTTGAGAGTACCGGCACGGCCAACGTGGAGATCGAGACCGGCACCGGCCGCGTGATCCGGTCTAATGCCCGATTGCTCGAACTGACGGGCCTTGACCGGACCGAGATCGAGGGCAGGCCGCTCGTTGACCTGTTTGACGCGAGTGACCAGCCCCGGCTGGGCAGCCTGCTTGACGAGGTCAATGACCCCGATCGCGAATTCCGCGCCGTGGAGTGCCGGCTGCTTGGCGCAGGCGGCAAGTCCCACTGGATGCTGCTGACCATCGGCGAGCGCATCGAGAACGAGGCGGGCGGCGAGACCGCCAGCGTCGTGATGCAGGATATCAGTTCGGCAAAGGAGAACGCACAGGCGCGTGACATCCTCTTGCGCGAGCTCGCCCACCGGGTTCGCAATACCATGCAGCTGGTGTCCAGCATTGCGGACCAGACTGCGGCGCGCTCGCAATCGGTGCCTGACTACAAGTCCAACCTGCAAAGCCGTCTCAGGGCGCTGAATGTTGCCCAGGATGCGTTGTTCGATACCAACTGGGGTTCGCTGCGTCTCGACCTGCTTGCCAACAAGGTCCTCAAGCCCTTCGTTCCGGAGAACGAGGAGGACAGGCTGAAAATCTCGGTGGCGCCCGTGCTGGTGTCGGCCCAGCAGGCTCAGATGATCGCGCTCGCCCTGCACGAACTGGCCAACAACGCCGCCAAGTATGGCGCGCTGTCGCACGATGCCGGCAAGGTGAACCTCGACATATCAGTCGGTGCGCCGGACCCGGGTCGGCCGGGTGACAAGCAACTGCTGCTCAACTGGTCGGAAACCGGGGGAACGAATGCCGGCGGGCCGCCTGAGCGCCGCGGCTTCGGCACCATCATGCTCGATAAGCTTCTCGCGCGTCAGTACAACGGCGAGACGAGCTTCACCTGGCGCGAGGAAGGGTTGCTTTTCGAGGCTCGCCTGCCGCTGTCAGGCTAGCTTTAAACTGTTGCCCGGTCAGCAGTTCATGGAACCTTCGGGGTGCCGGGAGCGTTTTGGCAACATGTCTCAACTCTAGCAGAAAGCGAGGTGCATCCATGACCAAGATTACTGCTGAAGAAGCGCGTGCCGCAACGGAGAACCCGACTGCACGCCACGTGCTGTTTGTCGGCCTCCTGCTGGCGGTGGTGTCGCTTGGAGGCGCATTGTGGTTCTATGCAGCCTAGGTGCTGTGCCGCGGCAGATGCGGCATTGTGGTGAAGCCGGCGCGACCGGCCGGATGATCAAATGAAGAAGCCTTCAAGCAAGTCCCACTCTGCAGCATCGCCGCATGGCGATGGTGCGGCGCGCACGCCCGACCCTGTGGTCGAGGAGGCCATCAGCCGTCAGCTTCGCAAGCTCTATGACGACGTCGCCAGCGAACCGGTCCCGGACCGGTTCACCGAGTTGCTGAAGCAGCTCGAACAGCAAGACGGGAAGGGCTGATCATGGCCGTATCGCAGGAACTGCGGGATGGCCTGATCGGCAACATCCCTTCCCTGAGAGCCTTCGCCTATTCCCTGTGCGGCAATGCCACCCGCGCCGACGATCTGGTGCAGGAAACCATGGTCAAGGCGTGGGCCAATTTCTCCTCGTTCCAGGAAGGCACCAACCTGCGCGCCTGGCTGTTCACAATCCTGCGCAACGAGTTCTACTCGCAGATGCGCAAGAAGGGCCGCGAGATCGAGGATGCAGACGGCCAGATTGCCGAACGTCAGGCGGTGATTGGCAACCAGGAAAGCCACATCGAACTCGAGGAACTCAAGCAGGCCCTGGAGCTGCTGCCGGAAGACCAGCGCGAAGCCATTATCCTGGTCGGCGCCTCGGGCATGGCCTACGAGGAGGCCGCCGAGATTTGCGGCGTTGCCGTCGGCACCATGAAAAGCCGGGTTTCACGCGCCCGCAAGCGGTTGTCGGAAATCCTGCAGCGCGAGCAATACGACCTCGCCGTCTGATATCAGGCAGCGGCCTGTGAGCCTGCGGCCCTGTCGAAGAACAGGGCTTGCGAAATGATCGCCTTCACCATGTCGGCAATGAACGGCTTGGTGATCAGGAACGCCGGCTCCGGCTTTTCGCCGGTCAGCAGCCGCTCCGGAAACGCGGTGATGAAGATCACCGGCACGTTGAACGTCTTGATGATGTCGTTGACCGCATCGATCCCCGAACTGCCGTCTGCAAGCTGGATGTCGGCCAGCACGAGGCCGGGAGCATCCTGATCTGCCAGGCTGACGGCCTCGGCATGCGTGCGTGCAACGCCGGTCACTTCATGGCCAAGGTCGGCCACCAGCGTTTCAATGTCATGGGCGATGAGAGGCTCATCCTCGATGATCAGCACGCGGGTGTGAACCTG
This sequence comes from uncultured Anderseniella sp., assembly GCA_964648175.1. Classification (GTDB taxonomy): domain Bacteria; phylum Pseudomonadota; class Alphaproteobacteria; order Rhizobiales; family Aestuariivirgaceae; genus Anderseniella. The sequence continues at coordinate 6,661 of CAZYKZ010000055.1, forward strand.
CTCGCTGATCTCGCGCGCGGCCTGGTCCAGCAGGCCGGGAATGTCAGCCTCGTCCCGGTCAAGGATCACGGCTGTTTCCGCATTGGAGAAGCCTTCGACCGCCACCAGCAGGAACGCCTGGCGTGCAAGCGGCGTGAGCGCGGCGAGCTTGCGTGCGGCAGCCTTCTCCCACTGCTGGCCCGCATCACTCTCCACGTTCACGTGCAGCGATGGCCACATGGCGCTGAGCAGCCGGAAGGCCTCGACCTTGGGATCGGCGGATTGATCGAACATGGACGGGTCGGCAACCAGCGCCTCGAGCATCGCGCCAACATAGGCATCGCCGCTGGCCTGGGAACCCGCAATGGCCCGCGCATGGCGGCGCAGGCCGGGCAGCACGGGGGCGATCTGGCTTGCGATGCTCATGGTCGGTACTCCTTTCGAGAGGGTAATCGAATGTCGCGCGAACGCTTGCCCGCGACCGCCCTTTCTTGTCCGTTCAAACGCACTCTGACGCTGTTTGGTTCCTGAGCGGCTCTGCTCACGGCTCGCTGGTGAGCCGGGTGAGCGAACTGGCTTTCATGTCGTTCAGGATGTCGCCAATCTCGGAAGGCTCGGCGGCGAGCCCGCGAGAGGCAAGCACCTGGACCAGCCTGGAATTTGTTCCGAACACGCTGTCGGTCGACTTGAGGTAGGCCATCGACCAGCCGCTGAAGGCGCGGGCCTCGATGGGCCGCTCCACCAGCTTGATTACCCCGCTGTGCCGTTCGTCCTGGCAAATCTTTTCGAACAGGCGGTGCAGCGTCGCCTGCGGACCCTCCAGAACCTGGGCGAAATTTATCCCGTTGAACAGCAGCAGCCCGCTGACGTCTGCCAGCGCATTGTTCAGCTGCGAGTGTGACACGATGTTCTCGATGTCCTCGTCGGACGCCTTGAACGTGATCGTGCTGACATAGGCGAGTTCGTAAAGCTGCACGGTGATGTTCTGGTTTCGCAAGAATGGTCAGAGGGCGCGACGCCGGAAGTGTCAGGCGGCGTTTACAATGCTCTTAACGCTCCCGCCGGTCTCGTGCAAGGCCGCGCCCATGCCAGGCCCGGCTTCCGACGATGCAAAAAGCGATGGGCCCGTCCGGCTGGCGGACAGGCCCATGGCTTAAAATGGTCGGAGTGGCGAGATTCGAACTCACGACCCCCTGCTCCCGAAGCAGGTGCGCTACCAGGCTGCGCTACACTCCGATACTGGTAAAGTGGGCCGCGTTATAGCGCCGGCATGCGGCCTGTGCAAGCCATCATCCACACTGCAAAGAAGTCAAGTTGCAGGCCGCAGACGGAATCAGTATGGTGCGCCTCCATCGGCAGACCGGCAACGGTTTGCCGGATGCGTGTTGGGGCGTCGCCAAGTGGTAAGGCAGCGGTTTTTGGTACCGCCATTCCCAGGTTCGAATCCTGGCGCCCCAGCCATCCTTCACCGTTCAGGGCCGGTCCATGACAGCTTCGACGACAACACCCGCCGCAGCCCGGATGTCGTTGCCGAGGCTGGTCCTGACCATCCTGCTGCCGTTCTCGCTGTGCTATTTCCTGTCCTACCTGTACCGGGCGGTGAACGCGGTCATCGCGCCCAATCTCGTCTCTGATGTCGGGCTCGACGCCAGTGAGCTCGGCTTGCTGACTGCGGCCTACCTGATCGGCTTTGCCGGCTTCCAGATTCCGCTGGGCGTGCTGCTCGACCGGTTCGGGCCGCGCAAGGTGCAGGCGCTGCTGCTGTGCGTGGGCGCAGCCGGTGCGCTGATCTTCGCCTGGGCGGCGGAGAAATGGGGCTTGAGCTTCGGGCGCATGCTGATCGGCATGGGCTCGGCCGGCGGCCTGATGGCCGGTTTCAAGGCGGTCAGCATCTGGGTGCCGGAAGACCGCCGGGCACTGGCCAATGCCTGCATCATGGCGGTGGGCGGCCTCGGCATCCTCACCGCAACCGTACCGGCGGAGTGGGCGACCGCCAACTTCGGCTGGCGGGCCATGTTCGCCGGCATCGCCGTCCTGACGGTGGCCGTCGCGGGCTTCCTGTTCACCGTGGTGCCCGAGCGCCCGCCCCATGCGGCTAGCCTGACCGGCCGCAGCGTGCTGTCGGCCATCGGCACCATCTACGCCGATCCGGTGTTCTGGCGCGTGGCCCCGTTCGTGGCGCTCACCGCCGGTTGCCACATCGGCATCCAGACCCTGTGGGCCGGTCCCTGGCTGCGCGACGTCGCCGGCCTCGACCGCGCTGGCGTGGCGGGCGTGCTCGGCCTTCAGGCCATCGGTTTCCTGGTTGGCACGCTGATGTCCGGCTATGTCGCCGACTGGCTGGTGCGCCGCGGCGTGAGCCTGCTCGTCACCATGACCGGCTTCATCCTCGCCTTCATGTCGATCCAGCTTGTCATCCTGTTCGAGCCGGTCGCGCTCAACGCCCCCGTCTGGTTCATCTTCGGCATGTTCGGCCAGGCCGGCATCCTGGCCTATCCGTGGCTGGCGCAATATTTTGGCGCCGACCTTGCCGGGCGCTCCAATGGCTGCCTCAACACGCTGGTGTTCGGGGTCGCCTTCATTTCGCAATACGCCATCGGCGCCATCATCGACCTGTGGCCCGTCAAGGCAGATGGCGGCTATGAGAACGCCGCCTACCAGGTGTCGTTTGGCGTGTTCCTGGCGCTGCAGGCGCTCACCTTCATCTGGTTTGTCATGAAGATGCCCAAGGGCACATTGCGGAGACAGTCCCAATGAACAACGATCCGGTCGTGGCCGAGGTGACCCGCGGCGGCATTGTCGAGAGCCAGCATCGCGGCGCCGTTGCCGTGGTGGGCTCAGGCGCGAAGCTGCTGGCCTCGCGGGGCAATATCGGCGATCCGGTGTTCCCGCGTTCGGCAATCAAGGCTTTTCAGTGCCTTCCTGCGATCGAGGCAGGAGTCGTGGAAGCATTCGGCATGTCGGAAGAGGAAATCGCATTGGCCTGCGCCTCCCACAACGGCGAGGAAGAGCATGTCCGCGTGGCCCGCTCGGCGTTGGCCAAGGCGCATGTGAGTGAGGACCTGTACGAATGCGGCCCGCAATGGCCGTCGCACGGCGAGTCGCTGCGAGACCTGGTCAGGGCAGGCGGCGAGGCGTTGCCGGTGCACAACAACTGCTCCGGCAAGCACGCCTTCATGCTGGCGTTCGCCATGAAGCTCGGCGCTGATCCGCACAACTACACGAAGCGGGATCATCCGGTTCAGCAGGCCATCGAGAAGGCAATGGGCGAGATGTGCGAATATGACCTCGCCAACACGCCCTGCGGCATTGACGGCTGCTCGGTGCCCACCTGGGCGGTCCCCTTGCGCAACCTCGCGCTGGGCTTCCAGAAGTTCGCCTCCGGCGAGGGCCTCGATGAAGCCCGAACCGCTGCCTGCCGGCGCATCATCGCGGCGGTGCGGGCGCACCCCTTCATGGTGTCCGGCACCAGGGGCTTCTGCACCGAACTGATGCAGGCCGTGCCGCGCGCCTTCGTCAAGATTGGGGCGGAGGGTGTCTATTGCGCCGCCGTGCCCCATGCCGGCATCGGCATCGCCATCAAGGTGGATGACGGCGCCGGCCGTGCCGCGGAAGTGGCCGTGGCCCGCGTGCTGGCGGATCTCGACTGCTGGACCAACGAGGAGAAGTCGGCGCTTGAAGGCATGACCCGCCACACCCTCACCAACCGCCGCGGCATCGAGGTGGGCGAGGTGAGGGCGGTTTAACTCACCACGTTGCCGCTGAGGCTCAGCGTCTTCGGTGCGTCCGCGCCGCCGGCAAGATCCTTCGTCGCCACCGTGTCATGGTCCATGCCGAGGATGGCGCCGCGTTTGGCGCCTGAGATCAGGTTGTTCGCTATCAGCGCATCGCCGGCACCTGCCGCCACCTGGGCGGCAATACCGATGCCGCAGTCGCGGATGACGTTGCCGGTGGCCGAAACGTTGCGCTGATACTTGCCCCACCCGATCCAGATGCCGGCGGTGGGTGCTGCCTCGATGACGTTGCTGCTGACAACCGTGTCGGCCTCCACCGATATGCCGGTACCGCGCTTGTCGACCGGGTGGTCGTAGAGCCTCAGGTTGCGCACCATGTTGCCCTGGCACACGGCCAGCCGCCCGCCCTCGTTGAAGTTGGTGATGGAGATGCCGGTAGCGGCGTCGTCGACCATGTTGGACGAGATCACCGCGCCGTCCATGGCGAACTCGGAATAGAGCGCCACTTCGCCAAGGCCCGAGCAATTGTTGCCGGTCATCTGAACGCCCGAACCGGAATTGTTGCGCACCGCCGAGAACCGGCAGTCGGCAATGCGGTTATTGGCCACAAGCACGTTGCTGGCCCGGTAAATGTTTATGCCGTTGCCGTTCTGGCCCTCTCCGCCCGAGCGCGCCTCGATCTTCTCGATCCGGTTGCCGGTGATGATGGTGCCGTCGCTTTGCTTCACCGGCTGCCAGACGAGGATGCCGTTGTCGCCCATGCCGGTCACGTGGTTGCCGTCGATGCGCAAGCCCCGCGCTCCCATCGAGAAGAGTGCCGTGGACACGCAGGTGTCGATGGTCGTGGCCGTCACGCTGCCGGAGCAGTTGGTGAGGTTGATGCCGTTGTTGCCGGAGTTGGCGATGAGGCAGTTGGCGACGGCGAGATCGCGCACAGAGCGCGCCTCGACCAGTGCCGAAGATGACGGCCGCAACTGCCCGTCGATGACCAGCCCCTCAAGGCGTACGCCGCTGGCGCCCTCGATTGTCAGCACCGGCTCCGGGCCGGCCTGCACCAGCCGGGTCTGGTTGATTGCGCCAAGGAGGTTGAGGCTTGAGGTAATGCGCAAGGCCGAGGCGATGTAGAGGCCAGGTTCCAGCAGCAGGTGTCCGCCGCGCCGGGCGGCTTCGTCGAGGGCGGTCTGAAGCGCGCGCGACTGATCTCGCGCCGCATTTGGCTCGACGCCGAACTCGCGGGCATTCAGCATGCCGCCGCTCACGGCAGCTTGAACCGGGGACATGGCCAGTGCCGCGCCTGCTAGCCCTGCTGCGCCGAATATCGCGCGTCGATTCATGTCCATTTGCAGCACTTTCTCATCCCGCTCTCAGAGAACTCGTGAGAGCTAGAGCAAGATTCATGCCGCTGGCGGAGTGAGCCAGATCAATGCTGCCGTTGGGAGAATGTGGGATAATTCTACATGTTTCTCACGAGGGGTTACGGACCATGAACAGGCTCGCAATTTACATCTACGTTCTCGCCATGCCGGTGATCGCCGGGGCGCTGGTGACGGGCGTGCTGACCGTGCGCGACTACAACCCGATGTGGTTGTTGTATGCCGCGATTGCCGGCGCTCTCGCCGCCGTGCCGGTGTCGATGGTCGTCAGCCGGGAAATCACCAGGAACCAGAAGGGCTAACGGGGCCGGGGAGCATGGCAGCCGCCGCTCAGTTCCTGGGCCGGCGGCTGCCGTTCTGGCTCAGCCGCAGTTTCGGCGCGAGGTACCAGCTGACCGGAAAGGCAGCCAGCACCATCGCGATGATTCCGGCGACAAGGGCCGAACGGGCGATGTCATCCGGGCGATGTCCAAGGGAAAGCAGCGAGATCGCCACCGCGCCGTACATGACGGCCATGACCATCGGGTAAAGCGCGATCGTGATCCAACCGCGCGTCGAGAAGTTTGGCAACTTCATGGGGTTGGTCTCCTGTTTGCTTACAGGATACCAACGCATGGGGCGCTGTTACTGTTCCGGCTATTCCGCCGCTTCCTGACTGTAACCCAGCTTGGCGTTGAGCTTGGTGAGGAGCCGCACCGCCGCATCCGCAATCACGGTACCGGGCGGGAAGATCACCGCCGCGCCCATGTCCATCAACGCCTCGAAGTCCTGTGGCGGGATCACGCCGCCGACGGCGATCATGATGTCGCCGCGGCCTTGCGCTTCGAGCGCTTCGCGCAGCGCCGGCACCAGCGTCAGGTGGCCGGCCGTCAGCGTCGACACGCCCACCACGTGCACGTCGCTGTCGATGGCCTGCTTCGCCACCTCTTCCGGCGTGGCGAACAGCGGCCCCACCTCCACGTCGAATCCGAGGTCGGCAAATGCCGTGGCGATGACCTTCTGGCCACGGTCGTGGCCGTCCTGGCCCATCTTGGCGACGAGGATCTTCGGGGCCCGCCCATCGGCCTCGCGGAACGCATCGACCGCGCCCTGGGCCCGCATGATGGCTTCCGAATCCTTGCCGGCGGCGCGCCGGTAGACATCCTTGAGGATCACGGTCTTCGCGACGTGGCGGTTCCAGACCTTCTCGAGGGCGGCCGAAATCTCGCCCAGCGTGGCCTTGGCGCGGGCGGCGTTGACGGCTGCTTCCAGCAGGTTGCCCTGGCCGGTCGCCGCGATCTTGGTCAGCACCTCAAGCTTTTCGTCCACCTGCGGCTGGCTGCGCTCGGCCTTGAGCCGCTTCAGCTTGTCGAGCTGCTGCTTGCGCACGCTGGCATTGTCGACCTTGAGAATGTCGATCTCGGCTTCATCCGAGGCGATGAACTTGTTGACGCCGACCACGGTCTGTTCGCCCGAGTCGATGCGGGCCTGGGTGCGCGCGGCGGCTTCCTCGATGCGCAGCTTGGGCAGGCCCTCGGCAATCGCCTTCGCCATGCCGCCCATGGCCTCGACCTCCTGGATGTGCGCCCAGGCCTTTGCGGCAAGATCGGCGGTCAGCCGCTCCACGTGGTAGCTGCCGCCCCACGGGTCGGCCACGCGGCAGGTGCCGGCCTCCTGCTGCAGGAACAGCTGGGTGTTGCGGGCAATGCGGGCGGAGAAGTCGGTCGGCAGCGCCAGCGCTTCATCAAGCGCGTTGGTGTGCAGCGACTGCGTGTGGCCCTGCGTGGCGGCCATGGCCTCGATGCAGGTGCGCCCGACATTGTTGAACACGTCCTGCGCGGTCAGCGACCAGCCCGAGGTCTGCGAGTGGGTGCGAAGCGACAGCGAGCGCTCGTTCTGCGGATCGAACTCCTGCATCAGCTTTGCCCACAGCATGCGGGCAGCACGCATCTTGGCCACTTCCATGAAGAAGTTCATGCCGATGGCCCAGAAGAACGACAGCCGCGG
>CAZYKZ010000056.1:0-13713 GCA_964648175.1 uncultured Anderseniella sp.
ATCCGCCAGTTCGGCCAGGAGCAGCCGCGGGGCCAGTGCATCTACCTGCATCTCACGCTGTTGCCGTGGATTCCGGCGGCGGGCGAGCTCAAGACCAAGCCGACGCAGCACTCGGTGAAGGAGCTGCGCTCCATCGGCATCCAGCCGGACGTGCTGATGTGCCGGGCGGACCGGGAGATCCCCGAGAACGAGCGGCGCAAGATCGCGCTGTTCTGCAACGTGCGGCCCACCGCCGTGATCCAGGCGCTGGACGTGAAGACCATCTACGAGGTGCCGCTGGCCTATCACCGCGAGGGGCTGGACGACGAGATCCTCGCCGCGTTCGGCATCGAGGGCGCGCCGCAGCCGAAGCTCGACCAGTGGGAAGAGATCGTCTCCCGCATCAAGGAGCCGGAAGGCGCGGTGAACATCGCCGTGGTGGGCAAGTACACGGGGCTTCTGGACGCCTACAAGAGCCTCAACGAGGCGCTGGTGCATGGCGGCATCGCCAACCGGGTGAAGGTGAACATCCAGTGGATCGAGTCCGAGGTGTTCGAGAAGGAAGACCCGGTGCCGTATCTCGAGGGCGTGCACGGCATCCTGGTGCCGGGCGGCTTCGGCGAGCGCGGCTCGGAAGGCAAGATCGCCGCGGTGACCTTCGCGCGCGAACATAACGTGCCGTATTTCGGCATCTGCTTCGGCATGCAGATGGCGTGCGTCGAGGCGGCGCGCAATCTCGCCGGCATCAAGGGCGCGAGCTCGACCGAGTTCGGCGAGACGAAGGAGCCGGTGGTCGGCCTGATGACCGAGTGGATGCGCGGCAACGAGCTGGAGACGCGGGCGAAGTCGGGCGATCTCGGCGGCACCATGCGGCTGGGCGCCTATGACGCGAAGCTGCAGAAGGGCTCGCGCGTGGCCGGCATCTATGGCGCGGAAATGATTTCCGAGCGTCACCGGCACCGCTACGAGGTCAACATGCGCTACCGCGAGAAGCTGGAAGCGGCGGGCCTGACCTTCTCCGGCACGTCGCCGGACGGGCTTCTCCCTGAAATCGTCGAAATTGCGGAACATCCGTGGTTCGTGGGCGTTCAATACCATCCCGAACTGAAATCGCGGCCGTTCGACCCGCATCCGCTGTTCGCCTCGTTCATCGAGGCCGCGGTTGAGCAAAGCCGCCTGGTATAGGTAAGCTGGTTACATGACTGTTCGTACACGCCGCATCGCCGGAAGGCTGTGGCTGGCCCTGGTGCTTTTGCTGGCCGGCCCCGTGCTGGCGCTTGCCCAGACGCAGACCCAGAACGCGCCCGCGCAGGAGCAGACGCAGACCCAGCCGCAGGTCGAAACCTCCGAGCCCGAAGCCGGCGGCGGCGCGGCTCAACCCTCGCCCGCACCCGGCGCTCCCGAGGCGGCGCAGCCGCCAGCCGCCGAGGCGCCAGCCGCACAGGCGCCTGTCGCTCCGCTGCCGCCCGGCGTGACGGACGCAGCGGGCAAGGCGCGCCGCCTGGCCGAGCAATCCGGCAAACAGCTCGAGCAGCTCGAGGCCCAGCTCTCCAACCCGTCGGTGCCGCGCGACGAGGTGCTGCGCATCCGCGAGGAGGTGGAGAACCTGCGCGAGGCCGTGCGCACCGCCGACATGGAGGTCGAGGCGCCGCTCAGCCAGATCAACGACCAGATCAGCCGGCTTGGCCCGGCGCCCAAGGACGGCGAGACCGAGGCTGAAACCGTCGCTGCCCAGCGTGCCCAGCTGACCAAGGCGCGCGACGAACTGGCCGGCGCCAAGGCGCAGCTGGCCCTTGTTGCCGGCAGCGCCGAACAGCTTTCCGCCCGCGCCGCCCAGATCGAGCGGGCGCGCTTCCTCAACAACCTGCTGGGCAAGTCGCGCTCCATTCTCAACCCGGAGCTCTGGGGCACCAGCCTGTCCGGCGTCGCGGACCTGTGGTCGCGCACTTCGGTGCTGTTGCGCGGCTTTGCAGACCGGCTGGCGCAGGAGCAGGGGGCCTGGACGATCTGGCTGCTGCTGGGCGCGCTGGTCATCCTGATCGCGGCGACAATCGTGATATGCCGCATCATTGCCCGGCGAGCGCGCCATGGCACACCCGGTGAGGTCGAGTTCCACAAGTGGCTGCGCACGGTCAGCGTGCCCATCGGCTATACTGTGACGGCGGCCATCGCCGTGGTCATCTTCGACATGCTGTTCGTGTCGGTGGCCCCCAACGCGCCAAGGGTGCAGAGGCTGGTCGAAGCGCTTGGCGTGGCGCTTGTCGCGTTCGCGTTCGGCCGTGGCGTGGCGCGCTCGCTGCTGTCGCCGACCCGGCCGGAATGGCGCACGGTGCCGATGTCGTCAGGTGGTGCCGCCGAGTGGCTGGTCCTGTCGACGCTCGCCTTCGGCTTGGTCAGCTTCCACAATTTCATCAAGGCGCTGGCCGACGTCGTCAACATGGATGCCAGCTTCGATGTATCGGCTGGCGCCCTGGTGTCGCTGCTGCTGGTGCTGATCGCCGGACGGCTGATCCTCGTGGCGCGGCGGGAGTCGCTGTCGGAAGAGAAGCTGGAACCGGGGCTGAAGCCCGGTTTCAACTGGGCCAACTACATGGTGCAGCCGGTCTGGTTGCTGCTGGCCGTGGCGCTGGTCGCGCTGCTGCTGGGCTATGTGACGCTCGGCGTGTACCTGACCACGAGCCTGTTCGTGATCGCACCGGTGGTGACGCTCTTGTACAGCATCCGGCAGCTGTCCGATGCGTTCGTTGCCCAAAGCCTCAAGCCCAAGAGCCGCATATCGAGGGCGCTCAAGTCGGCCTTCTCCATGTCGGACAAGGGGATCAACCGGGCGGCCATCGCACTCAATGCGGGCGTTGATATTTCGCTGCTCCTGCTCGGCTTGCCGCTGGTGCTGGCCCTGACATCGCTGACCTGGGTAGACGTCAGAAGCTGGCTCATGACGGCCTTCTTCGGCTTCAAGGTTGGCGACATCACCATCTCCCTGTCCTCGATCCTGCTGGCCGTGGTGGTTTTCGCCGTCGGTCTTGGCCTGACGCGGTTCGTCACCGGCTGGCTGGACCGGCGCATCCTGACCCCCACCGAGATGGATGCCGGCGTGCGCAACAGCTTGCGCACCGCAGCGGGCTACCTCGCGGTCATCGTGGTCCTGCTGATGGCCTTTGCCGCAGCAGGCGTGGACTTCTCGAACATTGCCATCGTTGCCGGTGCGTTGTCGGTCGGTATCGGTTTCGGTCTTCAGTCGATCGTCAACAACTTCGTTTCCGGCCTGATCCTGCTGGCGGAGCGGCCGATCAAGGTGGGCGACTGGGTGCAGGTTTCGGGCGGCGAGGGCACGGTGCGCAAGATCAACGTGCGCTCCACCGAGATCGAGACCTTCGACCGGTGTTCGATCATCGTGCCGAACTCCAGCCTGATCTCGGAATCAGTGCAGAACTGGACCCACGGCGACCTGTTGGGGCGGGTGCGCGTCGCGGTGGGCGTCAGCTACGATGCCGATCCGAAGCAGGTCGAGGAAATCCTGCTCGAGTGCGCCCGGTCGCACCCCCGGGCGCTGCAGTTTCCCGAGGTCACGGTGCTGTTCAAGGACTTCGGCGCCAGTTCGCTGGACTTCGAGGTCAGGGTGTTCATCGACGACGTGAACTGGGTTGCGTTCGTGGGCTCCGACCTGCGGTTCAAGATCCACAAGGCGCTGAAGGAAGCCGGTATCGAGATTCCGTTCCCGCAGCGCGACGTGAACGTGCGAGGCCTCAAGGAAGCGGTGAAAGTCGCCGTGAAGGATGCAGTGGACGAAGGCGTCCCGAAACCGCGCAGGACGGCTGCATCGAAGCGGGCAAGGGTGCAGGCGCGCGACACCGATGGGGATGACTGAGGTTCCGTGCCATGTGGAGCAGGGCGTAGGCTTTGCAGGATGCCGGACGGACTTCCCGTCCACAACCTCAAAGGCAGGGGCATCAGGTTGAGGCGACGACACGCGACAGGTGATCGCAAACGTCGTCAATTTGTCTGCAAAGATCAGTGGAGGAAAGTGCGAGTTTCTACCATGATCTCTGCCGCGTGCCGTCAATTTGATTACAGGAAATATGGACAGCCGAGTCAATACAACTTTGGCGAGATCGTGCGGGTGTGCAGAATTAAACTAAGTTTTTCGAGGATTCCGTGCGCGATAATTATTCCACCTAAAATTTTACTTTAGGGAATATTTGGAAGGCTTTGATGATGCCGCCCGCCCCAACCCATGAAGTCACCAGCAGGGCGAAAAAGCTTGCCGTTGCCAATTCCGGTGAAGGGTTCATAATTCAGTATGGGAACAATCGGCGCCAGGAGGGGCTGATCCATGCCGGAAACGATTGCCGATCACTGGGGGCAGGGTGATGTGTATGGCAGGATCGTCGACGCCATGCGCGCCGCCGGGATGTCGCCTGATAGCGTGACTGTCGAGCAGTTGGCGCCGGTGGACCATCTGCATGCCCGCGGTTTTCCGGCCACCGTGGAACTCGCCGACAGGCTGCCGATCAGGGAAGGGCAGCATCTGGTTGATATCGGTTGCGGCGTTGGGGGGCCGGCCCGCTACATTGCGAAGCGGTTTGGCTGCAAGGTCAGCGGCGTGGACATTACGCCTGCCTTCGTCGATGCCGCGAACAGGCTCAGTGCGCTTGTCGGGATGCAAGATGCCGTGGACGTGCAGCTCGGAGACGGACACGAACTGCCGTATCCGGATGAGGTCTTCGACGGCGGCTATGCCCAGCACGTCACCATGAACGTGGCCGATCGCCCGAAGTTCTTTGCCGAAGCTTTCCGCGTTCTCAAGCCCGGCGCCTTCTTTGCGCTCACCGAACATGGACTCGGACCCAAAGGGCAGCCGCATTATCCGTGCCCCTGGTCCGATGACGGGTCCGGTGCGCATCTGGTCACTCCTGAACAGACCCGCCGTTTCCTCGAACAGGCGGGCTTCGACGCGATTGAAATGGAAGACACCGGGGAAAAGTACCTGGCGGGCTACAGGAGGGTGATGGATCTGGCGGCGAGGGGGGAACTGCCGCCACTTGGCACGCACATCCTTCTCGGAGAGACGGCCCCGGCCAAGACCAGGAATGCTGCCCGCAACATTGAGGAAGGCAGGACGCACCCCGTGCAGGTGATCTGCCGCAAGCCCGCTGCTGATTGACCGGTTCCGGCAATGGCCGGCCGGGCGGAAGATTTTTTGACGTGCTTGTCGGACATCAAGGGAGGTGTAGCCGTGGAAAGTTCAGAAGCCATCGAGGCCATAACCGAGGTTGTGCGCACTTACGCAACCGGAATGGTTGCCGGCGACCGCGCCGCGCTGGAGCGGATATTCTTTGAGAACTCATGCGAAGTCGGACACTTCGAGGGCGAGCTGCTGTGGAATTCCCGCGACGCCTTTATCCGGATGTGCGAAGACGAAGGCGACACGTCTGCCAAGGTATGGTGGTCAATCAGGAACCTCTCCATTCATGGCGACATCGCAACGGCGCATGTCGAGGACGAGTGGGCGGGGATGCGCTTTGACACCATCCTGACCCTGCTGCTGCACGAAGGAGCCTGGCGGGTCGTCTCGAAGGTCTATCGCATCCAGTCCTGACAGTCTGCCGGACCCCCACGAACGCCATCGGCAACGGGCTTGTGCCGTCGAGAGCAGCTGCCTTGTGGATCAGGCCATGCTGGTCTTCGCCGCACGCCGATTGCGTCTTGCCGGCTTCTCCGGCTGGGGTTCGGGTTCCGGTTCCGGTTGCGCCATGGCCTTTCGGGATGAAATGAAGGTGTAGAACATCGGCACCACGAACAGCGTGAACAGCGTACCGATGGCCATGCCGGTGGCAATCACCAGGCCCATGGAGAAACGGGCCGCCGCGCCCGCGCCCGTGGCGGTGAGCAGCGGGATCACGCCCAGCACCATGGCAGCCGTGGTCATCAGGATCGGGCGCAAACGTACCTTTGCTGCCTGCTCGATGGCGTGCCGCCGGTCAGCGCCGTGCAGGCGCTGCTGATCGTTGGCGAACTCCACCATCAGGATGCCGTGCTTGGTGATGAGGCCGATCAGCGTGATGAGGCCGACCTGGGTGTAGATGTTCAGCGTGGCGAGGCCGAGATTGAGAAACACCATGGCGCCGAACAGCGACAGCGGCACCGACATCAGGATGATGAACGGGTCGCGGAAGCTTTCGAACTGGGCGGCCAGCACAAGGTAAATGATCAGGATTGCCAGGCCGAAGGCGATGAGCAGCGTATTGCCGGCGATCTTCTCCTGCCGCGACTGGCCGACATAGTCGACGAAGAAGCCGCCGGGCATGACCTGCCGGGCGATCTCCTCGATGGTGGCGAGGCCGTCGGCACTGGTGACGGTGGGCAGCGGTATGCCTGAGATCGTGGCGGAGTTGAGCTGGTTGAACTGTTCGATGGCCGCTGGGGCGGGCTTTGCCTCGAAGCGAACGAGCGCCGAAAGGGGCACCATCGCGCCGCTGGCCGAACGCACGTAGTACTTGCCCAGCAGTTCCGGATTGGTGCGATCCTGCTGGCGCACCTGCGTGATCACGTCGTAGCTGCGGTTCTCGCGGTCGAACTTGGAGATGGATGCGCCGCCGACGAGCGCGCCGAGCGTCGTGCCGATGTCGCTGACCTGCACGCCCAGCGAGGCGGCCCGGTCGCGGTCGATCACGATGCGCGCCTGCGGAGTTTCGAACGACATGGAGTTCTGCACCACGATGAAGCGGCCGCTCGACTGTGCCTTCTTGCGGATTTCCTCGGCCACCTCGTAAACCTGCTCGGGGCTGCCGAGCGAGCGGATCACGAACTGCACCGGCAGGCCGCCGCCTGTGCCCGGCAGCGACGGCCGCGAGAACACGAAGGCCTGCACGCCGGGGCTGGCAGACACCGCCGCCTGGATTTGCTGTTTGGTCTGAGCGGCGGGCTTGGTGCGTTCGTTCCAGTCGGTCAGCTTGAAGCCGAAGAAACCGCCGCCGCCGCCGTCATTTCCGACGATCGAGAATGAGTCGCGGATTTCAGGGATTTCATCGCGCAGCTTGTGGAATTCGCGGACATAGAACTGCGAATAATCGGAGTTGGCATATTTCGGTGCGTTGACGATGCCAAGGAACACGCCCTGGTCTTCTTCCGGCGCCAGTTCCGACGAGGTGTTGAGGAACAGGAAGCCCGTGGTGCCGATCATCGCGGCCACCATGATGAGCGTGGCCCAGCGGACGTTCAGCGTGGCCGCCAGCATGGCGTGATAGCGGTTCTCGATCCAGGTGAAGGTGCGCTCGATCAGGCCGGCAAAGCCCTTCGGGCCGCCCTCGCCATGGGGCTTGAGCAGCTTCGAGGCCATCATCGGCGACAGCGTCACGGCGACGATACCGGATATGATGACTGCGCCGGCCAGCGTGAAGGCGAACTCGCGGAACAGCGCGCCGGTCAGGCCTTGCGCAAAGCCGATGGGGGCATAAACGGCTGCCAGCGTGATGGTCATCGACACGATGGGGCCGAAGATTTCCTTCATCCCGGTGATCGCCGCGTCGACGGGTGTGTAGCCTTCCTCGATGTGCCGGTGGATGTTCTCCACCACCACGATGGCGTCGTCCACCACCAGCCCGATGGCGAGCACCATGGCCAGAAGCGTCAGCAGGTTTATGGAGAAGCCGAGCGCATAGAGGAAGATGCACACGCCAACCAGCGACAGCGGGATGGTGACGATGGGAATGACGACCGAGCGGAACGAGCCGAGGAAGACGAGGATCACCAGCACCACGATGATCACCGCCTCGCTGATCGTCATGAACACTTCGTCGATGGAGGCCTGGATGAAGCTCGAGGCGTCATAGACCACTTCTGCGGTCATGCCCTCGGGCAGGGTGGGCTGCATGGCCGCGACTTCTGCATGCACCAGGTTGGCCACGTCGAGCGGGTTTGCCGATGGCGTGGTGGTGACGCCGATGAAGGTGCCCTCGCGGCCCGAGAACATCACCTTCACGTCGGTCGATTCCGGCCCCAGTTCGACGGTCGCCACGTCGCGCAGGCGCACGATCTCGTCGCCCTTTGCCCGCAGCGGCAACTGGCCGAACGCTTCCGGCGTCTGCAGCGTGGTCTGCGAATCGAGGCGGTAGGCGACGAACTCGTTTTCGGTCTTGCCTGGCGCGGACAGGAAGTTGGCAGCCCGGATGGCGGCCACCACGTCGGCGGCGGTGACATTGCGCGACGCCAGCCGCAGCGGATCGATCCACACGCGCATGGCGAAGTTCTGGCCGCCAAGGATCTGCGCATCAGCAACGCCTTCAAGCGTCGACAGGCGCGGCTGCACCACCCGCACCAGGTATTCGGTCACCTGCTGCGGCGTCATCTGCGGGCTGGCGAATGTGAGATACATCAGCGCGAAGGACTGGCCCGTACCCTTGGCGACGATCGGATCCTCGGCGTCGGAGGGCAACGAGGCGCGCACCGCCTGCACCTTGGCGTTCACCTCGGTAAGGGCTGCGTTGGGATCGCTGTCCAGCTTCATCTGGACGCTGACCGTGCTGACGCCCAGACGGCTGGTGGAGGTCACATAGTCGACGCCCTCGGCGCTGATCACGGCCTTGGCGATCGGCGTGGTGATGAAACCCTGGATCAGGTCGGCAGAGGCGCCGACATAGACCGTGGTGATGGTGATCGTGGTTTCCTTGACTTCCGGATACTCGCGCAACTGCAGGTTCACCATGCCCTGCAGGCCCAGCAGCAGGATCAGCAGGGACACAACGCTGGACAGGACCGGGCGGCGGACGAATGTTTCGGTAAAGCTCATCTGCCGGGCCTATTGCTGCGATGCCTTGGCCTTGGTGATGTCGACCGAGTTGTCGACCTTCACGCTGGCGCCCGGCTGGAGCTTGTTCTGTCCGGCGGTGACGATCACGTCGCCTTCGGCAAGGCCGTCGAGAATCTCGATGTCCTGCGCTTCCCGCCGTCCCGTCTTGACGAACGCCTGGCGCAGCATCTTCGCACCTTCGTCAGCACCTTCCCGGTCATCGGGGACCACCTTGTAGACGTAGTCGCCATAGAGCGATGTGACGACGGAGGTCTGCGGCACGGCGATCACGCCGGGCTCGTCGGGCAAATTGATGCGGACATGCAGGAAGCGGCCGGGAATGATCTCGTTGCCGCCATTGTCCGTGATGTCGGCGCGTACGTTGACCAGCCGTGTCTGGGGGTCGCCGCGCGGATCGATGCCGGTGATCTTGCCGGCAATGCCAAGCTTGTCTTCCTCGAAGCCGAACCGTACCGGCTGGCCCATGGTCACCTGGGCAATGAACTGTTCAGGCACCGAGAAATCGACCGCGATATGGTCGAGGTCCTGAAGCGTTGCCACAACCGTGCCGGCCGCGACGTACTCGCCGACCTCGATCCGCGGGATGCCGATGGTGCCGGAGAAGGGGGCCTCAAGAGACTTGAGCTCGATAGCCGCCTTGGTGCGGGCAAGCTTGGACAGGGCCGCATCAAGATCGGCGGTTACCTTGTCGAAGGCGGCTTCGGAATCATAACCTGACTTGCGCAGGCGGCGGCTGCGCGTCTCGGCGGCCTGGGCCACTTTCACGGCTGCCTCCGCATCGATCAGGTCAGCGCGCTCTACGGCGTCGTCGAGCTGGACCAGAAGTTGATCCTTGTTGACCTTTTCATTGGCCTCGAAGGCGATCTGCTTGACGATGCCGTTTACCTGAACGGCAAGCTGCACGCCCTGGGCCGCCCGGGCAGTGCCGATGGCCACGATGCCCGGCGTCCATGTCTCCGGCTTGACGTCGGTCGTTGAAACCACCTGCGATGGCGGCTTCTGGCTGGCGAAGAACTGGCCGATCATTTCCTGCCGGAAAAAGTTGAACCAGATCAGCCCGGCGCAGACGGCAAGAGCCAGTATTGCGGCCAGACCGCCGAAGACATGCTTTTTCATCTAACTCACCAATAATCCTTGTGCGGCGCACAATAGACCGCCCGCACACTGAACCTCAAGCGAATGGTCGGCATGGCTGTCCGTGCATACCGACATGGCTCCGGGGTCATGTTACTGGCTCATGCCGTCCAGCCTGTAGACCGCGAGCGCATTCTTGCGGCCGCGAATGCCCTGCTTGCCGAGCGGCTTCACCTGCCAACCCTTGCCAAGCTTCCTGCGCACCGGTTCGCTGATCAGGATGGCAACCTGTGCATCGCTGTCCGCGTCCTTGCCCATCTGTTCCAGACGGGCAGCGATGTTAACATTGTCCCCGATCACCGTGTAGTTGACCCGGCTTGGCGCGCCGATATTGCCCACCACGAGTGGTCCGGTATGAACGCCGACGCGGATCCGCACAGGCGCAAGACCGGCCGCGGCACGGCGGGCATTGTCCTTCTCGATGACCTCGCGGATGCGAAGTGCGCAGCGGCAAGCCGCCTCCGCATGGTCTTCCACCTCGCCGGGAGCACCCCAGAATGCCATCAGCGCATCGCCGATATACTTGTCGATGGTGCCGTCTTCCTCCTCGACGCAAGCTGCAAGCAGTGTCAGGTGATCGCTGATGAAGCGTGCGACCTGAGCCGGCGACATGCCTTCGCACAGCGATGTGAAACCGACGATGTCAGTGAACATGACGGTGAGGTCGCGTTCCTGGGGCTCGACGTTGACCGCCTGCTCCCGGATCAGCTTCTCCAGCAGCTTGACCGGAATGTACTTCGCAGCCGCGCCAAGGCTGCGCACCATCGAGTTGAACGACTGGGACAGTTCATCGATTTCTGCGATGAGGCTGTCGTCCATCATGCGGACATCGCTGAAGTCGAGCTGGCGCAGGTTCTGGGCCGCTTCGGACGCCCTGTTGACGGGACGGGCAACCAGCCTCGACAAGGCCATGGCGGCGAGAAGCGATGCGGCCAGTACCGCCAGCGCAATCCAGATCGACTTCAGAAAATTCTGCATCGGCGCGCGCACTTCATCAGCCCGGCGGTAAGCGCCAATGGTCAGGGGCTCGGAGCCAAGCGGATTGGCAATCTGCTTGAGTGCAACAAGATAAATGCTGTCGCGCAGCTGGAACCGCTTCAATGAAGCGCCTTCGATGTGAGAGACATCGAGGGCGCTGACGGGCTCGGCAGTCGCAAGACCCACCAGGACTGGATCGCCCAGTTCGTCGCTCACGGGAAGAGGTGTTTCGGGTCCAAATCCGATCGGCCCGCCCACGAGAAGCGGGTGAGCCAGGACACGGTTATCTCCAAGCAAGGCGAAACTCACGACCTGGCTGGTGCCCGGATAGGAATGGGCAAGGTAGGACATGGGCTCGATGGCGATCTCGACGGCGAGGCGGCCTTGCGAGCCGGCGGCCAGGCTCAACGGGAGTTCCACGCGGGTGACCGTCTGCCCGCTAGCCTCGCTGTAATAGGCGGGTGAGAATGGCTTGCTTGCAGTCGAATGTACGGGAACCTGCAATTGCCTGTGCCGGCCGATGCTTTGGCGGCTGAGGCGTTTCTCGAGCATAGCCGTGCCCGCGCGTGCGTAGGACACCGTGAGGCCATCGGGGTAGTCGACCAGAACACTGGTGATGTTCCCGTCGCTGATCATCATGCCCCGCATGATAGCCGCTGACTGCCCGGCCAGGTCTTCCTTGTGATCAACCTGCAGCCTGGACAGTGTGTCGCCGAGCCGGAATGCCGTGATGCGGCTTCGCGTGAGATACTCCATCATCGACCGTTCGACGGCGGTCAGGTCGCGCTCGACGAGGCCTGAGCCAAGGTCGGAAAGCAATTGCCGGCCGGAAAGAAGATTCAGAATGATCACGACGCCCAATGCGCCCAGCAGGAGCGTGCCGAAGCCTGCCGTGATGATGCTGACCAGTCTGAATTGCATGGAGAGTGAAGCGTCAGTGCGTGGAATCTGCGAGTGATACGTGAAAGTTTACATGCTGACCACGAGAATCTGAAAACGGCACTATTGCGAAGAGCTCTGACAAAACTGCGTTGATCATCCGGACTTGCCGCAGCACATTGGGCGGCATGACAAGCGGCAACAGGGGCCCAATTCATGCAAACAATCTTCGACGGTCACAACGATACGCTGCTCCGGCTGTGGTTGAACAATGACCACGCCGGCAAGCTGTTTCTCGATGGCGACAGCGCGGGGCATATCGACCTTGCGCGGGCGCGGGCAGGCGGGTTTGCCGGCGGGTTCTTCGCCATCTACGCCCCGGCCAGCAAGGAGATGCACCTGGACCGGGACGATGACGCGGTTTGCGACGAGCCGCCCATCGGGCCGGTGGATTCGGGCTGGGCGCGGGTGGCGACCTTCGAGATGGCGGCGATCCTGCTGCGCATGTGCGCGGCGAGGCCTGACGCCATCCGCCTTTGCCGGACCGTGGCCGACATCGAGGCGGCAGAAGCTGACGGAGCGGTTGCCGCGATCATGCATATCGAAGGCGCAGAAGCCATCGGTGCGAACCTGGGCGAGCTTGAGGTGCTATACGCAGCGGGATTGCGGTCCATCGGGCCGGTGTGGTCGCGGCCCAACATCTTCGGCACCGGCGTGCCGTTCCGGTTTCCGGCGGACCCGGAGCAGGGCTCAGGCCTGACTGATGCCGGCAAGGCGCTGGTGAAACGGTGCGATGAACTAGGCGTGCTTGTCGATCTGTCCCACATGAACGCGGAAGGGTTTCGCGATATTGCGAAGATCAGTACGAAGCCGCTGGTGGCGACGCATTCCAATGTGCACGCATTGTCCAACTCCTCGCGAAACCTGATGGACTGGCAGCTCGATGCCATTCGGGACACGGGCGGGATTGCAGGGCTGAATTATGCTGTGCCGTTCCTGCGTGAGGACGGGCGGCAGACCTCCGATACGCCGCTGACCACCATGATCCGGCATCTCGATTACATGCTCGAGAAGCTGGGCGAGGGCGGGGTTGCCCTCGGCTCTGATTTTGATGGCGCGCTGGTGCCAGCAGAGATCGGCGACGTGTCCGGCCTGCCGGCACTGGTGGGGGCAATGCGGCAGGCAGGCTATGGCGAGCAACTGGTCGCGCGCATCTGCCGGGACAACTGGCTGGACGTACTCCGGCGCACGATTGGCTGACCCAGATTTGGCGTATGCGGAGTAACGTGCTACCCCTTTAGTTGTTGAGTCTGTTTCGCCAGACCCGGGGTGGGGCTGGCGTTTCATGAGAAGGAGAAACAGAGCCGGCTGCCGGGCATGAAACGGCAAGCAAGCCGGAGGGGAGAAAAACATGTTCAAGCGCATCATGGCGCCGGTCGACCTTGCCCACCTGGACAAGCTCGAGCGCGCGCTTCAGGTGACTGCGGAAGAAGCAAAGCTCCACAATGCTGCAGTTACCTATGTCTCCGTATCGGCCGCTGCGCCAAGCGCACTCGCCCATACGCCAGACGAATTCAAGGCCAGGCTGCAAGACTTTGCCAGCAAGCAGGCCCTGGCTCATGGCATCAATGCCACATCCCACGCCATCATCTCGCACGACCCCACGACCGACGTCGACGACGCCCTGCTGAAGTGCGTCAGCGATACCGGCGCGGACCTCGTCGTCATGGCGTCTCACCGGCCGGGGCTGGCCGATTACTTCTGGCCCTCGAACGGGGGCAAGATCGCCGCCCATACGGACGCATCGGTATTCATCGTGCGCGACGCCTGACGACAGGCCGCAGCGCACGCTTTTCAAGAGTCAAATTCAGGAAGGAGGCTGTCATGGCCGACCAGACTGCCAACCAGGGTATCCCCGAACCCGAGGGAACCGC
>CAZYKZ010000057.1:0-13554 GCA_964648175.1 uncultured Anderseniella sp.
GGATGAAGGCCAACTATCCGGTGGAGTTTCTTGCCGCCTCCATGTCGCTCGACCGCGGAAACACAGACAAGCTTCTCGTGTTCAAGCGTGAGGCCGACCGCATGGAGGTCAGGGTCAACCCGCCCAGCGTCAACAAGTCGGGTCTCGATTTCTCGGTGAAGGATGGCGCGATCCAGTATTCGCTGGCGGCGCTCAAGAACGTCGGCGAGCAGGCCGTCGAGCACATCGTTGCCGTGCGCGAGGAGGGCGGGCCGTTCAAGTCGCTGGGCGACTTTGCCCGCCGCATCGACCCGCGCATGGTCAACAAGCGTGCGCTTGAATCCATCGCCAAGGCAGGCGGTTTCGACGAGCTCAACCCCAATCGCGCGCAGGTATTGCGCGGCGTGGAAGCCATCATCGCCATGGCCAACCGCACCGCCACCGAGGCCGAGATCGGCCAGTCGGACTTCTTTGGCGGAGGCGGGGATAACGGCGCCGAGGAGTTGCCGTTGCCGGCCG
Organism: uncultured Anderseniella sp.; assembly: GCA_964648175.1. Lineage (GTDB taxonomy): Bacteria > Pseudomonadota > Alphaproteobacteria > Rhizobiales > Aestuariivirgaceae > Anderseniella. The sequence continues at coordinate 499 of CAZYKZ010000057.1, forward strand.
TCGAACCGTGGCTCCCGATGGACAAGCTGCAGGCCGAGTTCGAGGCAGTCGGCTTCTACCTGTCCGGCCACCCGTTGGACGAATACCTTGGCCTGTTGCCGAAGCTGGGCGCTGATAGCTGGACAGGTTTCCGCGACAAGGCGCTCAAGGGCGCATCAGCCGCCCGCCTCATCGGCACCGTCACGTACAAGCAAGAGCGCCGCTCCAAGTCCGGCAACCGCTTCGCCTTCATCGGCTTCTCCGATCCGACCGGCCAGTTCGAAGCCGTGTGCTTCTCCGACACGCTGAACGGCGCCCGCGACCTGCTTGAAAGCGGCAAGCCGCTGATGCTGCGCGTGGAAGCCGATGTCGAGGGCGAGGAAGTGAAGCTGCGCCTTCAGGGCGTGGAGCCGCTGGATGCCAAGGCCGACAACATCGTCATGGGCCTGCGCGTGTTCGTCAATGACGCTGCCCCGCTTGACCTGATCCGCTCGCGGCTGACCAATGGCGGCAACGCGCCGGTGCACCTCGTCATGAGCCTGCCCAACCGGCACGAGGTGGAAATCGCTTTGGGACGCAAGTTCACCGTAAACCCGAAGATCAAGGCCGCGATCAAGGCGGTGCCGGGGGTTGTCTACGTCGAGGATTTCTGATGCGCCGCTGAAGGAGGGGCCATCGGCATGGATGAATTCGTCTGGATCGTGCTGACTGCGGCCATACTTTTCTTCCTGCCGCTGATCCTGGCCATCGTTGCGCTCAACAAGGCCGAGAAGGCCGCCCGTGAACTGTTCAAGCTCAGGAACGAGCTGAACCTGCTCAAGGCGCAGGGTATCCAGCCGTCCCCCTCGGTAGCCGGTACGTTACCGGAAGCCGTTCAGGAACCCACAGCCGCACCCGAGCCGGAGCGACCTGCAGAAGCCGAACCGGTCCCGGCAGAGTCTATGCCTGAAGCCGCACCGCAACCGGTGCCCGCCGCTGCCCGCGCCAGCCTTGAAGAGAAGCTCACGGGGCGCTGGTTCGTCTGGATCGGCGCAGTGGCCATCGCGCTGGCCGGTCTGTTCCTCGTCAAGTACATGGCGGATCACGGCCTTCTCGGGCCCGGCATGCGGGTTTTGCTGGGTCTTGCAGCAGGTGCGGCGCTCACGCTGGGCGGCGAATGGCTAAGACGGCGTCCGTCGCAACGCAAGGCTGCCGCCTTGCAGCCCGACTATGTGCCTCAGGCATTGTCCGCCGGTGGCCTCGCGGCGGTGTTTGCCAGCATCTATGCCGCTTCCGCCTTGTACGGGTTCATCGGCCCAGAGGTGACGCTTGCCGGACTTGCTTTGACTGCGCTGGCGGCATTTGCGCTGTCGGTGGTGCAGGGTCCGCTCACGGCCATCGTCGGTCTGCTTGGCGGCTTCGCCTTGCCGGCACTGATGGAAAGCGCGGAACCGTTCGCACCTGGCCTGTTCGGCTATTTCGCCGTCATCCTGATCGCTGTGATGGCGGTGATGGTCTGGCGGCCCGTGCTGTGGCTGGCGGCTGCCGCGATCGCCGCCAGCGCGTTCTGGGTGCTGATCTGGCTCGTTGGGCCATTCGAACGCGCCGACACGTTCACCCTCGGCCTGTTCGTCACGCTGCTCGGATCGGGCTTCGCGTTTGCAGGCAGCCAGATATCCCGCGATGCGCTACCTGCCGCCTGGCACAAGCCGCTTGGCAGGGGCGGGGCCGACATGAACGCGGCGCTGCTGGCCGGTGTTGCCGCGACCGTACTCCTGCTGCTGGTTGCTGGCCGCGACGGTTTCGGTCACTGGTCAGTCATCTCGCTTGCCATTTTCGCCGTCGCGCTGGCTGCCGCAGCCATGCGCGCACAACGGTTCGACTTTCTGGGCCTGCTTGCCAGCATCACCATCCTGCTTCTGTTCTCCGCCTGGGGATCGCGGCTGCACATCGAGGGCTGGCTGGCAGACTGGCTGGTGCCGGACACATCGCCCTGGGCGGCGCAGGTGCCGGAAGAGGCCAACGCCTATCTGCGCTATGCGGCTGGCTTCGGCGTGGCAGCAGCGGCTGCCGGTTACGTGCTGCTGTGGCGCTCGGTCCGGCCGTGGGTGTGGGCCACCGTTGCCTCGCTCACGCCGATTGGCCTGATGATCGCGGCCTATGCCACGCTTCGCTCGCTGGAGCCGAGCCTGACATGGTCGTTCGCCGGTCTGGCGCTGGCCGCACTCTTCGTTGGCATGGCCGCGCGGTTGCGCGCAGTTGCGGAGGAAGACGAGGCGCCACGGCTTGCGCTCGGCATCGTGGCCATGGCGGTGTGCGCCAGCGTATCGATGGCGCTGGCCTTCGTGCTGCGCGACGCCTGGTTGACGGCGTCGCTGGCTACGCTGGTGGCTGCCACCGGTTATATCTCCCGCTACCTGGCCCTGCCGCAACTGCGCTGGCCGGCGCTCATCATCGCCCTGGCAGTGCTGGGGCGGCTCACGCTCAACCATCACATCCTCGATTATGACGAGACGGCGTGGCTGGGCCGCTGGTGGGTGATCTATGGCTATGGCCTGCCGTTGCTGATGTTCCACCTCGCTTTCGTGCAATTCTCCGGAGAGGAACGTGATGGCGACCTGCTGAGCAAGGTGCTTGAAGGCGGGCGCATCGCGCTTGCCGCCATGTTGGTGTCGGCCATCATCCGCGTCGGCGTGGCCGGAAGCCTGGAGGCTGAGCGCTTCACGCTGCTGGAAGCAGGCCTTCACGCAACAAGCTGGCTTGTATCTGCGCTGGCCTGCTGGTGGCGGTTCAACCAGCGTGGCGGCTTTATCGACATGTGGGCGGGCAGAGTGCTGACCGTAATGGGCGCGGGCCTTGTGGGCCTGTGCCTGTTTACGTCCCTCAACCCGGCCATCGACCGGCAGATGGTCGGCAACTGGCCGCTGGTCAACGCGCTGGCGCCTGCCTACCTGCTGCCGGCCTTGCTGCTGGCTGGCATCGGTTACCTGTTGCGCGACCGCCCGATGCCCGACGTCTTGCGCAAAGGCTGGCCGCCGGCCTTGCTGGCGCTGGTGCTGGCATGGCTGTCCTTCGAGGTTAGGCGCTGGTTCCATGCGCCGGACAACCTGCACTTCGGCGGCGTCGGCACGGCGGAGAACTACACGTATTCCGTCATCTGGCTGCTGTTCGCGCTGTCGCTGCTGGCCGCCGGCATCTCTTTGAAAGCCGCGCCCTTGCGCTATGCCGCGTTGGCCGTGCTGGTGCTGGTGGTGCTGAAGGTGTTCCTGGTCGACCTGTCCGACCTTGAAGGGCTGCTCAGGGTTGCCTCGTTCCTGGGCCTTGGACTGTGCCTCGTCGGGATCGGCTTCATCTACCAGCGCTTCGTGCACCGGCCGGCTGACACGTCTGGTGCGGATGCTGTCTAGAAGCCCGAGGCCTTCATGCCGGCGGTGATGACGATGATGACGACCATCAGCGCCGCGCCGCCAGCCGCCAGCTTCCAGGCGTCCTGGCGGCGTTCCAGACCGGGCAGCCCTAGTGGCTTGATGATCTGGATCAGGGCAACGGCTGCGAGCAGCAGGGCGATGAGCTTTGTCATGGCATGAGGCTGTGACACGCTGGGCGCTTGCAATCAAGTGCGCTTTGGGCCTATAAGCCGCCCGTCGCCTGCCGGAATATTCCGTTCGGGCGGCAAATTCACACGTGCCAGAACGGTTCGTCTCATGCGGGGTTTCCCGCCACATAGAGGCGTCAACCATCCGGTGCCGGGTTTCCCGGTCACTTTCTGTCACGGAGGATCAACCGGAAAAGGAGAAACAAGGCATGGCTTTGCCTGATTATTCCATGCGCCAGCTGCTCGAAGCAGGCGTTCACTTCGGCCACCAGACGCACCGCTGGAACCCCAAGATGGGCTCCTACATCTATGGCGCGCGCAACGGCATTCACATCATCGACCTGTCGCAGACGGTTCCGCTTCTGCACCAGGCTCTCGTCGCGGTTCGCGATGCAGTGGCAGGCGGCGGCCGCGTGCTGTTCGTCGGCACCAAGCGCCAGGCCCAGGAGCAGATCGCCGATGCAGCAAAGCGTTCGGCCCAGTACTTCATCAACTCCCGCTGGCTCGGCGGCACGCTGACCAACTGGAAGACCATTTCCAACTCGATCAAGCGCCTGCGCGAGCTGGAAGAGCTGTTCGATGGCGGCGCCCAGGGCTTCACCAAGCGCGAGCAGCTGACCCTGCAGCGCGAGAAGGACAAGCTGGAACTGGCGCTCGGCGGCATCAAGGAAATGGGCGGCACGCCGGACATCCTGTTCGTCATCGACACCAACAAGGAAGCCATCGCCATCAAGGAAGCCAACCGTCTCGGCATTCCGGTCGTGGCCGTGCTCGACTCCAACTGCGATCCGGCAGGCATCGACTTCCCGATCCCGGGCAACGACGATGCAGGCCGCGCCATTGCGCTGTACTGCGACCTGATCGCCCGTGCAGCCCTTGACGGCATCTCGCAGAGCGCAGCCGGCCGCGGCGTCGACATCGGCGCTGCCGTTGAGCCGGAAGCCGAAGCCGCCGTCGCTGCCCCCGAGGCCGCGGGCGAACAGGCTGGCGCCCAGTAAGGCCCGGTTATCCTGGTGTTTGCGGCGTCCGCATCGATTGTAATGCGGACGCCACATTTCCATTTCATGAGGCCGTCATCGGCCGGTACGAAACATTGAGAGGAATATCATGGCACAGATCACTGCTGCGATGGTGAAGGAACTGCGCGAGACCACCGGCGCAGGCATGATGGACTGCAAGGCAGCCCTCAACGAAACCAATGGCGACATGGAAGCCGCCATCGACTGGCTGCGCGCCAAGGGCCTGTCCAAGGCCGCCAAGAAGGCATCGCGCGTCGCCGCTGAAGGCCTTGTCGGCGTTGCTGTCTCCGGCAACACCGGCGCTGCCGTGGAAGTGAACTCGGAAACCGACTTCGTGGCCCGCAACCCCGAGTTCCAGAAGATGGTGAGCGACATCACCGGTCTCGCGCCTGCCGCTGCCGGCGATCTCGACAAGCTGAAGGCTGCCACCTATCCGGGCGGCTCCAAGTCGGTCGAAGAGCACGTGGCCGAAATGGTCGGCACCATCGGCGAGAACATGGGCGTGCGCCGCACCGCCGCCATCACCGTGTCCAACGGCGTCGTGGCTTCCTACATCCACAACCAGGCAGCGCCTGGCCTGGGCAAGATCGGCGTGCTGGTCGGCATCGAGACGGCTGGCGACAAGGCCGCTGCCGAAGCCTTCGGCAAGCAGGTCGCCATGCACGTTGCCGCTGCCAGCCCGCTGGCCCTGACGCCGGAAGAAATCCCGGCTGACGTGGTCGAGCGCGAGCGTGCGGTGTTCACCGAGCAGGCCCGTGAAAGCGGCAAGCCGGACAACATCATCGAGAAGATGGTCGAAGGCCGCATCCGCAAGTTCTACGAAGAGTCCGTGCTGCTGAGCCAGGCCTTCGTGATGAACCCGGACCTGAGCGTTGCCAAGGCCGCCGAGGAAGCCGGCAAGGACTTCAAGATTACCGGCTTCGTGCGCATGCAGCTGGGTGAAGGCATCGAGAAGGTCGAGGAAGACTTCGCCGCCGAAGTCGCCAAGGTCGCCGGCGCCTGACCTTCAGGCTGACGTCACGTTCACTGGCGCGAATCGCCATTTTGAATGACAAGTGACGGAGCTCCGCGAAAGCCGGGCTCCGTCTTCTTTTTGGGCTAGCGGGTACTATGGGGTCGACAGCGTCATATTCGCGAATTTTGCTCAAGGTGTCCGGCGAGGCGCTGATGGGCTCGAAGGAGTTCGGCATCGATCTCGACATGGCCGGGCGCGTGGCGGATGAGGTGGCCGAAGCCGTGCGCGGCGGGGTGCAGGTGGCGCTGGTCATCGGCGGCGGAAACATTTTCCGCGGCGTGTCGGGCGCCGCGTCCGGCATGGACCGGGCCAACGCCGACCAGATGGGCATGCTGGCAACGGTCATGAATGCGCTGGCCATGCAGGACGTGCTGGCAAGCAAGGGCATCGATGCCCGCGCCATGTCCGCCATCCCGATGCCTACCGTGTGCGAGCCCTTCCTCAGGGCCAAGGCGCAGCGCCATCTGGACAGAGGCAGGGTGGTGATATGCGCAGCCGGCACCGGCAACCCGTTCTTTACCACCGATACGGGGGCGACCTTGCGCGCGGCGGAGCTGAAATGCGATGCGCTGTTCAAGGGCACCAGCGTGGACGGCGTATATTCCGCCGACCCGAAGAAAGACACGAATGCCACCCGTTTCGACACGCTGACCTATGACGACATGCTGGCAAAGAACCTGAAGGTGATGGATGGCGCGGCCATAGCACTTGCGCGGGACAATGCCATTCCTGTAATCGTTTTCTCCATTCGCAAGGCGGGAGAGTTCAACAAGGTGCTGCGCGGCGAGGGCACCTTTACCCGCGTCACCGTCTAGCCGGCGCCAGTTGCAGCATTAGTGAGATTTTCCGATGAGCGAGATGATTGACCTGAAGGATCTGGAGCGGCGCATGGAAGGCGCCGTGGATGTTCTCAAGACCGAGTTCGCAGGCCTGCGGACGGGGCGCGCCTCGGCTGGCCTGCTCGAGCCAGTCACCGTGGAAGCCTATGGCTCGCACATGCCGCTCAACCAGGTCGGCACCGTGTCGGTGCCCGAGCCGCGCATGCTGTCGGTCCAGGTCTGGGATGCCACGCTGGCAGGCGCAGTGGAGAAGGCCATCCGCAATTCCGGACTTGGCCTGAACCCGATGGCCGAAGGCGCCGTCATCCGCATTCCGATCCCGGAACTGACGGAAGACCGCCGCCGCGACCTCACCAAGGTTGCGCATTCCTATGCCGAGCAGGCTCGCGTGGCGGTGCGCAATGTGCGCCGCGATGGCATGGATACACTGAAGAAGATGGAGAAGGATGGCTCGATCTCCGAGGACGAACACCGTCAGCAGGCCGAAAAGGTTCAGGAACTGACGGACAAGCAGATCAAGATCATCGATGAGCTGCTGAGCCACAAGGACGCCGACATCATGCAGGTCTGAGTGCAGTATTCCTGGCCTGCTGCGGGGGCAGCATGCCGTGGCCTGCATTCTGAACGGGGGAAACGGAGTAGATCGAAGCTGATGCAGGAAATGGCAACTGCCCGCACGGGGAACTCCGATGCACTGAAGTCGCCCCGACATGTTGCCGTTATCATGGATGGTAACGGCCGCTGGGCTACGCAACGTTCGCTGCCCCGCACAGAGGGCCACCGCCATGGCGTCGAAGCCGTGCGCCGGCTGGTTCGTGCCGCCATAGAGTGCGGCACCGAATACCTGACCGTATTCACGTTCTCGTCGGAAAACTGGCGCAGGCCCCGCGCCGAGGTGAACTACCTGTTTGCCTTGTTGCGCCGCTTCATCCGCCAGGACGTCGCTGAACTTCACAGCGCCGGCGTACGCATCATTGTCATTGGAGAACGCGCGGGCCTCGATTCCGACATCGTGCAGATGATCGAGGAATGCGAGACGCTGACGGCCGGCAACTCGACGCTCAACCTCATCGTCGCCTTCAACTATGGCGGCCGCACCGAAATCGTGCAGACCGCGCGGGCGCTGGCCGGGAAGGTGGCGCGCGGCGAGTTGTCGCCAGACGAAATAGACGAGAGCACCTTTGCCGCCAACCTCTATGCGCCGGGCGTTCCGGAGCCGGACATGCTGATCCGCACCAGCGGCGAGCAGCGCATATCCAACTACCTGCTCTGGCAGATGGCCTACACCGAACTGGTCTTCGTCGACGAGCACTGGCCTGACTTCGACAAGTCGATCTTCCTGCGCGCCATTGCCGAATATGCCCGCCGCCAGCGCCGGTTCGGCGGCGTGCCCGCTGCTGCGGCAGCCGGTTGAACCTGGCCGGTCCCCGGGTATGGGCAATTCCGGATTTTCCGACAGGCTGGCCGGCTTCATGACCAAGGAGCTTGCGGTGCGCATCATTGCCGCCGCCGTGCTCATTCCCATCGTGCTGCTCGACGTGTGGCTTGGCGATGTCTGGTTCGACATCGGCATTGCGCTGGTGGCCGCCCTTATGGCCGGCGAGTGGTGCCGCATGGTGCATAAAGGCTCGCAACGCCAGCTCGCGGTTCATGCGGTGGCGGCAGTCGGGGCGATTTTGGTGGTGTCGCGCGCCGGCGTGGTTACCGCAATGCAGGTCATCCTGCTGTGCTGGGCGCTGTCGCTTGTCATGGAAGCCATGACCCGCAAGTCCGGTTCGCGCTTCATGTGGTGGGGCGTGCCTTACGTCGCGCTGCCAGGCGTTGCCCTGGTCATGATCCGCCAGTCGCCCGAACTTGGCCTGACTGCGGTGCTGTGGCTGTTTGCCGTCGTCTGGACTGCCGACACCATGGCGTATGTTTTCGGCAGGCTCATCGGAGGCCCGAAACTCGCCCCGGCCATCTCGCCCAACAAGACCTGGGCAGGCCTTGGAGGCGCCGTATTCGGCGGTGTCGTCGCATCCGTGTGTGCAGCCATGATAGCCGGTCTCGGCTCGCTCGCCATGCTGGCGCTGCTGGGCGCAGTGCTGGCAGTGCTGGAGCAGGCGGGAGACCTGTTCGAAAGTTCGGTCAAGCGCCGGTTCGGGGTGAAGGACTCCGGCCATATAATTCCCGGTCACGGCGGCGTTCTTGACCGTGTGGACGGACTGATGTTTGCCGCGATCGCGGCTGCGCTGATTGGCTACCTGCATGCCGGCCAAGACATGGTGGCATCGGGCCTGCTGGTCTGGTAAGCATCCGCCGTCCGGGCCTTTCCCGCTAATTTGAGAGTTTGAAACCATGAGCACAGCTTCGGGCGGCAAGACCCTGACCATCCTCGGATCGACGGGATCCATCGGTCAATCGACGGTAGACATCGTGCGCCATCACCCGGACCGGTTCCGGGTCGATGCCCTGGTCGCCAACCGCAACATCGCCCAGTTGGCAGCGGACGCGAAGGAACTCGGTGTTGCCCTGGCAGTGACTGCCGATGACAGCCTTCTGGGAGATCTCAAGGATGCGCTTGCCGGCACCGGTATCGAGGTTGCAGCCGGCCAGCAGGCGGTGATCGAGGCCGCAAAGCGCCCGGTCGACATGGTCATGGGCGCCATCGTAGGCGCGGACGGCCTGCGGCCGACGCTGGCAGCGGTGGAGCAGGGCACCACGATCGCGCTGGCCAACAAGGAGTGCCTGGTGTCCGGCGCCGAGGTGTTCACCTCGACCGCGCAAAAGTCAAATGCCACCATCATCCCGGTCGACAGCGAGCACAGCGCCCTGTTCCAGTGCTTCGAGGAGCACAACACCGACCATGTGGACCGGCTGACGCTGACAGCATCCGGCGGTCCGTTCCGCACCTGGACGATGGAGCAGCTTGAAGGCGCCACGCTCGCCCATGCGCTCAAGCACCCCAACTGGTCGATGGGCCAGAAGGTCACCATCGATTCCTCCACCTTGATGAACAAGGGGCTGGAATTCATTGAAGCGTTTTATCTTTTTCCGGTTCCGCTGGAGCAGATCGACGTCGTTGTGCACCCGCAGTCGATCATTCACTCCTACGTCTCCTACGTGGATGGTTCGGTGATCGCGCAGCTCGGCATGCCGGACATGCGCACGCCGATCGCCTATGCAATGGCCCATCCGGACCGGGTCAAGGCGCCGGTCGAACGGCTTGACCTTGCAAAGATCGCCACCTTGACCTTCGAGGCGGTGGACAATGTGCGCTTCCCTGCTGTCGAACTTGCACGCTCGGCACTGGCCAGGGGTGGCAACGCCACGACCATCCTCAATGCAGCGAACGAAATTGCCGTCGCCGCGTTCCTGAAGGAGAAGCTGCGCTGGCTCGATATCACCCGCCTCGTGGCCGCTACGCTGGAGGCGGCAGAACGCGAGAACATGATTGTGTCCATGTCTTCACTTGACGATGTATGGGCAGCAGATTCATATGCTCGTGCGAAAGCGCAGGAGTTGGCAGGGGATTTGCGTGGCTGAGTGGGAATACGGCCGGGCGCAACAGTGCGCCAGGCTGGGACGGCCGGAACGCAACGGCAGCCGATGTGGTTGCCCATGGATGGGAAAATAACATGGATATCAGTGCGTTACTGCACGGCTCGGTGCTGGAAGTCCTGATCGCGGTGGTCTCGTTCATCGGCGTTCTGTCCATCATCGTGTTTGTCCACGAGTATGGTCATTTCAAAACGGCACGGTTGTGCGGCGTTCGCGTTGAAACGTTTTCGGTCGGCTTTGGCCGCTCCATCGGCGGTTTTCATGACCGCCACGGCACTCACTGGAAGATCGGCTGGCTGCCGCTCGGCGGTTATGTGAAGTTTGCCGGCGATGCCAACGCAGCCTCGCTGCCGACCGCGGAAGCGCTGAAGACCGCCAAGCCGGGTGATTTCCATACCGCAGCCCTGTGGAAGCGCGCGCTGATCGTGCTGGCAGGGCCGATGGCCAATTTCATCATGGCCATCGTCGTGTTCGCGATGATGTTCATGGTCATGGGGGTGCCGATAACCCAGCCGAAGATTGCCTCCATCGTTGAGAATTCCGCAGCGGCCGAAGCCGGTTTCCAGCCGGGCGACCTGATCAAGGAAATTGATGGCCGCAAGATCGATTCGTTCGTCGATGTGCAGCGCATCGTCACCATTTCAGCCGGCGTGCCCCTGTCGATCCTGGTCGACCGGGGCGGCGAGGACGTACAATTGTCCGCAACGCCGAGGATGACCGAAATCGACGACGGCAAGGGCGGGAAGGTCAAGATTGGCCTGCTCGGTGTGTCGCGCGGTGCGGATCAGGTCATTCGCGTCGAGACGCTGGGTCCCGTTGCAGCTCTGGGCCGCGCGGTGGACGAAACCTGGTTCATCATCGTGCGCTCGCTGGGCTACATCAAGGATGTGATCATCGGCAAGCAGGGGGCGGATCAGCTCTCAGGTCCCGCGGGAATCGCCAAGATCGCCGGCGAAGTCGCAACCGAGAATCCAGTCGGGCTGGTGCAACTCATCGCACTGCTGTCCGTATCGATAGGTTTGATTAACCTATTTCCCATTCCCATGCTGGATGGTGGGCACCTGATGTATTACTTTTTCGAGGCTGTGAGGGGCAAACCGCTTGGTGCGGCGGCGCAGGAATTCGGGTTCAAGGTGGGCTTTGCACTCGTTATTGCGATGTTGCTGTTTGCGACGTGGAACGACTTCACCTGAAGTTGAGCCTGGATCGCCGCATTGCGTTCTGATTTTCGCCTCAAAGCCGTGAAAAAAATTATGCACGCAAGGGTTCTAAAGCGCTGCAAATCAGCGTAGAAAAACAAGCAATTGCTGGCAGGGGGAGTGGGCTCGGCCAGCGCGTATTTGGGGTAACTGTCTCTTAGATGGGCAATAAGTTCGTAAAAGCAGCCAAGCTGGCGCTGGCTATGGGGGTCGCGCTGCCTGCAGCAATGCAGGTGGTGATGCCGGCGGGCGTGGCGTATGCGCAGGCGATCACGGGAATCATCGTGGAAGGCAATGCCCGCGTTGAGCCCGAGACGATCCGCGCCTACATGCAGTTCAATGCTGGCGAGAACGTATCGGACGCGCAGATCGATGCGTCCGTGAAGGCGCTGTTCCAGACCGGTTTCTTTTCCGACGTGCGCATGTTCCGCCGTGGGTCGGCCATCGTGGTCCAGGTCCAGGAAAACCCGCTCATCAATTCAGTCTCCATCCAGGGCAACGACGAGCTTGACGAGAAGAAGCTCAAGGCCGAGATCCAGCTGACCGAGCGCACCATCTTTACCCGCGCCCGCGCCCAGCAGGACGTGCAGCGCCTGGAAGCGCTCTATCGCCGCTCGGGCTACAACAACGCCCGCGTCGAGCCCCGGCTTGAGCCGCTGGACCAGAACCGCGTCAACCTCGTCTACGTTGTGACCGAGGGGTCAGAGACGGGCATCAACGCCATCCAGTTCGTCGGCAACAACGCATTTTCCGCAAGTTCGCTGCTCTCGGTCATCACCACATCTGAATCAGCGTGGTGGAAGTTCATGACCACGACCGACACCTACGATCCGGACCGGCTGAACTACGACAAGGAACTGCTGCGCCGCCACTATCTGAAGAACGGTTTCGCCGACGTCGAGATCGTGTCGGCCGACGCACAGCTTGCGCCCGATGGCGAGAACTACAACATCGTCTTCACCATCAACGAAGGCCCGCAGTACACCATCGGCAACGTGTCGGTGAACACCGGCGCCACGTCGCTCGACCCGGCTGCCTTGCAGGATGCCGTGCAGGAGCGCTCTGGCGAGGTCTATGACGCCAGCAAGGTCGACCAGACCGTCGAGCAGATGACTCTTGAAGCCGGCAAGTCCGGTTTCGCGTTCGCCCGCGCCAAGCCGCAGATCAACCGCGATCCGCTTTCCCGCCGGCTCGACATCACCTACCAGCTGGACGAAGGCCCGCGCGTCTACGTTGAGCGCATCGATATCGTCGGCAACGTGCGCACGCTGGACGAAGTGATCCGCCGTGAACTCAACATTGCCGAGGGCGATGCCTACAACCGCATTCTGGTTGACCGCGCCCGCCGCCGCCTGACCGGTCTCGACTTCTTCGAGAAGATCGACATCCGCCAGGAGCAGGGCTCCGCGCCGGACCTCGTCGTGGTGGTCATCGACGTGATCGAGAAATCCACCGGCACGATCAACTTCTCGGCTGGTTATTCGACCAGCGAAGGTCCGCTCGGCTCCATCTCGGTGAGCGAGCGCAACCTGCTCGGCACCGGCCACCAGGCAAGTCTGAGCACGTCGCTCAGCTTCAAGCGCCAGTCGGCAAACCTGAGCTACACCAATCCATACTTCATGGATCGCGACATCTCCGCCGGCTTCGACCTGTTCGGCAGCCGCACCGACGTCGAGGACACGTCATCGTTCACCACCCAGCAGGTGGGCGGCGCGTTGCGCATTGGTTCGCGGCTCGACGACTACAACTCGATTTTCGGCAAGTACAGTCTGACCTACCGCGATATCGAGGTGCAAGACGTGTCATCGGCGTCGCGTGCTATCCGTGAGGCGGAAGGCAAGGACCTGATTTCCAAGGTTGGCCTGACCTACATCTATTCCGATCTCGACCA
>CAZYKZ010000058.1:0-2463 GCA_964648175.1 uncultured Anderseniella sp.
GTCTCGCCGATCACCATGATGCCGTGGTTGCCCATGATCAGCACCTTCTTCGACGGGTCCGACAGGTGCTGGCAGCAGCGCTCCGCCTCTTCCTCGAAAGCAAGCCCACCATACTGATCGTCGATCGCATAACGGTTGAAGAAGGTGGCGCAGTTCTGGTCGATCGGCGGCAGGCTCGGGTCGTCGAGGCTGGCCAGCACGGTGGCGTGGATGGAATGCACGTGCAGCGCCACGCGGGCGTGCGGGCAATGGCGGTGAATGGCGCCATGCAGGCCCCAGGCGGTCGGGTCCGGCGCGTCCGGGCGGTTCATGGCTTCGGGGTCATTGGCGTCCAGCAACAGCAGGTCAGACGCCTTGATGCGCGAGAAGTGAACCTGATTGGGGTTCATCAGGAACTGGGTGCCGTCGTCATTGACCGACACCGAGAAGTGGTTGGCCACGCCCTCGTGCATGTTGAGCCGCTCGGTCCAGCGAAAGGCGGCGGCGAGGTCCACCCTCTCCTGCCAGTGGTCGAGCGTGTTGGGGCGAAGCTGGGTGGCGGTGGCGGTCATGGGCGGAGCCTCCTGATGAATTCCTGCTGGCCTCAAGGATTGCAGCAAAATCAATCCGTGGGCAACGGGGTACGTCATGCAGGGACGGTCTGGGCATCCCACGCCAACACACGGCCGGAGTGTTCCGGTGTGACACCATCGATCACCTCAAGCAGATACCGCGCCGACTGTTCTGGCGTGAAAAGCTTGCCTTCACTGACGTTGGACTGGAACGGCTTCGAAAGGCCGGTGTCCACCGTTCCGGGATGCAGGCCGAGCACGACCAGTTCCTTGCGGGTGCGGCCAAGTTCGATTGCAGCTGTCCTGAGCAGCATGTTCAGCGCAGCCTTCGACGCGCGATAGCTGTACCAGCCACCGAGACGGTTGTCGGAGATGGAGCCGACGCGAGCGGAGATGGCGGCAAACACCGCCTTGCCCTGACGCGGCAACAGTGGCGCGAAATGCTTCAGCACCAGCGCCGGCCCGATCGCGTTGACGGCGAAGTTGCGCGCCATGGCCGCCGGGTCGAGCGCGCGGAGGGCCTTTTCCGGCTGCAGATCGTCACCGTCATGCAACAGGCCCGTGGCAACGAAAACCAGCCGAAGATTGGGCAGCTGCGCGGCGCGCCCGGCGGCGGCGGCGATGGATGCCTCATCGGCAAGGTCGATGTTATTGGCAGGATCGGAGCGGGACAGGGCGAGGATGTGCCCTACCCTTTTGCTTTCCTGCAGCAGGCTGCATACGGCTGCGCCAATGCCGCCGCTTGCGCCGATGACCACCGCATCGAACGGTGCATCAAAGCTGTCAAAGTTCATGAGAGTTTCGTGTCTGTTGAACCGGATTTCAGCCAGTTCAACGCGCCACGCGCCGCGGCGTTGCCTGTCGCAAAGCTGGCCTGCAACAGATACCCGCCGGTGGGCGCATCCCAGTCGAGCATCTCGCCGCAGGCAAAAACGCCGGGCAATTTCTTCAGCATCAGGTTGTCATCCAGTTCATTCAGCGCGATGCCGCCCGCCGAGGAGATGGCCCGGTCCAGGGGCTGGATGCCCGTCACCTGAAGCGGCACGGCCTTGAGACTGGCGGCAAGCGCCGCGTCGTCCGGCGGGATCTGTGGTGTGAAATCGCGCCAGACCGACACCGCTGCAGGGCTCAGGCCCGCGCCCTTGCGAAGCCGGTTGGACAGCGACTGCTTGCGTGGCACGCGTGCCACCCTGTCTGTCAGTTCCGCTGCCTCGAGATCAGGCCGAAGGTCCAGCATCAGCGTGGCGGAACCACCGATAAGAGCGGTGCGGAGCTCTCTGGAAAGGGCATAGACCGCGCCTCCCTCAAGACCCGTCCGGGCAATCATCGCCTCGCCGCGCACGGTGCGGCCGCCAATCGTCAGTGCGATGCGCTTGAGCGGTTCGCCGGCATGGCGCGTGCGGGTCTGGTCCGACCAATTCACGCGCACGCCCGCGTTGGACGCGACCAGATCGTTGACGGCAACGCCCCGTTCGCGCAGCAGCGGCACCCAGCCGCCATCTGCCCCGAGCCTTGGCCAGCTTGCACCGCCCAGCGCCAGAATGGTGACGTCCGGCCTGATGACGGTGCCGCCAGCAAACGTCAGGCTGCCGTCGTCATTCCATCCGGTCCAGGTCATGCGGGTGTGCAGGCGAACGCCAAGTCCGTCGAGCCGCCGCAGCCATGCCCGCAACAGCGGCGATGCCTTGAAGCTTTTCGGGAAAACCCGGCCGGACGTTCCGGTGAAGGTTTCCTCTCCATGATCTGCCGCCCATTGGCGCAAGCCATCCGGCGTGAGGTTGTCGATCAGCGGCGCAAGCCATGCCGACGCCTCGCCATAGCGGGTCATGAATGCGTCGAGCGGTTCGGAATGGGTGAGGTTGAGCCCGCCCCTGCCGGCCATGAGAAACTTGCGCGCCGGTGATGGCATGCG
>CAZYKZ010000058.1:2563-11179 GCA_964648175.1 uncultured Anderseniella sp.
GGTTGAGCCCGCCCCTGCCGGCCATGAGAAACTTGCGCGCCGGTGATGGCATGCGTTCATAGATTTCCACAGGAACGCCCGCTTCTGCGAGTACCTCGGCGGCCATAAGGCCTGCCGGGCCTGCGCCAACAATCGCTGCAGTTGCGGCGCCGGTGTCTCCATCCGGCATGCCTGGAGTCATCAATTGGTGGTCTGGGTGGCGCGTTGCTGCGACGCGAAGGCCTGCTCGATGGCTATCTTGAGCTGTAGCAGCGCCCTGCCCCGGCTGTCGCCCGGGGGAAGCATGAGGTAGGCCGCGTTCACGTCCTTCATCGCCTCGGTCAGCTTGTTGTCGCGGTAATAGGTCGTGGCGCGGTTGATGAAGGCATTATAGTAGTTCGGATTCAGGTCGATCGCCTTGCTGAAGAACCCGATGGCAAGTTCGTAATTGCCCAGCATGAAATGGTTCCGGCCCATCATGTCATGGGCAACCGGGTTGTCCGGCTGCAGCTTGATCGCCTCGGCGAGATCAAGCATGGCCTGGTCGTAAAGCTGCTTCTGGTAGTACGCGCGCGAGCGGGCGATCCACAGTTCGATATTGCCCTTCTCAGTCTCCAGCGCCCCGGTGAAATCGGCGATCGCCTGGTCCGTCTGACCCATCAGGCCATAGCTGGTGCCGCGATAGTAGAGTGCCTTTGCGCGCGTTTCCTGATCAAGGCCATCCTCGATGGCCCTTGAGCACGACCCGATACGGCTCAAGGCCTCAACAGAGGCGTCAGTACTCGTACACGTCTCAAGATCGGATGCCGCGAGTGCCGCCCCATGCACAAGCATCAAGGCGCCCGCACCTGCGAGCAGCGCCACACACTTACCTAAACCCGTGAACGTCGACAAAACCATTCTCCAGCAAACAGTCCAAAACCCGTCAGCACGAACCGTGCCGATTCACGCGTGCGCTGCTGACACAAGTGACCCCGCTTTGCGGAGAAACTAGGGCAGCCCCGTGAGTAGGACGTTACACCGGCGGAAGGCAAGCAAAAAGGGGCCGGACGCAGCAGCGTCCAGCCCCGGACAGGTCAACCCTGAAATGTTCAGCCGTTTACGGCTGCCTTGCGGCGGGCAAAGTCAGCCTTCATCGCGGCGATCTGCTGCTCGGTGAGCAGGTGGCCGGCTTCCTGCTGGACGCGATAGATCGCGCGGGCTTCGAATGCCAGCATGAGGCCGGCGGCGATGCGGGCCAGAACGCCCTTGCCTTCTACGCCGGTGGTCTGGAAATCGGTAATATGGGCAGTGCTTGCCATGGTCATCTCCTGTATTGGCTTGATTAACGCCAGTGACGTCTTCGGAAACCGTTGATACAGATAGATTATGACTGATGTGTTGCGCCGCAACATGAAATGCTGCATCGCAGCAATGCAGCTGGCGCATGACTCGCCAGAAGGCTAGCCTGCAGGGTCGAGAACGATCACTGTGGGGGCCGCCGGCAATGTGTCCAGCGACAGCGACAGCGAGGACATCTCTGCCCTGCGCACGGCAAAATCCTTGCTCAAGGCAGAGACAAACCTGTTCAGCGACCATTCGCCGAAAGCATGCATTGGCAGCACCACGCGGGCGCGCAGCATCTTGATGACTTCGACCATGTTCTCTGTCGGCAAGGTGTAGCTGCCGTCTACCGGCACCATCACCACGTCCAGCCGCCCGATCCAGCCCACGTGTGCGGCGCCAAGCTCATGGTGCAAGTGCCCCAGATGGCCGATGCACAGGCCCGACACCTCGAAGATGAAGATGGAATTGCCGTCCTTCTCGGGCACGCCCCAGGCGCGGATATCGGTGGTCACGTTGCGGATCAGCACGTCGCCGATCTCGATATTGTGCTGGGCCGCCCCGCCTTCCGGGTTCCAGCCGCGCAACACGTGCTCGATGGCGGGATCGGGATTGTCCGTGTAGTGGGTCTCGTGTGCCTTGTTCATGGTCACGACCCGGGGAATTCCTCGATTGCCCGTCCAGCCGGCGAAATCCGTCGCGATGGTCACGCCACCGGGGCTTTCGATCCAGAACGTTGAGTGCCCGACGTACTCTATGCGCACGGTACCGACAGGCACGCCGCCCTGTACCGGCGTCAGATTGACGTAGGTCGCGCGGGGCAACGCCTCGGCAATGGCGAGGCAATTGCTGGGCGGACGCTCGGGCGCTGCTTGCGTCTGTATCGGCGTCAAGCTGGCGGCGGAACGGTCAAACGCGTTCGCGGAGACTGCCAGCAGTCCCAGAAAGGTCCATGCAAATGCAAACCACCACCAGCCGGCCTTGGCCATGCGCACCTCCCTTGTTTGCGGAGAAACGCAGCAAGACCGGCGGTGGTTCCAGCAGTCTGACTACTGGGCCGGCATCTCGATCTTGGCGGCCTCGCGCAGTTCCTTGATGATGCCCTGCAGCTTCTCTGCCTGCAAGGCGACCTTGATGCGGTCCTTCACCTGGTCCAGTTCCGGAAACGCCATCTGGCGCTCGTCTTCCTTCTTGATGACGTGCCAGCCGAACTGGGTCTGGACCGGCTCCTTGGTGTAGGCGCCCTTCTCCAGCGCAAATGCGGCCTTCTCGAACTCCGGCACCATGCGGCCTTCGCCGAAGTAGCCCAGGTCGCCGCCGCGCGGACCGGTCGGGCCGGTCGACTTGCTCTTGGCCAGTTCGGCAAAGTCGGCGCCCTTGTCGAGCTCGGCAATGACCGCGTCAGCCTCTTCCTTCGTCTTCAGCAGGATGTGACGGGCCTGGATTTCCTTCTTCTCCGAGACCTGGGCGCGAGCCTCGTCGTACTTGGCCTTGATCTCCTCGTCAGACACCATCTCGGCGGTGCGCTCGTTGATGTAGGCTTCACGAAGCGCCTGTGCCTCGAGCCAACGCATCTGGCGCTTGTACTCTTCCCCGTCGGCCACGCCGGCCTTGCGGGCGGCATTGGCGATAAGCTGGCTCTCGATCAGCAGATCGACGATCATCGTCTGCTGGGCGCCGGCCGGCACCTGGCTCAGCGAGTCGCCGAGGTTCTTCTTTGCGTATTCAACGTCGGCCGTCGTGATCTGTTCGCCATCAACGGTGGCCAGCACCTTGGCCTCCTCGGCATGGACCGGCAGGCTGAAGGCAACAGCGGCGAGTGCAGCGCCGGCGGCAGCGTGGCGCAGCAGTTTGGAAACGGGCATAGGGTCTTCCTTGCAATAGTCGTTAGATGATCGGGTTCCGGCGCGGAACATGCCCCGGCTCGGCGCGCAATACAAATGAAGAATGTGTCAGGCGCGAGGCTCAAGACCGGGCGAGAAATACGACGTCGCGCGCCACCACCTCGCATTCAAGGCCCAGCCTGTCCGCCAGCACGGCGAAGGTTTCAGGCCTGTAGAACACCACATGGGTCGGGTCGAGGCGGTAGTGCCAGGCCTCGAAACGGGCATCATCGGTCTGGAACATCGTCATTACCGCCAGCACGCCGCCAGGCTTCAGCATGGACGCCAGCCGGGCGAACTCCTCGCCGGGCCGGTGAAAGTGTTCCGCCGTTTCGGTGCAGGTGATGAAGTCGTAGCGTGCGTCCAGAACGCCATCATCCGGCGCAAAGTACGGATCATAGACGGCTACCTCATGACCGGCCTCTCGCAGCATCGCAGCCAGCGCCGGGCCGGGTCCGCAACCATAGTCCAGCCCCGTGCTGCCCGGAGCGAGCCGCTCCAGCAGCGGACCGGCCAGCCGGGACAGGAACGACCGGTAGCGCGGATCGTTCTCATCATTCTCGTGGGTCAGGTAGTGAGCGTGCTCGGCTTCGGCGGTGAGAAAGTGCGACGGGTCGAGAAAGCTCGCCAGGCAGGTGTCGCAGCGCAGGTATGCCCTGCCCTGCCGGTCAGTCAGCAATGGCCGGACGGCAACGCCATCGCAGACGGGACATGCGGAAACACTCATGCCGTCAAGCGTTACAGGGTTTCCGGCGCGGTTGCACCCTCCGGCAGCGCGCGCGGCGGCGTTGGCGGCGTCGGGTCGAGGTCGAGCGGTGCCACCGGCTCACGGCGCAGGAACGGATGCGGCACCGGCTCGCGCTGGCGGAACAGCCAGGCCCTCGCCACCTCAAGGTATCCGCCGGGATAGTGGTAGTGGCCGTTGCCGGCGAGCGTGCGCTCGCGTTCGGCGCGCCACAGCGCAGGCAGCCGGTACCAGGCCAGCGTGGGGTGGTTGTGGTGAACGGCGTGGTAGTTGTTGTTGAGCAGCAGCAGGCGCATCACCGGACCTGCCTCGACGATGGCCGTGCGCTCCGGCGTGGCGTCGGCGGCGCGGTGCTCGATGAAGGTGCGGATCATCAGCACCGACATGCCGAGATAGGCCACGGCGAGATATTGCCACAATGGCACCCCGGCCCAATGGACGAGAAGCACAACCGGGACGACGCCCAGCGCGTGCGCAATCCATGCCTGGCGAACCTCGTGGTCGCCGGCGGCAATGCGCCGCCATTCGGTGCGCCAGAAGCCCCACAGCCCCAGCGCAGGGCCGATGGTGAGCCGGCCGGCCATGGTGTTGTTGACGTTCAGCAACCAGCGGCGGACACTGCCTGTCCGGTTCCATTCCGGAAGCGTCAGGTACCAGCTTTCCGGATCGTCGTAGGGGTCGGTCAGGTTGGCGTCGTTGTGATGACGCAGGTGGGTTTCGCGGAAGCTGCGATAGGGCACGAACAGGCCGATGGCCGGGAAAACCAGCGCCTCGTTGAGCGTGGCCGAGCGCGTCGGGTGGCCATGCAGCGCCTCGTGCTGCAGCGAGGAATGCAAGGTCACCATCAGGGCGGCGGGAATGACCCACCACCACCCCAGAGCCTCATGCCAAAGAACCGATCCCAACCAGACCAGATAACACCCCGCCAGCACCACCAAGGTGGGCCATTCGCGGGCTGCCTTAGAGCCCCAAAGCGAATTCATTTCAAAGAGCAATCCGAAAAGCACCGCCGTTGACCCGGCTGGTCGTGCTGGGAAAGAAATTTACCTCACAATTTCGTGACTGTCACCAGAATGTCACCAGACCCAGGCGGCTGTTCACAACTCGCAGAAGACCTCGCACAACTCGCCCCACTGGCGCGAGGAGAGCGCGTTTTCGGGCGATGTCAGCCACCAGCTTGCCGCCGGCCTGAGTTCGTCTGCGCCGAGCCTTGCCAGCCGCCCGGATGCAAGATCTTCGCGGCACAGCGGCAGGGACGCGAGCACAACGCCTAGCCCCTGCCTTGCGGCCGCCAGGGCATGAACCAGGCTGTCCACGCGCAGATGCGGTACGGGCGTCGCGGGATCGCCAGTCTGGCGCGACCATTCCTGCCAGCCGGGGCGCGGGCCGGATACCGCGATCTTCGGCAGGTCCTGCCAGCGGCCGGTACTTTCCGCCAGCTGCCGCGCTGCGACAGGCACCATGACCTCTTCAAACAGCCGTGCAGAACGGCGCTGCGGCCACGTGCCCGTGCCATAACGCACATCGGCATCGCTTGATTGCTGCCCCACTCCCGCTGCAAGCACTGCCGTGGAAAAGACGAACTCGAACGGTGGCGGCGCTGTTGCAGCCGCGAGCCTTGGCATCAGCCAGTTCTCGATGACCGTATTGCCCGCCGTCAATGTGATGCGCCGTTGATGTGAGCCGAAGACTTCCTCCGCGCTTTGCCGCAAGGCCTGAAGCGATGCGGAGACATAGGGCAACCACGTTTCCCCTGCGACCGTGAGGGTCACGCCGCGGGCGCCGCGCAGGAACAGCTGTGTGTCCAGCCGCGCTTCAAGCTGGCCGATGCGCTGGCTGATCGAGGCCTGGGTGAGCCCGGTCTCTTGCGCGGCAAGCGTGAAACTGCCGGTGCGGGCCGCAGCCTCGAAGGCCCGGATCCATTCAAGTGGAAGGTTGTCGAGTCTCGCAGAAGGCATAAGTGAATTGAGGTCTCGTCTATCAAACAGCCAATTGGAATTTATAGGTAGACTCTGGCATCGTCCACCAAATCAGCGACCTTTCAAAGGGATGTTCATCCGATGACCGATGTGACCATCAACGCGGGCGGCAGCGAGCTGGCCGTCCAAACAGGCGCAGGTGCGCCCTTGCGCTTTCACGCAGTGTGGCTGCGCGATAATGCGTGGGACAGCGACACGCGCTCGCCCGGCAACGGCCAGCGGCTCATCACCGTCAATGACATTCCCGCCGATGTGCGGATTGCCGCGGCCAGTGTTTCTGGCAGCACCCTGTCGATAACTTTCGCGCCGGAGAACAAGATGGTCGACTATGACCTCGGCTGGCTGGCACGGCATGCTTATGACCGCCCTGCCCGCACCGTGCGCGGCTGGACGAGCGAGGCCATCGAGACCTGGGACAAAGGCCTGACGCCAAGGCTGCCGCGAGCCGCCTTCAACGAGGTGAAGACGAGGCCGGGCGCATTGCGCGACTGGCTGGCAGGCGTTGCGCGGTACGGCGTCGGCGTGCTGACCGGTGGCCCGGTCAAGCCGGAGGCGCTGCTGGAGGTGGCAGCCCTGTTCGGCTATGTCCGCGAGACCAATTACGGCCGCTATTTCGAGGTGCGCACCGAGGTGAACCCGACCAACCTCGCCTATACCGGCCTGGGCCTGCAGGCACACACGGACAATCCCTACCGCGACCCCGTACCAACGCTGCAGATCCTGTACTGCCTCGAGAATTCCGCTGAAGGCGGCGAGAACATGGTGGTGGACGGCTTCGCCGCCGCATTGCGCCTTAAGGCGGAAAACCCTGAATGGTTCGACGTGCTTACGAAGTACTGCGCCAACTTCGAGTATGCCGGCGAGAAAGGCGTGCGCCTCACCTCGCGCCGGCCGATGATCGAACTGGCGCCGGACGGCGAACTGATCGCGGTGCGCTTCAACAACCGCTCCACCGCCGCCATCACCGATGTGCCGTTCGAGGACATGGCCACCTACTATGCCGCCTACAGGCGTCTGGCCGAGATCATCGACGACGAGGCGATGGAGGTGACCTTCAAGCTCGAGCCCGGCGAATGCTTCATCGTTGACAACACCCGCGTGCTGCACGCCCGGAAAGGATATTCCGGCGCGGGTTCACGCTGGCTGCAAGGCTGCTACGCCGACAAGGACGGCCTGCTGTCGAAGCTCGCCTCACTGGAAGCGGAAACGCTGGAGGCTGCCCAATGAGCAAGCCTGATCCGGAGAGCCTTGACGCCTCGACCATCGTCGCCTTCATCGCGGACATCTTCGAGCGCCGCGGCGGCGAGGAATATCTCGGCGAGCCGGTGACAATGGCCGAGCACATGCTGCAGGGCGCGCACTTTGCCGAAGCAGCGGGCGAGCGCGAGGAAATCATCGTAGCCGCCCTTCTGCACGACATCGGCCACTTCACCTCCGAGTTCGGCACCTTCTCGATGGACGACACCGAGGACCGTTTTCATGAGGAAGCGGGGGCTCAAGTGCTGGAGCGGTTCTTCCCCTCCATCGTGACGGACTGCGTACGCCATCACGTGGCGGCCAAACGATATCTGTGCGCCACCCGGCCCGAATATTTCAGAAGGCTTTCAGAGGCTTCCATCCATTCGCTCAATCTGCAGGGCGGGCCAATGAGCGCCGATGAAGTCACCGAGTTCGAGCGCAATCCGAACCTCAAGGACATCGTCAAGGTGCGCTATTACGACGAGGCCGGCAAGCAGCCGGACCTGGCGACCAAGCCGTTCAGCCATTACGCGCCGATGGTGCAGCGTGTGGTGAATGCCCATTGCGGGCGGGCTTAGCCGCGTCCTGCCGATACCCCCCACTTGACGTCCGTTACATTTGGGCGCTCTCTTGAGTGTGTTCCGTATGCTGCACATTCCGGAGCCACCGCCATGAGATCCCGCATCCTCGCATCGTGCCTGCTCTTCATCGCGCTTGCGCCATCGGCCGCTCAGGCTGAAACGCCGCTGGAGCGAGGGCGTTACCTGGTCAACTCCATCGTCGCCTGCGGGAACTGCCATACGCCGCAAACCCCGAACGGGCCGGAGCCCGGCAAGGAGCTCTCGGGGCAATTCCTCATAAAGACGCCGGGCTTTACGGCCTATGCGCCCAACATTTCACAAGACCCGGAAACCGGCATCGGCAGCTGGACCGATGAGCAGATCATCAACGCCATCCGCAATGGCCGCCGGCCGGACGGCACGCTGATCGGCCCGCCGATGCCGTTCGAGTTCTACCGGCACATGTCTGACAGCGACGTGAAGGCGATCGTGGCCTATCTGCGCACCGTGCCGCCGGTCAAGAATACGGTGACGCGGTCCACCTACAACTTCCCCCTGCCCCCGGCCTATGGACCGGAGGTCACGACGGTCCCCGATGTGCCGAAGGATGACCCTGTGAAGTACGGCGAGTACCTGACCGGGCCGCTGGCCCACTGCTGGGCCTGCCACTCGCCCATCGTCAACGGCGAGCCGGATTATGAGCACCAGTTTGGCGCGGGCGGCCAGGTGCTGGAAGGACCGTGGGGCGTGGCGGTGACGGCCAACATCACCCCGCACGAGGACGGCATCCGGGACTATTCGGACGAGGACATCGCACGGGCGATCACCACGGGAGTACGGCCAGACGGCTCGAAACTGTCAGCGCCGATGGGG
The DNA here is from genome assembly GCA_964648175.1 of uncultured Anderseniella sp. Classification (GTDB taxonomy): domain Bacteria; phylum Pseudomonadota; class Alphaproteobacteria; order Rhizobiales; family Aestuariivirgaceae; genus Anderseniella. The sequence continues at coordinate 11,145 of CAZYKZ010000058.1, forward strand.
TTCTACTACTACAAGAACATCAGGCCCGATGACCT
>CAZYKZ010000058.1:11279-13418 GCA_964648175.1 uncultured Anderseniella sp.
TCACACATCCAGCTCATCAACGTCCACGAACTGGGCGCGTTCGGTGATGAAGTTGAAGCGGTCTTCGGGCTTGTTGCCCATCAGTTCCTGCACCACGCGCGCGGTGACCTTGGCCTCTGAGTCGTCCATCTGGACCTGCAGCAGGGTGCGGTTGGCCGGGGTCATGGTGGTTTCCTTCAGCTGCGCGGGCAGCATCTCGCCCAGGCCCTTGAAGCGGGAAATCTCGATCTTGCCACGGCCGGTAAACTCCTTCGCCAGCAGCTCGTCCTTGTGGGCGTCGTCACGGGCATAGGCCGACTTCGTGCCCTGCACGATGCGGTAGAGCGGGGGCACGGCGAGGTAGAGGTGCCCCTCCTCGATCAGCTTCGGCATCAGACGGTAGAAGAAGGTGATCAGCAGCGAGCAGATGTGGGCGCCGTCCACGTCGGCGTCGGTCATGATGATGACCTTCTCGTAGCGCAGGTCCTCTTCTCGGTATTTCTCGCCGGTGGCGCAGCCCAGCGCCTGCAGCAGGTCCGACAGCTGCTGGTTGGCGGCAAGCTTGTCCTTGGTGGCCGAGGCCACGTTGAGGATCTTGCCGCGCAAGGGCAGGATGGCCTGGTTGTTGCGGTTGCGGGCCTGCTTGGCGGAGCCGCCGGCCGAGTCCCCTTCCACGATGAACAGTTCAGAGCCTTCGCGCCCCGACGACGCGCAGTCGGCCAGCTTGCCCGGCAGGCGCAGCTTGCGCACCGCGGTCTTGCGGCCCACCTCGCGCTCGGCGCGGCGGCGCATGCGTTCCTCGGCGCGTTCGATGATCCAGTCGAGCAGCTTGTCGGCCTGGGCCGGATGGCCGGTCAGCCAGTGGTCGAAGTGGTCCGACACCGCCTTGTCGACGATGCGCGAGGCCTCCGCCGTGGCGAGCTTCTCCTTGGTCTGGCCCTGGAACTCCGGTTCGCGAATGAACACCGACAGCATGATGCCGGCCGACGTCATCACGTCGTCGGTGGTGATCATGCTGCCGCGCTTCTTGCCCGACAGTTCGGCGTAGTTCTTCAGCGACCGGGTGAGCGCAAAGCGCAGGCCCTGCTCGTGGGTGCCGCCTTCCGGCGTCGGCACGGTGTTGCAGTAGGAGTTGACGAAGCCTTCCGCGCCGCCGAACCACGCCACCGCCCATTCGACCGAGCCGTGGCCGCCCTCCTTCTTGACGTTGCCGGCGAAGATCTCATCGGCCACGCGCGGACGGCCCTGTATGGCCTCGTCGAGGTAATCCTTCAGGCCGCCGGGGAAGTGCAGGACCGCCTTTTGCGGCGTGTCGTCCTTGTCCGTCAGGTGAACCGGATCAACCGACCAGCGGATCTCCACGCCACCGAACAGGTACGCCTTGGAGCGCGCCATCTTGAACAGGCGCGCCGGCTTGAACTTCGCGCCCTTGCCGAAGATCTGCTCGTCGGGCTTGAAGCGTACCCTGGTGCCGCGCCGGTTGTGCACCTTGCCCACCTCGGCCAGTTTGTTCTGCGGCAGCCCGCGGGCATAGTCCTGGCGGTAGAGCGTCTGGTTGCGGGCAACCTCGACCTCAAGGTGCTCGGCCAGCGCGTTGACCACCGACACGCCGACGCCGTGCAGGCCGCCCGAGGTCTCGTACACCTTCGAGTCGAACTTGCCGCCCGCGTGCAGCGTGGTGAGGATCACTTCCAGCGCCGACTTGTCCCTGAATTTCGGGTGCGGGTCGATGGGGATGCCGCGGCCATTGTCGGTCACGGACAGGTAGCCTTCAGCATCATACTCCACCTCGATGAAGGTGGCATGGCCGGCCACAGCCTCGTCCATGGAGTTGTCGATCACCTCGGCAAACAGGTGATGCAGCGCCTTCTCGTCGGTGCCGCCAATATACATGCCGGGCCGGCGGCGGACGGGCTCCAGGCCTTCCAGCACCTCGATGTCGGCGGCCGTGTAGCCCGCTTCCGCAGCCGGGTGCTTGCGGGGTGGTTCGGCACGCGCCACCGCGGCGGCCGGTGCGGGCTTGGGCGCGGCTGCGGCGGGCTCGGCATCGGAGAAAAGGTCAAGGGACTTCGACATGTCGGCTTTCGGTCATGCGATGGGTACGAATCAGGAAACGGCAGTATGCCACGCGAGGCTCCGCCAAGGCGAGTTTAGCCCGGC
>CAZYKZ010000059.1:0-13345 GCA_964648175.1 uncultured Anderseniella sp.
CCGATCACGATGCCGATGGGCCCGTAGATCGACTCGCCCATCAGCAGTTCCTTCATGAAGCCCTGGTTGCCGAACATGTAAACGAGTGCAATGCCCGGCAACAGCGAGGGAACCAGGATCGGCGCCATGGCGATCATGCGGAATGCGCCCTTGAACGGCATGCAGCTTCGGCAAAGGGCGTAAGCGAACCCGAAGGCCAGCGTCACCGTGATCACCGTCGAGATAACAGAGATCAGCAGCGAGTTCTGGATGGACTGGAACAGAGCGGGCGTCGAGAAATAGGTCTTGAAGTTGGCAAGCCCGAAGTCCTGGACCGGCCTTATCACCACCTTGCGGAAGGTGTTGGAGTCGAATTCTTTCGCTTCCGGTCCGGTGAACCTCTCCGACCCCACCAGATAGACGGCATCGCTGCCCGACGGGATCAGCCGGTACTTCACCGGCGAGCGGAAGCTGAAGTCGGGGAAGAACTGCGTCAGGTCCAGCCGCCCGTCGGAACTGGTTTCGAGGTCCGCCGGGGACAACTTGCCCAGGTTTGCGTTCAGCTCGTCGAGGCGTACTGGCGCTGAGTTGAACGCACCGGTCTCGTCGCTCACTTGTACCTGGAACTGCGTGAGGTCGAACCTGCTGGTCTCGAACGCCTTGGACAGCATGGCGTACAGCGGCAAGGCCAGCGCCACGATCAGGTAAATGCCGATGGCGATCATGTAGCCGCGCATCACCCAGTCGTCGCGCGACATCCGGGCCTTGACCGTGGGGCCGGGATGCAGGGGCTTTGCCTGTGCGCTCATGCTCATGGGCTACGATCCGGTTCCGTTGCCGGCCGGGAAAGCCCGGATGCGGTCGGCCGGAAGCTCCACCAGGATGTCCTTGCCCGCCTTCAGCGTCAGCCGGCGCACCGCATTGATCGAGAACTGGGCGGTCAGTTCCACGTCGCCCAGTGCGCCGCCGGTCAGCGTCGTGCGCCAGAACGAACCCAGGAATTCCATGTCGCCGATGGTCACCGGCACACTGTTGCCCGAGGCCCCGCGCGGCTTTTTGGCCGGCATCTCGTGCGGAATGACGTCCTCCGGCCTCAGCGCGATGATTGCCTTCGTTCCTTTGGCAAGGCCGTGCTCGCGGCAGTTCAGGGTCAGCCCGCCAAGCTTGCAGCTGTCCTTGCCCGCCGCCTCGCCCGGCAGCTTGTTCATCTCGCCGATGAAGTCGGCCACGAACAGGTTCTCCGGTTCGCGATAAACCTCGGTCGGCTCGCCCACCTGCTCGATCACGCCGTGGTTCATGACCACGATGCGGTCGGCCATGGCGAGTGCTTCTTCCTGGTCGTGGGTCACCATGATGGTGGTCACGCCCAGCTTGCGCTGCAGCTCCTTCACCTCGTGGCGCAGGTGCACGCGCACCTTGGCGTCCAGCGCCGAAAGCGGCTCGTCGAGCAACAGCAGGCCGGGCGACATGGCAATGGCGCGGGCCAGCGCAACCCGTTGCTGCTGTCCGCCCGACAGTTGGGCGGGATGTTTCTTCGCCTGTTCCGGCAAGCCGATCAGCTCGAGCAGTTCGCGCACCCGCGCCGAGATTGCCTCGCGCGCCAGCCCGGAATTTTCCAGGCCGAAGGCGATGTTCTTTTCCACCGTCAGGTTGGGAAACAGCGCATAGGACTGGAACACGATGCCGAAGTCGCGCTCGGTGGGCGGCAGGTTTGAGATGTCGCGCCCGTCCTGTTTAATGGTGCCGGAGGTCTGCAGGTCGAGGCCCGCGATTGCCCGCAACAAGGTGGTCTTGCCGCATCCGGATGGGCCCAGGAAGCAGACGAATTCACCCTGGTTTATGTCGAGTGAAATATCCTTGAGCGCATAGAAGTCCCCGAATGCCTTGTACAGATTGCGGATGACCAGATAGCCGCCGCCTTGTGCCGGATTTTCCATGCCACCCCTCTTGCCGGTGCACCGATGCCGTCAAGTCTACGTCCGGCAGCCGCCGGATGCAAAAACGGGTGCCGGCGGCAGTGCCGGCACCCGCAATCATGTTGATGGACTCAGCCCTTGGGCTCGGACTTGGAGTCGTAACGCTTCTGCCACTCTTCGAGAATGGCCTTGCGGTTGTTGGCCGCGAACTCGAAGTCGTTGTCGATCATCTTGTCCAGCAGGTTGGCCGGGAAGTGCTCGACGGGCTTGGCAACGCCCGGCATGGCCACAACGGCATAGCCCGAGTTGTACATCTCGTTGGCCTTCTTGGTGATCGACCAGTCGACCAGCGTCTTGGCGGCTTCGAGATTGTCGGTGCCGGCCACGATTGCCGTGGCTTCCATGTCCCAGCCCACGCCCTCTTCAGGCACGATGATGTCGATGGGAGCGCCGGCGGCCTTTTCCTTGGCGCCGCGGAAGGCGAACGACACGCCGACCACGGTTTCGCCAGCACCTGCCATCTTGCACGGCTTGGAGCCGGAGTGGGTGTAGGCCGCGATGTTCTCATGCAGCGCGTCCATGTACTTCCAGCCTTCTTCCTCGCCGAACATCTGCAGCCAGCTCGACACGTCGAGGAAGCCGGTGCCCGAGGAGTTCGGGTTCGGCATCACGACATGGCCCTTGTATTCAGGCTTGGTGAGGTCCTTCCACGAGGTGGGGGCAGGAATATTCAGCTTCTCGGCTTCCACCGTGTTGAAGCAGATCGAGGCCACCCAGGCGTCCATGCCGACCCAGGCCGGCGGGTTCGACTTGTCGACGAACTTCTTGTCGAGCAGTTCGACGCCCTTGGGCGCATACGGCTCGAGCATGCCTTCGGTCTTGAGCAGCAGCAGCGAGGTTGCCGCCAGGCCCCAGATCACGTCGGCCTGCGGGTTGTTCTTCTCGGCCAGCAGCTTGGCCGTCACCACGCCGGTGGAGTCGCGCACCCAGTTGATGGTGATGTCGGGGTGATCGGCATTGAATGCCTCGGCGTACTTCTTCAGGTCTTCCGCCTCGATGGCGGTGTAAACGGTAAGCTCGGCAGACATGGCCGTGCCAATCGACACGATACCAGCGGCTACTCCGGCCAGAAGGCCTCCAACCAGCTTTTTCATCTTGAACTTCTCCCTTGTCAGCAAACAGTTTTTTGCGCCCTTGCCGCCACCCGGTCGGCAGGCTGGACAGCCAGGCCTGCGCGCAGCGGCGATATGGTTGCTTTATGTGACAGATAGATGAAATCGATAATATCGATGTAATGCAAGGCCAGTCTTATAAGACAGCCGGGAATTGTTCGTTGATGCGTCAGGTTTGGGCAAATGCCCGGCAGTTGGGCCTTCGACCGCATCGGGAACGGAAACGCCAACCTCCAGAACATCTCGACACTTGACATCTGCACACAGGATCATGTTGTATTTGCGAATTCTGAATTCAGAATTCTATAAACGATGAACATCATCCAGACAGCCCCGGCGCTTGCAGAACAGGTCTATCAGGCCATCCTCGACGAGATCTGTTCGGGCAGGCTGACGCCCGGCACGCACCTCAAGCAGGAACAGCTGGCAGAGCGGCTTGGGGTGTCGCGCCAGCCGGTGCAGCAGGCCATGGCCCTGCTCAAGGCTGACGGACTGGTCGAGGAGGTTGGCAAGCGGGGCCTTCGGGTGTCGCATCTCGACCTGGCCACGATGCATCACCACTACGAGATCCGCGCGCTGCTGGACGGACTGGCCGCCCGCGCCACCGCTGCCCGCCTTGCCGGCGATCCGGCCGCGAGGGATGGCTTTGAAAAGCAGGTGCGCACCATCATTGCCGCCGGGCGCAAGGCCGTGGACAGCGGAGACGTGGCCGACATGGTGCGCCAGGACGAGGCCTTCCATCGCCTGTTCTACGATGCCTCCGGCAACCCGCTTCTTGCCCAGACGGCCGAGCCGCACTGGCGGTTCCTGCGCCGGGTAATGGGCGACGTGCTGCGCCATGCCGAGCCCCCGCACGACATCTGGAACCAGCACGAGGCCATTGCCCGAGCAGTGCTGGCCGGTGACCCGCCAGCTGCCGAACGCCTGATGACCGGGCATGCCTCCCGGGCCGCCCAGCTTCTTGCCAGCAATTCTCCGCAACAGGAAACCGGCCAGCCATGACCATCACGGAACCGCTCAATATCGGCCAGGTCCTCACCGCGCAGGCCCGCCTCCAGCCGGACCGCATCGGCGCGCGCGACCTTACCCGGCAGATGACCTTCCGGCTGTGGAACGAGCGCGCCTGCCGGCTGGCCAATGCGCTTTCAGGCCTTGGGCTCGCCAAGGGAGACCGCGTCGCCGTTCTGGCCTACAACCGCATCGAGTGGGCGGAAATCTTTGCCGCCGCCGCCAAGGCCGGCATCATCGCCGTGCCCATCAACTTCCGGCTTACCGGCGTCGAGGCCCAGTACATCGTCGAGAACTCGGGCGCCACGGCAATCATCTGCGAGGACGTGCTCGCGCCCACCATCGAGGCGGTGCGCAGCAATCTCGATATCGCGGCTGACCGCTACATCCTGGTCGGCGGCGGCAAGGCAGACGGCCAGTGGCAGGACTATGAGGACTTCCTCGCCGCCGCGTCCCGCGCCGAACCCGCCGTCGCCGTAGCGCCCGACGATGCCTGGTGCCTGATGTACACCTCCGGCACCACGGGCCGTCCCAAGGGCGCCATCCGCACCCATCGCGGCATCGCCATGCTGGCGCTGATGACCTGTGTCGAGCTTGCCTCGAAGCGCGCCGACAACGCGCTGCTGGTCATGCCCATGTGCCACGCCAACTCGCTGTTCTTCTTCTCCGCCTTCGTTTATGCCGGCGCTGCCGTCACCATTTTCTCACAGGCCAGCTTCGACCCTGCGCTGTGCCTGAGGACCATGGGCGAGACCGGCACCACCTTCACCTCGCTGGTGCCCACCCACTACACCATGATGCTCGACGTGCCGCCGGCCGAACGCGGCAAGGCGAATTTCGACCGCGTCGAGAAGCTGATGATCTCGTCCGCTCCGGCCCGCGCCGACACCAAGCGTGCCGTAATGGAGATGTTCCCCAATACCGGCCTGTTCGAGCTTTACGGCTCCACCGAGGGCGGCTGGGTCACCATGCTTCACCCCGACGAGCAATTCGACAAGCTGGGCACCGTGGGCCGCGAGACTATCGGCTCCGCCCCCATCCGCCTGCTCGATGAGGACGGCAATGAGGTGCCGGACGGCCAGCCCGGCGAGCTCTACTCCTGCAACCCGTACACCTTCACCGGCTACTGGAACAATCCGGAGAAGACGGCCGAGGCCTTCCGTGGCCAGTACATGAGCGTCGGCGACATCGCCTTCCGTGACGAGGACGGCTACATCAAGCTCATCGACCGCAAGAACAACGTCATCATCACCGGCGGCGAGAATGTCTATCCGTCCGAGGTCGAGGCTGTCATCGGCGCGCACCCCGGCGTCGCGGACGTCGCCGTCATCGGCCTGTCCGACGCCAAGTGGGGCGAGCGCGTCACCGCGGCCGTGGTGCGCCGCGAGGGTCAGTCGCTGGACGAGGCTGCTCTCACCGACTGGTGCCGCGACAAGCTCGCCGGCTACAAGCGCCCCCGCTCCATCATCTTCATCCGGCCTGACCAGATGCCGCGCAATGCGACCGGCAAGATTCTCCATCGCCTGCTGCGCGAGCAGCTGGGCTGACCCCGCTTTCAACCAAGGACAACCGCCATGACCGTTAGTGCCCGTGACATCCCGCGCCAGGACCTGAACGATGATCCGCTGAGCGTCGCAGGCTGGATCGCAAAATCCCTGAAGGCGCGCGGGATCGACCGGATCTTCGGCCTGCAGGGTGGCCACATCCAGCCGATCTGGGACTATCTGGCCCAGGCCGGCATCCGCATCATCGACGTACGCGACGAACGCGCCGCCGTGCACATGGCCCACGCCCACGCCGAACTCACCGGTTCTCTCGGCGTCGCCATGGTGACCGCGGGTCCCGGCGTCACCAATACCGTCACTTCCATGGCCAACGCCTCATTGGCGCGCATCCCGGTCCTGCTCATTGGCGGATGTACCTCGCGCCCTCAGGCCAACATGGGCCCGCTGCAGGACATTCCGCACGTCGATATCCTCAAGCCCGTTTGCCGCTATTCCCGCACCGCCCGCGTGGCCGACCAGGTGCTGCGCGAGATGGACGAAGCCATCTCCCGCGCCTTCGGCGACATGGGCGAGCCGGGGCCTTCCTACATCGAGATCCCGACCGATGTGTTGCGCACCCACGTGCAGCCGCAACTGGTGCTGGACGAGTGGCTGAACGGTACGCCGCGCCGCAAGCTGCAGCCGAACCCGGACGCCGTGGCTGAGGCTGCCGCCGCCATCCGCGCGGCCAAGCGCCCGCTGGTCATCACCGGACGCGGCGCGCGCAACGCCTCGAAGGAACTCGTCCGGTTTCTTGATGCCGTCGATGCGCTCTATCTGGACACCCAGGAGTCACGCGGCCTTGTGCCATCGAACCACCCGGCTTTTGCCGGTGCGGTGCGCGGCGCGGTGATGGGCCAGTCCGACCTCGTCATCGTGCTGGGCCGCAAGCTCGACTACCAGACCGCTTATGGCTCGCCCGCGGTCTATGGCGATGCCCGCTTCATCCGCATTTCCGACACGGCTGGCGAACTGCTGGATAACCGCCGGGGTGCGCCGGAACTGCTCGCCGATGTCGGTCTCGCGCTCGACGCCATCACCGATGCACTGGGCAATGATGCCGGATCGCGTGACGCCGCATGGCTGTCCGGCCTCCGCGCCAAGCAGAAGGAGCGCACCGCGAAGGGCGATGCCGCCCGGACGCCGCAGACGGGCGCCGACGGCAAGATCCACCCGATGGCCATCTTCGACGCCATCAAGGCAAAGGCCGATCCTGACTACATCGCCATTGCCGATGGTGGCGACCTGTTGAGCTTCGCCCGCATCGGTCTCGAGGCCTCGACCTACATGGACGCAGGCGCCTTCGGCTGCCTCGGCGTCGGCGTGCCCTATGCCGTTGCCGCCAGCCTCGCCTTCCCGGGCCGGCAGGTCATCTCGGTGAATGGCGATGGCGCCTTCGGCCTCAACGCCATGGAGATCGACACCGCCGTGCGCCACGGCGCAACGCCGGTGTGGATCGTGTCGAACAACGCCGCCTGGAACATCGAGCGCTTCGACCAGGACACCAATTATGGCGGCCGCGTTGTCGGGACCACGCTGCAGCATGCCGACTATGCCGCCATGGCCCGGGCACTCGGCGCGCATGGCGAACGGGTGGAGGACCCGGCAGACCTGCCTGCCGCCATCGAACGCGCCATCGCCAACGCGCCCGCACTGGTCGACGTGGTGACGTCGCAGGACGCGGTCTCGTCAGACGCGCAAAAGGGACTGGGCTTCGTGCCCGACTATCAGGCGTTGACCGCCTGGGACGATGCCGAGCGCAAGCGCCGCGGCGAAACCTGACATCAACGCACAACAATGATCCGGGAGTGAAACCACATGAGCGATATCAGGGTAGCGACTTTTGACGGGCCGGGCGCGGATCCGGTCATCCGCACGGTGCCGAGGCCGAAGGTCGGTCCAAAGGCCGCGCTGATCGAGATCGGCGCATGCGGCGTGTGCGGCACGGACCTGCACATCCTCAAAGGTCACTGGCCCAAGCCGCTGCCCTGGCCGTTCACGCTGGGCCACGAACTGGCTGGCGTGGTCGTCGAGATCGGCGACGAGCTGAAGACCGACTTCATGGGCAAGCCGATCGGCGTCGGCTCCAAGCTGATGCTGCCGCCGCTGATGCCGTGCGGCCATTGCGACTGGTGCCTGCACTACCCGCAAACCGCCAACAAGTGCCTGACGCCGGTCTATTACGGCCGCTATCTCGGCTTCAACAAGGCGCCGCACCTGTGGGGCGGCTGGGCCGAAATGGTCTATGTCGACTTCGAGGAGCTGCCCGGCACCAAGATCTACAAGCTGCCCGACCAGATGCCGCTGCGGCTGGGCGCATTGTCTGAACCGCTCACCTCCTGCATCCGCGCCTTTGACAGGGCCCAGCGCGTCGGCGGCTTCCCCTGGAATTCGACCGTGGTGATCCAGGGCACCGGTCCGATCGGCATTCTGGCCGTGGCGGCCGCGCTTGAAATGGGCGCAGGCCGCGTCATCTCGGTCGGCGCGCCGGAAAGCCCGAGGCTGGAACTTGCCCGCCGCTTCGGGGCCGAGGCGACCGTCAACATCGAGGAAATCAAGACGCCGGCTGACAGGATCGCGGCGGTTCGCGAGATCGTCGGCGGCTATGGCGCAGACCTTGTCATGGATTGCTCCGGCCACCCAAGCGCCGGGCCTGAAGGCATCGAGTTCCTGCGCGATGGCGGCACCTATGTCGAGATGGGCCAGTTCACCGATGCCGGCAGCATCGAAACCAGCTGGCACCGCATCTGCACCAAGGACCTGAACGTGCTGGGCTCCTGGGCTTTCACCGCCAATGACCTGCCCAAGGGCGTCGACATGCTGTGGCAGGCGCGCGACCGCTATCCGTGGCTTGAAATGCAGACGCTGTTCGAGTTCTCTGAGCAGGGCATCAGCCAGGCTGTGGCCGACGCGATGGCCATGCGCACGGTCAAGTCCACCATCGTGCCCAACCCTCAATTGCTGGATGCCTGACACCAACCTTCTTGCATCAACAGGAAACGCTTCATGACCCCGCAGACTGTGCCGGATGTCCTTTTCAACGTGCGCGTGCGCAACGACGCCCTCGACGGGCCGAACCCGTACGAGTGGAAGCAACTGTCCACCGCCGATATCTTCGCCGGCAAGAAGGTGGTCCTGTTCGCCGTGCCGGGCGCCTTCACGCCGGCCTGCTCGGAAACGCATCTGCCCGGCTACGAGCGTCTGCACGATGAGCTGATCGCGGCCGGTGCGGACAAGGTAGTGTGCCTGTCGGTCAACGATCCGTTTGTCCTGTTCCAGTGGGCGAAGGCGCATGAGATCGCCAAGGTGTTCATGCTGCCCGACGGCAATGGCGACTTCTCCCGCCTCATGGGCATGCTGGTGCAGCGCACCACCACCGGCATGGGAATGCGCAGCTGGCGCTACTCGATGTTCGTGGATGACGCAAAGATCATGCAGATGTTCATCGAACCGGGCCTGGCCGACAACCCGCCCGGCGTCCCGGTTAGCGTATCGGGTGCCGAAACCATGCTGGACTGGCTGCGCAAGGCGGGCAGCTGACGTCTGCCCGAAAAATCGTCAGGATAATTTCCCTGACGAATTCGTTCCACTCTGTGGAACCATTGCGCAACCAGTGACATTCTGCACAATTGCGTTATGACGCTAATTCGTATCGATAGGTCGTTCTTCGCGCGCCCGGGGGTATCGCACGCCCGCGAGTGGCCGCACTATCGCTGAACAAACTGCCAATTCGGGAGGCAACTTGATGAAGGTTGGCACACCAAAGGAAACTGCCGCCGGCGAGGCCCGCGTTGCCATGACGCCGGAGAGCGCCGGGATGCTGCAGAAGCTCGGCTATGAGTGCCTGATCCAGTCCGGCGCCGGTGCGGCTGCCGGTTTTTCCGACGAGGCCTACAAGGCCGCGGGCGTGCAGGTCGTCAAGACCGCCGCGGACCTGTGGAAGCAGTCCGACATCGTCGCCAAGGTGCGCCAGCCTGAAAAGGCCGAGCTGAAGCACCTGCGTGAAGGCCTGACGCTGATCTCGTTCTTCAATCCTGCCGCCAACAAGGAAGGCATGGATGCCGCCAAGAAGGCAGGCGCCAACGTCATCGCCATGGAAATGGTGCCGCGCATCTCCCGTGCGCAGAAGATGGACGCCCTTTCATCCATGGCCAACATCGCCGGCTACCGCGCCGTCATCGAGGCCGGCAACAATTTCGGCCGCTTCTTCACCGGCCAGGTGACCGCCGCCGGCAAGGTGCCGCCGGCCAAGGTGCTGGTCATCGGCGCCGGCGTGGCAGGTCTTGCGGCAATCGGCACATCGACCAGCCTCGGCGCCATCACCTATGCCTTCGACGTGCGCCCGGAAGTGGCCGAGCAGGTCGAGTCGATGGGTGCGGAGTTCGTCTATCTCGACTTCAAGGAAGAGCAGCAGGACGGTGCCGCCACCGGCGGTTACGCCTCCGTCTCTTCGCCGGAGTTCCGTGAGGCGCAGCTCGCCAAGTTCCGCGAGCTCGCCCCCGACATGGACATCGTCATTACTACCGCGCTGATCCCCAACCGCGAGGCGCCGGAGCTGTGGACCGAGGACATGGTGAAGGCCATGAAGCCCGGTTCGGTGATCGTCGACCTGGCGGCTGAAAAGGGCGGCAACTGCAAGCTGACCAGGAAGGACGAGAAGATCGTTACGCCCAACGGCGTGACCATCATCGGCTATACCGATTTCCCGTCGCGCATGGCCGCGCAGGCCTCGTCGCTTTACGCCAACAACGTCCGCCACATGATGACGGACCTGACGCCCGGCAAGGACGGCAAGCTCGTCCACAACATGGAAGACGACGTCATCCGCGGCGCCACCGTCACCTATGGCGGCGAGATCACCTTCCCGCCGCCGCCGCCGAAGGTGCAGGCCATCGCCGCCCAGAAGCCCAAGGAGAAGGCCAAGGAACTGACGCCGGAAGAAAAGCGCGCCGCTGAAGTGGCCGCGTTCAAGGCGCAGACGAAGCAGCAGGTCATCCTGCTCACTGTGGGCGGCGTGCTGATGCTGCTGGCCGGCCTCTACACGCCTGCCAGCTTCATGCAGCACTTCATCGTGTTCGTGCTGTCGGTGTTCGTCGGCTTCCAGGTCATCTGGAACGTGTCGCACTCGCTGCACACGCCGCTGATGGCCGTCACCAACGCCATCTCCTCGATCATCATCCTTGGCGCGCTGATGCAGATCGGCTCGGGCTCGTGGCTGGTGATCGTGCTGGCGGCGCTGTCGGTGTTCATGGCCGGCATCAACATTTTCGGTGGCTTCCTGGTCACCCGGCGCATGCTCGCCATGTTCCAGAAGTCGTAAAAAGGGGTAAGGGGCAATGGAATTCGGATTTACAACGGCGGCCTATGTCGTCGCGGCTGTCCTCTTCATCCTGTCGCTGGGCGGCCTGTCGGGCCAGGAAAGCGCCAAGCGCGCGGTCTGGTACGGCATCGCCGGCATGGCGCTCGCCGTCACCGCAACGCTGATCGGTCCCGGCTCCGGCCTGTGGCTTCTGTCGGTAGTGCTGATCGCCGCCGGTGGCGTGATCGGCTACTACGTCGCCAAGCGCGTCCAGATGACCGAGATGCCCGAGCTCGTCGCGGCAATGCACTCGCTGGTCGGTCTGGCTGCGGTGTTCGTCGGCTACAACGCCCACATCGAACTGGGCAACGTGCTGGCCATGGATGACACGGCCCGCAAGGCCCTGGAAGGCTTTGCAGCGCTTCTCGCCAAGAAGACCGAGGTCGAGCACAACATCTTGCGCGTCGAGCTGTTCCTCGGCGTGTTCATCGGCGCCGTCACCTTTACAGGCTCCGTCATCGCCTATGGCAAGCTCGCCGGCAAGGTCACCTCTGCCGCCGTCAAGCTGCCGGGCGGCCATGCGCTGAACGCGGCTGCTGCCGCCATCTCGGTGCTGTGCCTCGTCTGGTACCTGATGTCCGGCGGCATCCTGCCGCTCGTCATCATGACCGCGGCTGCCCTGTTCATCGGCTACCACCTGATCATGGGTATCGGCGGCGCCGACATGCCGGTCGTGGTTTCGATGCTCAACTCCTACTCGGGCTGGGCGGCGGCTGCCATCGGCTTCTCGCTGGGCAATGACCTGCTCATCGTCACCGGCGCGCTGGTCGGCTCGTCGGGCGCCATCCTGTCCTACATCATGTGCAAGGCCATGAACCGCTCGTTCGTGTCGGTCATCCTTGGCGGCTTCGGCAACACCACCGGCCCGGCCCAGGCCATCGAGGGCGAGCAGATCGCCATCGACGCCGAGGGCGTGGCCGCCGCCCTTGAAGACGCCGACAGCGTCATCATCGTGCCGGGCTACGGCATGGCGGTGGCCCAGGCCCAGCAGAACGTGGCCGAGCTCACCCGCCGCCTGCGCGCCAAGGGCAAGGAAGTGCGCTTCGCCATCCACCCGGTGGCGGGCCGCCTGCCGGGCCACATGAACGTGCTGCTGGCGGAAGCCAAGGTGCCCTACGACATCGTGCTGGAAATGGACGAGATCAACGAGGACTTCCCGTCCACCGACGTGGTCATCGTCATCGGCTCCAACGACATCGTCAACCCGGCCGCCCAGGACGACCCCAACTCGCCCATCGCCGGCATGCCGGTGCTGGAAGTGTGGAAGGCCAAGCAGGTGTTCGTGTCCAAGCGCGGGCAGGGCGCCGGCTATTCGGGCATCGAGAACCCGCTGTTCTTCAAGGACAACACCCGCATGTTCTACGGCGACGCCAAGGCCTCGCTCGACACCCTGCTGGGCATCCTGCACTGACCAGCCTGCCGCACGGCAACGAGATCAAGCCCCGCCTGTTGCGCAAAGCAGGCGGGGTTTTCTTTTGCCCGGTCAGCCGTTGGCCGGCATCGCCGTCTCGACCAGCTTCGCCCAGTAGGAGCAGCCGATCGGAATGATGTCGTCGTTGAAGTCGTATTCGGGGTGATGCAGCGCCGCGCCTGGGCCCTGGCCGACGAAGATGAAGGCGCCCGGCCGGGCCTCCAGCATGAACGAGAAGTCCTCTGCCCCCATCACCGGCGGGGCGTTCTCGTTGACGTTGCCCTCGCCCACGATCTGGCGCGCCACGGACGCTGCAAACGACGTCTCCGCCGCGTGGTTCATGGTCACCGGATAGTTCCGCTTGTAGCTCAGCTTCACCTTGGCATCGAACGCCGCGCCGACATGCTCGCAGATGGTGTTCATGCGTGCCTCGGCCAGATCGCGCATGGCGGGGTCGAGCGTGCGCACCGTGCCGTTCATCCAGGCCGTTTGCGGAATGACGTTGTTGGCGTCGCCCATGTGAATCTGGGTAACGGAAATGACCATGCTCTCCACCGGATTGGCGTTGCGCGACACGATGGTCTGGAACGCGTTGACCAGCTGCGCCACCACCATGGCGGGGTCGTTGCTGGTGTGCGGCTGCGCGGCGTGACCGCCCCGGCCCTCGATGTGGATCTCGAACAGGTCGGCCGACGCCATCAGCCCGCCGGGCCGGATGGCAAACTGGCCGACCGGCAGGTTCGGCATGTTGTGCATGCCGTAGACTTCCTGGATGCCGAACCGGTCCATCATGCCGTCGTCGACCATCTCGCGCCCGCCGCCGCCGCCTTCCTCCGCCGGCTGGAAGATCACCACCACCGTGCCGTCGAAATTGCGCGTCTCGGCCAGGTACTTCGCCGCGCCCAGCAGCATCGCCGTGTGCCCGTCATGGCCGCAGGCGTGCATCTTGCCCTCCA
>CAZYKZ010000060.1:0-13159 GCA_964648175.1 uncultured Anderseniella sp.
TCGCAGGCCTGGCCGATAACGATCGGCCCCGCGCCAATGATGAGGATCGTGGAGATGTCTGTACGTTTGGGCATGCCGGTTCTTTGCTTTTGGCGGCGCCGAAGGGAAGGCCCGGAGGGCAGATGCGCGCGCAAATTGCCGGGTTCGTACACCATGCGGACGCAGGCTGCAAAGGCCAAGCTGTCGCGATGCAGCATTTGGTGTGGAAGACGGCCCCATGCTGGCGAATCTGCTGCCCAAACAGGCGTTGCAGACGGCCTAGCGGGCCGGAATGAGCGCCTCGAAGCCGGACGTGCCGAGATTTCGCACCGTGTAGAGCGCGCCGCCAGCCGATTCGAGGATGCAGCGGTGCTTCTTGATGAGGCCGAGCGTCTCCAGCGATAGCGCGAACGGGCCGGTCACGCTTATACGGGCGCTGCCGCCTTCGGCTGCGGTGTAGATTGAAACGGTAAGGTCATCGCCGTCGTTGCAGGCATCGTCGAAGATGCTGTCCATGATGGCGGCAAGGGCGTCGAGCGCGGCAGAGGTGCCCGAGGCCACGAACGGACCCGACTGCGGGAAGTCACAGCGCGCGGAGACCCAGTCGTCCCAGTCCATCGCATTGAGGGTTTCGAGCACATAGGCAGACAGGTCGCCCGGATCGGCTTGGGGATCATTCATCTGGGCATGAACGGCGGCGGCAGACTGGATGGTGCCTGCGTTCACGGCTGCAGTGGGCGGCGCGTCGGCCGGCTTGGGCGCCTGAATTGCGGCATATGCCTCGCGCGCATCCTTGAGCAGTGACCCGATCACGGCAGACGAGCGGTCGGTGACGCCGGATACATCCGACGCGGCGTGCGCCTGCTGCCTGCCGGACAATGGGTTGAGCCCGGCGGCAAGCCTGCTGCGCAACAGGCGTGAGAGCAGCGAGATATCTGGATCGCCGTTTGCCATAGGTCGGTCCGTCACCAGTGACGAGTTGGGTCTGCAGCAGGCAGATTGGGCCGGGAGTGGTTAACAAACTGCGAATATTTCGTTCCGTAACGATACCTTGGTGCCGCGTGCGCGACCTGCGGTTGCCTGGTACCGCGCCGTCACTGGCTGGATCGGATGCACTTTATCTGGCTGAAGCCGATGCAGTCTCCGGCATCGCACAGGTTGCCCGTATCGGCATATCTCAGCTGGGCAGCGCCGACGCTGGTGCGTCGTGCAAAGCTGATTGCGTCGTCATAGCCGTTGGCCTGGCACCAGGCGGCGGCCGCGGGCCGCCCACAGTCACGATTGCCATCGAGGCAGAAGGCGACGGGCTGGCCGAGATAGTCCGGCGAGAAGTATTTGCGCGCTGACGATGCGGCATCGGCGGGGCCGGCGGCCAGCATGGCGAGGGGCAGGACGGCAAGTCCTGCGATGGCGGAGCGCACGGTTGCGTGTAAAGACATGTTCGAGACCCATTTTTCTTGTCTTTGACGCAGCAAATTCCTGTGAATTGCCGCGCCTGTGTGACATTTCTGCCACGGTCACGGGGAAAACTGCCCTTTAGTCCGGCCTGAATGTCAGCTGGTCCGGACGGCGGGCTTGACGTTAAGCCTGTTGTATAGTGATTGTGTCCCCCAGCGATGTGTGGATGTTCACATATTCCGCCATCGATTGCATAATGTTTGAGTCCGGATCGAGTCGCAGACGGCTTCGTGGTTTGAACCGGGCTGAGCAGGCAGATACGGAACAGGCAGTTTGGAGACAGGAATATGCAAGTTCGGCTGATTGCAGGGGCGCTTGCCCTGGCGACCATCGCGGCGGCGGCTGCGGCGCCGGCTCTGGCGGAGTCACAGAACGGCGCGGTCTGGAACAATGTCCGGTACAATTTCGGGTCCAACTCATGGAAGATGGACGCCAAGTTCCTGCCCAAGGAAGTCGAGTACAAGACAGACGAGAAGCCAGGAACGGTTATCATCGATACCCGCCGCAAGTATCTCTACTTCGTCAAGGCGGGCGGCAAGGCAATGCGCTTCGGCATCGGCGTCGGCCGTCAGGGCTTCAAGTGGAGCGGCGTCGAGCACATCTCGCGCAAGGCTGAATGGCCTGTCTGGCATCCGCCGGCAGAAATGCGCGAGCGCGAGCCGAACCTTCCGGAGCGCATGGAAGGCGGACCTGACAACCCGCTCGGTGCGCGCGCCATGTACCTCGGCAACACGCTGTACCGCATTCACGGCACGCACCAACCCTGGACCATCGGGGAAAACATTTCCTCCGGTTGCATCCGGTTGCGCAACGAGGACGTGATCTCGCTCTACGACATGGTCGAGGTCGGTGCGAAAGTGATCGTTCAGTAAGAGTTTGCTCGGCAAACGGCTTCAAGCAGAAAAAAGGCCCCGGCAGCGATGCGCGGGGCCTTTCTAGTTCGGCAGAGTGTCCCGGTTTGCAGGGGATCCTGGGAGGGGTAACCAGGTGGGATATCTGCCTTTGGGGTACGCCTCAGATGGTGATCTGCGGGCGGAATTTCAAGTCAGGGGCCGGGACACGCTCCAATCAAGCATGGCGAGAGGGGCGGATGGGTCATGCAGGTCTTTGCGGCCCGGCCTCCTGACACCGGTCAGGGGCTGCCCTGAACGGTAGTTCGTCGTGATTTCAGTGTCTTAGATCTCCGTGCAGGCAATCAGTGCGCAAGGGTTGTCGGTCATCAGGCCGGGTACCGGCCAGTGCGGGTTGGTCTTGTGGATGACGGTCTCGTTGCTGCCGGAGCCGAAGCCGATGGCTGAGGCTGACATCGGCAGCGGTGCGAATGCTGCCAGCGCGGCGGAAACGGCGATCAGCGTTGCAGCGGCAAATGCCTTGTGCTTCATCGTTTTGTACCTCCTGTTGCTGGCCGGCGGGACCGGCGTTCGTTTGATGAGGCCAGATTATGCGGGTCTTGCCGAATGCAGCCTGAACGGGTCATTCATCTGGCGTTCAGGTTTCTGACACATGGAAAAATGGCAGATTTCCGGGGTTTTTTCCGGTGCGCAAATGCCTGATTGAGCGCGTTCGGGTTTTCTGATTTATGTGCAAGGCCATGTCGTTCAGGTTTTTCCGGACCATTTTCACGCTTGCCGCGCTGGGAATTGCGCTGCTTCAGGCGATTCAGGCCCGGTCCGCGCATGCGGGCGAGGCCACCGTTGCCGTGGCCACCAACTTCCTTTTGCCGGCGCGGGAAATCGTAGCGGCGTTCGAGGCCGAAACGGGTTCTTCGGTCACGCTGGTGGCGGGCTCAAGCGGCAAGCTGGCCGCGCAGATCATCGCAGGGGCGCCGTTCGATGTGTTTCTGTCTGCCGACGAGACACGGGTCGTCCAGTTGATTGAGCGCGATGCGGCGGTTGCGGACACAAGGTTCACCTACGCGGTGGGGCGGCTGGTGCTGTGGTCACCCGGTCCACTCCCGCTCAAGGGCGGGACGGTGGCTTCGCTGGACGTTGATGCCGTGGGCCGGCTGGCGATCGCCAACCCGAAGCTCGCGCCCTATGGACTGGCGGCAGAACAGACGCTGGCTGCGCTCGGTCTGCTGGAAACGCTGAAAGACAGGCTCGTCTTTGGAGAGAACGTGGGTCAGACCTTCGCGCTGGCTGCTTCGGGCAACGTGACGGCCGCCTTCGTGGCGGCAAGCCAGGTGGCCACGCTGAAGCCGGGCGAGGCCGGTCACGCGGCGCCGGTTCCGGATGACATGCATGATCCGATCCGGCAGGATGGCGTGCTGACGGCGCGGGGGGCGGGCAACCAGGCAGCGCGCGCCTTTCTGGGGTTCATGAAGGGTCCGGCGGCGGGCGGGGTGATTGCGCGCTACGGGTATGGCAAGGCGAGTGAATGACCGGTGAGGCAATCAGTGCCATCTGGCTGACATTGCAGCTGGGCGTGGTGACGACGGTGCTGCTGCTTGCCGTTTCGGCACCGCTGGCATGGTGGCTGGCCTTTTCGCGCTCACCGCTCAGGCTGCCGGTGGAGGTGATCACGACGCTGCCGCTGGTGCTGCCGCCGACGGTGCTCGGCTTCTATCTGCTGATCCTGCTGGGTCCTGCGGGGCCAATCGGCAAGTGGTGGGTCAGCGCAACGGGCGAGAGCCTCACCTTCACCTTCAGCGGGCTGGTGGTGGCCTCGATGGTGCACACGCTGCCGTTCGTGGTGCAGCCGATGCGGCAAGCCTTCCAGGACATGGGTGCGGCGCCACTGGAAGAGGCGGCGACGCTGGGGGCAGGCCCGGTGGACCGGTTCTTCAATGTCGGCTTGCCGCTGGCGCGGCGTGGCCTGGTGACGGCGGCCGTGCTTGGCTTTGCCCACGTCCTCGGCGAATTCGGCGTGGTGCTGATGGTGGGCGGCAACATTCCGGGACAGACAAAGGTGGTGTCGATCACCATCTATGAAAGCGTTGAGACGCTGGATTACGCCACTGCACACCTGCTGTCGGCGGGCCTGCTGGCGGTGTCGTTCGCGGTGCTGCTGGCGGTGTTCGCACTGAACCGGCGCATACCGCTGGGGGCCGGACGGTGAAGACGCAGCCCGGTATGCTGAACGCGGCCTTCAGCCTGGCGAGGGGCGGTTTCACGCTCGACGTGGACGAACAGATCGAGCTTGCGGGAATTACGGCGCTGTTCGGACCCAACGGGTCGGGCAAGTCGCTGACGTTGCGCACGCTGGCAGGCCTTGAAACGCCGGAGCGGGGGCGCATCACCTGCAATGGCGAGACCTGGCTTGATGCCGGCAAGGGGCTGGCGGTGCCCGCGCACCGGCGTCCGGTGGCTTACGTCTTCCAGGATGCAAGACTGTTTGCCCACCTCAGCGTTGAGCGCAACCTGGCGTTTGCGGAGGCGCGGGCGCGGACCGGCGGGCCGGAGGTGTCGCGCAGCGACGTGATCGAGACCTTCGACATTGCGGGCCTGCTCGGGCGGATGCCGCAGGGCTTGTCGGGCGGCGAACGCCAGCGGGTCGCCATGGCGCGGGCGCTGCTGTCCCGGCCGTCGCTGTTGCTGATGGATGAACCGCTGGCGGCGCTGGACGTGCAGCGCCGGGCGCAGGCGCTCAACTTCATCGAGCAGATCCCGGAGCGGTTTGGCGTGCCGGTGATCTACGTCACCCACCAGATTGACGAAGTTGTACGGCTTGCCACCAACATGGTGTTGATCGCCGGCGGGCGGATCGAGGCGCAGGGACCGGCTGCAGAGCTCATGGCGCGGCTGGACCTGCCGCCGTTCACCGGGCGGTTCGAGGCAGGCTCGCTGATCGAGGCGAAGGTGGCGCGCCATGACGAGCGCTTCGCGCTGACCGTACTGGAACTGGCGCCGGGCACGGCAATCGAGGTGCCGTACCTCGACTTTCCTACGGGAGAGACGGTGCGTCTGCGCATCCGCGCCCGCGACGTGTCGCTTGCGACGGTGAAGCCCACAGGCATCTCGCTGCGCAACGTTCTGGAGGCGCGGGTTGAAGAAGTGCAGGCGGAACCGGATACAGCGTTTGCGGAGATCCGGCTTTCGCTGGTGGGGCAGGCGCTGAGGGCGCGCATCAGCCGCGCATCGGTGCACGAACTGGAACTGGAGCCGGGAAAGCCGGTTTATGCATTGGTGAAGGCGACCGCTCTCGACCGGCGGTTGCTCACCCGGCGTTGAGATTGGCGGGCGAGGCTGCTAAACCAAAAGTCAGCGACGTGCCGGGATGGTTTTGGGAGAGGGCTTGAGAAGATGCGTGCAAGGGCTGGAATATTGCTGGCTGCGGGGCTGCTTGCCGGGGTCAACCTGATGACACAAGTTGCTGCGGCGGCAGGCAAATCCAGTGACCGGCCGCAAGACATGCCCGTCGGCGCCGGCAACTGGTCAGGCTCCAAGAGCGAAGACGATATCCGCAGCTCCGTGAAGCCCGACAGCGCCGCCAGCCAGGACAGTGATCGCGACGTGCCTATCCCGCGTCCCAAGCCCGGCAGCAAGGCGGCCAAGGCGGAAGCCGAGGCGGCAAAGAAGAAGGCTGCAGCCGAGGCGGCAGAGGCTGACAAGAAGGCCAAGGCTTCCGGGCAGAAGGAAGATAGCGAAGAGGCGGCTGCCGTGCCGGCGCCCAAGGCCAAGCCGAAGAAGGAAGACGACAAGCCGGTGCAGGCGGGTCTGGTCCCCGGCGCTGGCGACAGTGGTGACGCGCCCTATCGCGGCAACCTGGAAAAGGACGAGATCAAGTCCATCCTGACCGGCAAGGTCGTTGCATCACGTATCGACGGCAAGGATGCCCGGATCACGCTTGGCGAGGAAGGCAGACTGACGTGGACGGCAGGCGATATGTCCGGCGTCGGCTTCTGGTGGGCGGAGACTGGCCGGGTGTGCGACCGCTATGACCCGTCCGGCGACTTTCCGGGCCGCGGCGCCGGATGCCGCAGTTTCGAGCAGAAGGCAGACGGATATTATTCAGGCGGCAAGCGGCTGGAGTTCCTGAACTGACTTTCAGGCAATCGCAGGCTACTGGCGGCAAATGAGTCCCAGGGCGGTGGTGACCATGCGGGCCGCCGTCAGTGCCCCGAGGCCGTCGACGTCCTGCTCGGGCATGAACTCCACGAGGTCGAAAGCGGCGATGCGGGATTTCGCGGCGATGCCGCTCAGCAGTTCCACCGTTTGCCAGTAGCCGAGGCCGCCGGGTGCGCGGCCGATGACGCCGGGCATGATCGACGGGTCGAGCCCGTCGCAATCGAAACAGATGATGACGTTGCCGCCGGCGGGGATGGCGTCGAGCACCGGCTGAATGCCGTCGCGCGCGACATCGCGGGCGGTGAAGAAGCGCGCGCCCCACGCCTTTGCGTCGGCGAGGTCTTGCGGGCGGGCAGAGCCGATGTTGCGTGCGCCCACCTGGATGATGGCCTCGATGTGGTCCATCTCGGAGGCGCGGCGCATGGTGGACGACAGGCCCCAGCGTTCGCCGCCGACGTCGTCGCGCCAGTCGATGTGGGCGTCGATCTGGACGATGGTGTACTTGCCCCGGCCTTCGAAGGCCTGCAGCATCGGGATGGGGATGGAGTCATCGCCACCGATCAGCACCGGCACGGCGCCGCGATCCACGATGGTTGAAACGGCTGAGCGAATGGCCTCGCGGTTGGCCGCGTTGTCTTCGGTGTAAGGCAGATCGCCGAGATCGCAGGCGTCAGCCGGGCCGCCGGGCAGAAGCGGTTCGCCAAGGTCGAAATCGACGTGGGTGAGGTTGGCGGCGTAAGGTGCAGCTGCGGCGCGGATGGCGGCCGGTCCGCCCGCGCAGTAGGGGCCGACGGACGCATAGGGCGTGGCGCATGGCACGCCGAGAATTGCGGCTTTTGACTTGACCTCAGCCGGGCTGGCGCAGGCCGGGATGCCGTGGAACGTCTTGACGTCGCCGGCGCCGAACATGGTTGCGATCGACGACTTCGTCATGGCGTGTCAGCCCTTGGCCTTCACCATGTAATCCGCAAAGCGCTCGAACAGGTAATGCGAGTCCTGCGGCCCGGGCGAGGCTTCCGGGTGGTGCTGAACCGAGAAGACCGGCTTGCCCTTCAGCTGGATGCCGCAATTGGAGCCGTCGAACAGCGACACGTGGGTTTCTTCCACGTTGGCCGGCAGCGACTTCACATCGACCGCGAAGCCGTGGTTCATCGAGGTGATCTCTACCTTCCCGGTGGTGTGGTCCTTGACCGGGTGGTTGGCGCCGTGGTGGCCCTGGTGCATCTTCACCGTCTTGCCGCCGAGCGCCAGCGCCAGCATCTGGTGGCCGAGGCAGATGCCGAACACCGGCTTGCCGCTATCGACCAGCTTGCGGATCTCCGGCACGGCATATTCGCCGGTCGCGGCCGGATCGCCGGGGCCGTTGGACAGGAACACGCCGTCGGGGTTCATGGCCAGGATGTCTTCGGCCTTCGTGTTGCCGGGGACAACGGTGACCTTGCAGCCCTGCTGGGCGAGGCAGCGCAGGATGTTGCGCTTGGCGCCGAAGTCCATGGCGACCACGTTGAGGCGGGGTTCGGTGAGCTTGCCGAAGCCTTCGTTCCAGGCCCACAGGGTCTGATCCCAGTCGTAACGCTGGGTGCAGGAAACCTCCTTCGCCAGGTCCATGCCTTCGAGGCCTGGCCACTCGGCGGCTTCCTTCTTCAGGGCGTCGAGATTGAAGGTGGCCTTCGGGTTATGGGCGATGACGGCGTTGGGCATGCCCTTTTCGCGGATCAGTGCGGTCAGCGCGCGGGTGTCGATGCCGCAGATGCCGATGATGCCGCGCGCCTTCAGCCAGGCGTCCAGGTGCTTGGCTGAGCGGTAATTGGACGGGTCGGTTATGTCGGCCTTGAGCACGCAACCGCGCACGCCCGAGGCAGAGGCGAGGTTGGATGTCTCGATGTCCTCGTCGTTGGTGCCGACATTGCCGATGTGCGGGAAGGTGAAGGTGATGATCTGGCCCGCATAGGACGGGTCGGTGAGGATTTCCTGGTAGCCGGTAATGGCGGTGTTGAAGCAAACTTCCCCGACAGCCTTGCCGGTCGCGCCAAGGCCAACGCCCTCGATGACCGTACCGTCCGCCAGAACCAGCCGGGCGGTAGCCGGCATGTTGGTCCAGCCTGCGGCAGGCGGAGTGGAACGGCCCGTACCGGCTGCGGACGGGCGGGATCTGGTCTTCGCGGGCGGCATGGCGCACTCACTTGTCGATTTGCAGGATTTCGGCCGGAAACTAGTGTCGCGCCCGCCCATCGTCAAGCATTGCGGGGAGGGTTTTCCAGCCATATGGACGCAGGCTCCGCAGGGCGGCAGCGCAGCTTGTGCTGCCAGTGCGGCGCGACTATGTAGGAGCGCATGCGGACAGGCCGGGGCCTGTTCACTTCCCATTCCCGGAGGCCGATTTTCGATGACCGAGTCCTTGCGCGATCAGGTGAGTGCCCAGATGAAGGACGCAATGCGCAGCGGCGACAAGGTGCGGGTGGCCACGCTGCGGTTGATTTCGGCTGCATTCAAGGACCGTGAGATCCAGAACCGCGGTACCGGCAAGGACGAGAGTCTGAGCGATGCCGGAATGCAGGAAATCCTGGTCAAGATGATCAAGCAGCGCCGGGAATCCGCGGAAACCTACGAAAAGGGCGGCCGGCCGGAACTCGCCCAGGCCGAGAAGGCGGAAATAGCCATCATCGAGGAGTTTCTGCCGCGCCAGTTCAGCGCGCAGGAAACCGAGGCCGCGGTTTCTGCCGTGGTTGAAGAACTGGGGGCGAGCGGCCTGAAGGACATGGGCCGCGTCATGGGCGTCCTCAAGGAACGCTATGCGGGGCAGATGGATTTCGGCCGCGCAGGCGCCATGGTCAAGGCGGCGCTTGGCTGAGCCTGAGCCATGCAGGTCAAGGCGGACGCCTCCCGCCGAATGATCCAGGTTGTTACTGGGGGGAGTAAGTAAACTCGAATCCCCGGCGTCCTGCGCCCGCCTCTGGCGCCGTACCTGTGTCCAGGCAGACGCTTGGCAGCATAAAACCACGGTTGGTTGTGGGAGCCAAGACTAACCAAAGGTCAAATACGTGCAGATTCTGCCAGGTATGGACGGAATAGTTTGCGACAGGTGGTCCGGGGACTTTGGTGTGCCGCCCTGGCCCTGAGGCGGCCGTCTTCAGTTGTCGGGCTTGACCGGGATACGGTTTGCCAGCTCGCGAGGGATCTTTAGTCCCTTGTCGGCGATGTATTCAGCGACACTCATGACGAGCGCTTCTGCGTCCTCGTCGATCAGTGCCTTTATTATGCGGCGGTCATGCTTTCTTCGAGCCAGGATATCAGCCTGCAATTCGGCTACATCCTCATCATCGTTCATGAACTTCACCCTGTGTACCCCCCAGTACCTGGATCGTTTAAATCAATGCAATCTAGGCTACTCATGGAGCAGACGAGTTCAATTGGTGATCGGTCGGCTGTTGAGGTGACCGGGTTTCCTTTGCTGTAAATTTGATTTACTGTGGCGGAACAAAATTGTTCCCAAATGCTGGGTATGGGTGATGGACCACCTGATAAAGCCGGAATCAACGATGGCTTGCAGGCACAAACCGGGACTTGAAGCTTTGGCGTTGCCTTCGGCGACTCTGGACGCGATGAAGTCATTCGTTGTGCTGGCAGACACCCAGAACCTCTCCGAGGCGGTGCGGATTCTCGGGCTGACCCGTCAGACCATCCGCCGTCACATCAACCTCATTGAAGACATCCGCGGTGTCGTCCTGTTCACGCTGGAGACCGGGTCGTACCGGCTGACGGAGGCCGGTTACGCCGAGTTCCGGGCGATCCGCGACATCATCAACCAGGCCTCAAGCTGGATGGACGGGCTTGCGGCCAGGAGCCCAGAATTGCAGCTCTGCAATCACCAGGGGCCCAATGGCGCTTACTTCCTGTCGCAACAGCACAAGATCACTGACCTGCTGAGCAAGGGGCCGAACCTGCTCAAGCGGGTGTACAAGGCGTGGGCCGACAGCGCGGGCGAAATCGAGGCGCCGGCTTTTTTCCGGGTGAAGCGATATGTGCTGATCTATCGGGAGCAATTCGACAACTGGTTGTGCGTTCACGTGGGCGAGCAGTCTGCGCTGGCAAACTGGCTGGGGCCGGTATGGGCCAAGAGCGTCATCGGCTCCCTGCTTGACCACGACCCGGTTGCAAACCCGTCGGACGAATATGTGATGCAGGCCTATCGCGAGGTCATGGACAGCGGCAATTGCCGTTATGATCATGCGGCAGTGCGTTTGTCGCGCGGTCCGCAAGGGGAAATGGAAGCGGTCAATTACCACCGGCTGCTGCTGCCGTGCAGGTTTCCCGATGGCGCGCCGGCGCTGGCGGTCTGCACGTTCCGCACCAACAACATTGATCTGGGGCTGCTTGGAGTCGCCGAATTCGAGCGGATGCCCGACAGCTTCAGCATGGAGGACGCAAGCTAGACATTTTTCAACCGGGGGAACGCCGCAATGGCTGCTGATGCTGCTCTACTCAGGCGGTTTGTAAGTGATTGTGTGTCCTGCATCGAAGTGTCCGGACTCAGCATAAGATTTGGCACGGACTTTCAAGAATTTCGCAGGCTGGTTTCACGCCAACCCTTGCGCGGACAGGTGGCGCCGATTTTTGACGCCGGCTGCGGACATGTGCAACGCGGCAACGCGTTCTGGGTAGCCGTCTGGGACCGGGCCGGCGAACTGGTGGCCACGGAAGCGCTGTTCCTGGCGGACCTTGGCGAGCAGACGCTCGCGCAACACCTCAGCCTGGACCTCCACTGGTACCGGCCGCCGGGCGAGCGGGTGGATTGCGCCCGTTCCGTAGTGTCGCTCACCTCGGCCGCAAGCATGAGCGGCAGGCTTTGTTACAACGGCGAGATGTGGATCAAGGGTGGGCCGGGCGGCTATCGTGGCGGACCGCTGATTGCCCTTGTGCCGCGCGCGGCAATGGCGATGGCGCTGTCGGAATGGCAGCCGGATCATATCTGGGCGCTGGTCGAGCCGGGCTCGGCGGTGAAGGGGCTGGTTGCACGGGCGGGCTTCGTTCACCTGGAGCAGGGCAGCGTCGACTGGCATGACGTGCGCAAGGCCGCGGTGTTTGCAGAATGGGTCGCCTGGCTGAGTGCGTCCGACGAACGCCACCTGGTGGCGCTGGGGCCAGACCGGCTGTGTGCGATACTGGGCGGGCTTGAACCTGCTTCTGCAGGCGAACCCGCAAGAAAACTCAGCGCCTGAGCCCGCTACCATCGCAGCGTCAGGCGTGCGGGCTGACGGAACACCGCTCCGCGCGGCGGGCTGCTTTGCTGCAGGTCCACCTGCATGCCCGGCAAAAGGTTGAACAGCACCGAAAGGGCTATTGCTGCCTCCGCGCGAGCCAGGTGCATGCCCAGGCACAGGTGCGGACCGGCGGCAAAGCCAAGGTGCCGTGAGATGTTGGCGCGGCCGGGGCGGAATTCTCCCGGCGCCTCGAACATTGCGGGATCGTGGTTGGCGGCCGACAGGATGAGGTTGACGATGTCGCCCTCACGCAAGCGTACGCCATCCACTTCGATGTCGCGGATGACAAGCCGCGTGGCCGACTGGACTGGCCCGATGAGGCGGATGCTCTCCTCAAGGATCGCGGGCAAATGCGCACTGTCCGTGCGGGCGGTTTCCAGCCAGCCCGGCTGATGGGCGAGTATCCACAGTGTATTGAGAATGAGCGCCTCGACAGTGGAGATGCCGCCGAACATGACGATCAACGCGTTGCGGCGGATTTCCTCATCGCTCAAGGCGTCATTGCGCGGGTCATCCACGAGTGTTGACAGGAGGGAGCCGTCCGGTGCGCTCTGCCGTGCGGCGTCGATTGCCGGTTGCAGGTAGGCGTGGAAAGCCGCGACGGCCTGCTGGCCACGCGCCCGGATAACAGGGTCGAAGTGTTCGTTGGCGAGGGCGGCTTCAAAGTCGTCGTACCATGACCGCAGTTGGGCTTCGCCAGTTTCGGGCAGGCCGAACAGGCGCAGCATCACCAGAATGGGCAGGCGCGAGGCAAAGGATGCGCGCAGTTCGACCTGGCCATCGTCGGCGAACTGGGCGGCAAGGTTCTGTGCAATCGTCTCGATCATCGGCTCGAGGTCCTGGCGGATCGACGCCGGCAGGAAGGCTTGCCGGTGCGGGCGCTTGAGGCGGCGGGCTTCAGCGCCCTCGCACGACATCATGTGGATGCCGAAGGTGTCGTAGACGGTGGAGGTTTCCCAGCCGACGACGAAGTTCACATCGTCGAGCAGCAGCCGCTGCACCAGGTCGTGGGTCAGGGCGTAGTACATGCCGGTGGCCGGCAGCCATGACATGGGCTCGGTGGGGCGCAGGCGGGCATAGACGGCATAAGGGTCTGCGTCGAGTTCTGCCAGACTCACCGCGCACCCGAGCGGGAACTGTGATAAGCGTTGGTCCTGCATGCCGTTGAAGCCGCCCCCCGTTGCTGCAATGATGGCCAGTCAATCCAATCCGGCAAAGAAGTTCAATGCGCTTTCCGCAGTCATTCCTGGACGAGATCAGGGCGAGGGTATCCATCTCCTCGGTCATCGGCCGGACCGTGCAGTGGGACAAGCGCAAGACCAATGCCGGCAAGGGCGACTTCTGGGCGTGCTGCCCGTTCCATGGCGAGAAGACGGCCAGCTTCCATTGCGAGGACAGCAAGGGGCGCTATCACTGCTTCGGCTGCAAGGTGTCCGGCGACATCTTCACCTACCT
>CAZYKZ010000061.1:0-1428 GCA_964648175.1 uncultured Anderseniella sp.
TAGACGATGTTGTCGTTCTTCAGGCAGTTTGCCGAACGCACCGACAGTTCCAGCTCGTCGACCTTCTTCAGCAGGGCTGCATTGAACTCCAGCTCCGGCTTTTCCTCTTCGGAGACAACCTGCGTCGGCTCTTCGAAATTGATGAACACCTGCAGCTGGTCCTGGAGGATGCGGGCAGCATAGGCCACTGCATCTTCAGGGGTCATCGAACCATCGGTCTCGACGGTCAGGATCAGCTTGTCATAGTCGAGCACCTGGCCTTCGCGGGTGTTCTCGACCTTGTAGGACACGCGCTTCACCGGCGAATAGAGGCTGTCGACCGGGATCAGGCCGATCGGCGCGTCTTCCGGACGGTTGCGCTCGGCCGGGACGTAGCCCTTGCCGGTGTTGACGGTGAACTCCATGCGGATCTCGGCGCCCTCGTCCAGGGTGCAGATCGGCAGCGTGGGGTTCAGGATGGTGATGTCGCCGGTTTCCTCGATGTCGCCGGCAGTCACGACGCCCGGACCCTGCTTGCGAAGCATCAGGCGCTTGGGGCCTTCGCCCTGCATGCCGACGGCGATTTCCTTGATGTTCAGGATGATGTCGGTCACGTCTTCGCGCACACCGGCGATCGACGAGAACTCGTGCAGCACGCCGTCGATGTGGACGGAGGTGACGGCAGCACCCTGCAGCGATGACAGCAGCACGCGGCGCAGCGAGTTGCCCAGCGTCATGCCGAAGCCACGCTCGAGGGGTTCAGCCACCAGGGTCGCGGAACGGCGGCGGTCACGGCCGGCGCTCACGTCCAGCTTCATGGGCTTGATCAGATCCTGCCAGTTCTTCGTGTTCACTGTATCGACCTCTATGCAGTTATGGGCACCTCAGCCGGATAACGGCGGGTGCCCCGAATTGTTTCAACGAGGCGGCACACCAGATGGAGCCGCCCCCTTTCGCCGGTAGGGCGTACTAGACGCGGCGGCGCTTCGGCGGACGAACGCCGTTGTGCGGGATCGGGGTCACGTCGCGGATCGACGTTACCTGCAGACCGCAGGACTGCAGCGCGCGCAGCGCCGATTCACGGCCAGAGCCCGGACCACAGACTTCAACCTCAACGGTCTTCATGCCGTGTTCCATGGCAGCCTTGCCGGCCTGCTCGGCGGCAACCTGAGCGGCGTACGGCGTGGACTTGCGCGAACCCTTGAACTTCATCTTGCCGGCGGACGACCAGGCAATGGCGTTGCCCTGCACGTCGGTGATGGTGATCATGGTGTTGTTGAACGTAGAATTCACATGGGCCACGCCAGAGGTGATGTTCTTGCGTTCCTTGCGGCGCATGCGGGTGGTGTCTTTGGCCATCGAAAATGCTTTCCGTGAAATCGAAACTGGTTACTTCTTCTTGCCGGCGATTGCCTTGGCAGGACCCTTGCGGGTGCGGGCGTTGGTGTG
>CAZYKZ010000061.1:1528-13151 GCA_964648175.1 uncultured Anderseniella sp.
GACGCAGGCCACGGTAGCAGCCCAGGTCCATCAGGCGCTTGATGTTCATCGCGGTTTCGCGGCGCAGGTCGCCTTCAACCATGTAGTCGCGGTCGATCGTTTCGCGAATCTGGATCACCTCGGCGTCAGTCAGTTCATTGACCCGGCGCTCCGGCGCGATATTGACCGCAGCACAGATCTCCTTGGCGAACTTCGGACCAATGCCGTGAATGTACTGCAGCGCGATCAACACGCGCTTGTTCGTCGGAATGTTTACGCCAGCAATACGGGCCACGACGCTTTTCTCCTGCAATCGGCCTGCCTGGCATCAGCGCCAGTCGATCGGCCTTCAAATGAACCTATAGGACGGTTTGGTGGTGCCTAACGGCAACAAGGCTCACCCCAAGCAGGCATAATGCCACTTGCGGTCAGCCTTCAAGCAACCGGATTGCGGCAGGTTCTATGCCGGATTCCCCGGCTCGTCAACCATTTACCCGCATTTCCGGCAAGGCACCGCCTACCCTTCCAGAACCTCCATGATCTGGCGGGTCACGTCATCCATGTCCGCCATTCCATCCACGCTGCGCAGGCTGCCCTTCGCAGAGTAATAATCGATCAGCGGCGCCGTCTGTGCGTGATACACATCGAGCCGCTTCTTCAGTGCTTCGGCATTGTCATCCGCGCGCGGACCGCCAGCGGTTTCGGATGCCCGCTTCTCGATCCGGCTCAGCAGAATCGCGTCGTCCACCTCGAGCTGGACGACGGCGTCGAGCTGCTTGCCCTTTTCCTTCAGCATCACGTCGAGAGCCTCAGCCTGGGCCACATTGCGTGGAAAACCGTCCAGAATGAAGCCATTGGCGCAATCTGCGTCCTCAATGCGGTCGGAGATGATGCCGACCACCACCTCGTCCGGCACCAGTTCGCCGCGAGCCATGATGTCCTTGGCTTTCAGGCCAACCGGCGTACCGGCGGCGACGGCAGCGCGAAGCATGTCACCGGTGGACAGCTGCTTCATGCCCTTTGCATCCTCGATGCGCTGGGCCTGGGTTCCCTTGCCGGCGCCCGGAGGGCCAAGAAGAATGATGTTCATCGGCGCGACCCCCTCAGCTTGGTCTTCTTCATCAGGCCCTCATATTGCTGCGCCAGCAGATGGCTCTGGACCTGCGTCACGGTGTCCATCGTCACGGACACGATAATCAGCAGCGAAGTACCGCCGAAGTAGAACGGAATGTGCGCGTAGGACGTGAGAATCTCGGGCAGCAGACAGATGGCGGCCAGATAAAGGGCACCAACGACGGTAATGCGAGTCAGCACATAGTCGATGTACTCGGCGGTGCGTTCACCGGGACGGATGCCGGGAATGAACCCGCCATACTTCTTCAGGTTGTCCGCCGTCTCCTTCGGATTGAACATGATGGCGGTATAGAAGAAGGCAAAGAAGATGATCAGCGCGATGTAGATCGCAAGGAACAGCGGCTGTCCGCGGCCCAGAAGCGCGTTCACGGTGTTGAGCCAGTCCGGTCCCGATCCCTGGCTGAAGTTCGACACGGTGATCGGCAGCAGCAGCAGCGACGAGGCGAAGATCGGCGGAATCACGCCCGCGGTGTTGAGCTTCAGCGGCAGGTGCGACGGGTCAACGCTCTGCACCTGGTTGCCCACCTGGCGCTTGGGATACTTCACCAGCAGCCGGCGCTGGGCGCGCTCCATGAACACGATGACGGCGATGGTCACCAGCGCCAGGACGATGATGCCGATGATCAGGAAGGTCGACATCTGGCCGGTGCGGCCCAGTTCGAGCACGGCGGCGATGGCGGACGGCAAGCCGGCAATGATGCCTGCGAAGATGATCAGCGAAATGCCGTTGCCGATGCCGCGCGCGGTAATCTGCTCGCCAAGCCACATCAGGAACACGGTGCCGCCAGTCAGCGTGATCACCGTCGAGATGCGGAAATACCAACCCGGATCGATGACGACGTTGCCCTGGCTTTCAAGGCCTACGGCAATACCGTAAGCCTGCAGCGCGGCAAGGATGACAGTGCCATAGCGGGTGTACTGGTTGATCTTCTTGCGGCCCTGCTCGCCTTCCTTCTTGAGCTGCTCAAGATGCGGGCTCACCGTCGTCATCAGCTGAATGATGATCGAGGCCGAGATGTAGGGCATGATGTTGAGGGCGAAAATCGCCATGCGGCCAAGCGCGCCGCCGGCAAGACCGTTGATCCAGCCGAGAATGCCCGTCGAGTTCTGCTGTACGAGTCGCGCCAGTTCTGCGGCGTCCACGCCCGGCACCGGAATGTAGGTTCCAAGCCGGTACACGACGAGTGCGGCGAGGGTGAACCAGATCCGCTTCTTGAGATCTTCCGCCTTGGCGAAGGACGACCAGCTCAGGTTGGCGGCGAGTTGTTCAACGGCTGAAGCCATTCCCAGATCCTTGTCGGTTTGACCGCTGCGACAGGCAGCGATGCCCCCTTATATCGGCCCACTGCCCCGGCATCGCAACCGTTACGGCCGGGGGTGGCTTCCTAACCGGCCAATCAGGCGTCCTTGCCTTCGCCTTCAGCGGCCTTGGCGGCAGCAGCGACGATGGTCAGCTTGCCGCCGGCCTTCTCGATGGCGGCTGCAGCAGACTTGGTTGCGTGGTTCACGTGCAGGTCCAGCTTGGCCTTGAGTTCGCCCTGCCCGAGGACGCGAACGCCATCGAGCGGCTTGGACAGCACGCCGGCAGCGATCAGCGCAGCCAGGTCGACCGGCTTCTTGGCGTCGAGCTTGCCGGCATCGACAGCGGTCTGCAGACGGGCCAGGTTGACCTCGTTGAACTGCAGCTGGTTCGGCTTGTTGAAGCCGCGCTTCGGCAGACGGCGGTAGATCGGCATCTGGCCGCCCTCGAAGCCCAGCTTCGGACCACCCGAACGTGCGCCGTGACCCTTGTGGCCGCGGCCTGCGGTCTTGCCCTTGCCGGAGCCGATGCCACGGCCAACGCGCGTGCGCTCCTTGCGGGCGCCCTGGTTGTCATTGATCTCGTTGAGCTTCATGGGTCTTGCTTCTCTTGTCTGATCCCGCCCCGCGCCACGACGGCACTAGCCGGAAAGCTGTTGTCAGTCGACGATGCGCACCAGGTGCGCAACCTTGGCAATCATGCCGCGCACAGCCGGGGTATCTTCCAGCGTACGCTTGCGGTGCATCTTGTTGAGCCCCAGGCCGATGAGCGTGGCGCGCTGGTCGCCCGGACGGCGAAGCGGAGAGCCGATCTGCTCAACGGTGATGGTCTTGTTCTTCTCGGCCATGTCAGTCCTCGTTCATACCTTGCAGGCAGTGCCGCTACAGCACCTGCCCCTGTTACTCGGCAGAAATTTCGCCATCCTTGCGGCGAGCGATGATGTCCGACACCTTCTTGCCGCGACGGGCAGCCACAGAACGCGGGCTCGTCTCGTGCTTGAGGGCGTCGAACGTGGCGCGCACCATGTTGTAGGGGTTCGACGTACCAATCGACTTGGCAACGACGTCATGCATGCCAACGCTTTCGAACACTGCGCGCATCGGACCACCTGCGATGATGCCGGTACCGGCCGGAGCCGAGCGCAGCACCACGCGGCCAGCGCCGTGGCGGCCGGTCACGTCATGGTGCAGCGTGCGGCCTTCGCGCAGCGGCACGCGGATCATGTCGCGCTTGGCGCTTTCGGTCGCCTTGCGGATGGCTTCCGGCACTTCGCGCGCCTTGCCATGACCAAAGCCGACGCGGCCCTTCTGGTCGCCCACGACGACGAGCGCGGCAAAACCGAAACGGCGTCCGCCCTTCACCACCTTGGCAACGCGGTTGATGTGGACCAGCTTGTCGACGAACTCGCTATCCTGTTCGCGTTCCCGGTCCCGTTCGCGGCGTGGTTCTCTAGCCATGAAATTGCACCTGTTTCAATTCGTAAGAGTTAGAACTTGAGGCCCGCTTCGCGCGCCGCTTCGGCCAGCGACTTGACGCGGCCGTGGTAAAGGTAGCTGCCGCGGTCGAACACGACGGTGTCCACCCCGGCCTTCTTGGCGCGCTCGGCAACCAGCTTGCCGACGGCCGCTGCTGCTGCCGTGTCGGCGCCGGTCTTGAGGTCCTTGCGGACGTCCTTTTCCAGCGTGGATGCCGAAGCCAGCGTCACACCCTTGGCGTCATCGATGACCTGCACCGAGATGTTCTTGTGCGAGCGGAACACGCTGAGGCGCGGACGGCCGTTGTTGACGGCCTTCAGCTCGTTGCGGATGCGCTGCTTGCGGCGCTCGGCGACAGTGAGTTTTCCAGACATGGGACGAAAGCCTTCCAGCTTGAACTTCCAGCGTTACTTCTTCTTGCCTTCCTTGCGGAAGATGGTTTCTTCGGCATACTTGATGCCCTTGCCCTTGTAGGGCTCCGGCGGACGCCAGCCGCGGATTTCGGCCGCAACCTGGCCGACGCGCTGCTTGTCGATGCCGGAAATCTCGATTTCGGTCGGCTTCGGCGTCTTGATCTCGATGCCCTGCGGGATCGGGTACACGACGTCATGGCTGTAGCCGAGGTTCAGCTGCAGGCCCTGGCCCTGTACGGCAGCGCGGTAACCAACGCCGTTGATCTCGAGCTTGCGGGTGAACCCTTCGGTGACGCCCGTGATCAGGTTGGAGACCAGCGTGCGGGACATGCCCCAGGCCGAGCGCGCAGGCTTGGTCTGGTCGACCGGGCTGACAGTCACCTGCCCGTCTTCGAGCTTGACGTCCACGAGGTCGACCAGCTGCGTCTGCAGCTCGCCCTTCGGACCCTTGACCTTCACGGTCTGGCCGTCAATGGTCACCGTTACGCCATTCGGCACCGCGACCGGCTTTTTGCCAATACGAGACATGGTGTTCCTTGCCTCCGTTCCTCAAATTCGGGCGCCAGCCTGACCGGCGCCTCATCTCACTACAGCGATACGTTCAGTCTGCACCTTAGAAGACGGTGCAGAGAACCTCGCCACCAACATTCTGCTCACGCGCGTCGCTGTCCGACATCACACCCTTGGACGTCGACATGATCGCGACACCCAGACCGTTGTAGATCGTCGGCAGGTCCGTAACCGATGCGTAGACGCGCCGGCCCGGCTTGGACACCCGCTTCAGCTCGCGGATCACCGGTTCGCCGTCGAAGTACTTCAGTTCCACTTCAAGCTCGGCCTGGCCATTGCCCTGCTGCGTAACGCGGAAGCTGCGGATGTAACCTTCGGCCTGCAGCACTTCAAGCACGCGCTCGCGCAGACGCGACGACGGGCTCGACACCGTGGACTTGCCCCGCTGCTGCGCATTGCGGATGCGGGTCAGCATATCGCCGATTGGATCCGTGACACTCATTCTCGTTCTCTCCTGAAAACCTTGGCCGTGCGTGGGCTTACCAGCTCGACTTGACCACGCCGGGGATCAGCCCCTGGTTGGCCAGTTCGCGCAGGGCAATACGGGACATCGCCAGCTTGCGGTAGTATGCACGCGGACGGCCAGACACCTCACAGCGGTTCCGCACGCGGTTGGCGGCGGAGTTGCGCGGCAGTTCGGCGAGCTTCAGCCGGGCTGCAAAACGCTCTTCCATCGGAAGCGACTTGTCGTTCGCAATGGCGCGCAGCTGCGAGCGCTTGCTCGCGTACTGCTTCACCAGCTTCTTGCGGCGGTTGTTCTTCTCGATTGCACTCTTCTTGGCCATGAGTCTTTCCGTTCGTTACAGTCTCAGATCACCGCTCACGCAGCCTGTTGCTGGCTGGTGCGCTTGCGGAACGGGAAGTTGAACAGCGCGAGCAGTTCACGGGCTTCCTCGTCCGTCTTGGCGGTGGTGCAGATGACGATGTCCATGCCCCACATGCGGTCGATCTTGTCGTAGTCGATTTCCGGGAACACGATGTGTTCCTTGAGGCCGGTGGCATAGTTGCCGCGGCCATCGAAGCTCTGGTCCGACAGGCCGCGGAAGTCGCGGACACGCGGCAGAGCGATGTTGATGTAGCGGTCAAGAAACTCGTACATGCGGATCTTGCGCAAGGTGACCTTGGCGCCGATATCCATGCCTTCGCGCAGCTTGAACGTGGCGATGGACTTGCGGGCCTTGGTAATCGACGGACGCTGACCGGCGATCTTGGCCAGTTCTTCCGCAGCCACCTTCACCAGCTTGGAGTCGCCCACGGCCTCGCCGACACCCATGTTCAGCACGATCTTGTCGAGCTGGGGCACCTGCATCGGGTTCGTGTAACCGAACTTCTCGATCAGCTTCGGGCGGATCTCGTTGTCATAGTGCGTCTTCAGACGCGGCACATACACATCAGCCATCGATCACCTCCCCGGAGCGCCGTGCGACCCGGACCTTCTTGCCGTCGTCGAGCACCTTGTAGCCGACGCGGGTTGCCTTGCCGTCCTTGGGGTCGATGTGTGCGAGGTTCGACACATGGATCGACATTTCCTTGGACACGATGCCGCCTTCCTGGCCGGCAGTCTGCTTCTGGTGACGGCGCGCGACATTGACACCGCTCACGAGAGCGCGGTTGTCCTTGGGCATGACGGCCAGCACGTCGCCGGTCTTGCCCTTGTCCTTGCCGGTCAGGACGACGACGCGGTCGCCCTTCTTGATTTTCAGCTTTGCAGCCATCACAGCACCTCCGGTGCGAGCGAAATGATCTTCATGTGGTTGCGGCCACGCAGTTCACGCGGAACGGGGCCAAAGATACGGGTGCCGATCGGCTCGCCCTGGTTGTTGATCAGGACAGCGGCATTGCGGTCGAAGCGGATCGCCGAACCGTCCACGCGCTGGATGTCCTTGGCGGTGCGAACCACGACGGCCTTCATCACGGCGCCCTTCTTGACGCGGCCGCGCGGAATGGCGTCCTTGATCGACACGACGATGATGTCGCCCACGCGCGCATACTTGCGCTTCGAGCCGCCCAGCACCTTGATGCACTGAACGCGGCGAGCGCCGGAGTTGTCGGCGACGTCGAGATTTGTTTCTACCTGGATCATGGCTTTATCCGTTCTTGTTCCAACCCGTACGCCCCCTCACCGGTTTTCCGGTCGCCGGCGGCGCGGCAGCTAGTCATTCTGTTCCCGTCAGACCTTCTCGACGAACATCCAGGTCTTGTTCTTCGACAGCGGGCGGCATTCCTCGATGCGCACGATGTCGCCAGACTTGGCCACGTTGTTCTCGTCATGTGCGTGGTACTTCTTGGTACGGCGCACGGTCTTCTTCATCACCGGGTGCGTGAAGCGGCGCTCGACCAGAACCACGATGGTCTTGTCGTTCTTGTCGCTGACCACAACACCTTGAAGTACACGCTTGGGCATCTCTTCAACTCTCCAAATCAGTTCGCAGCAGCGGCTTTGGCGCGAGCGCTCTGGGCCGTCTTGATGCGGGCAATGTCACGGCGGACCTGACGAACCCGCGCGGTGTTCTCGATCTGACCGGCAGCCTTCTGGAAGCGCAGGTTGAACTGCTCCTTCTTGAGCTTGAGCAGCTCGTCCTTGAGCTGGTCGTCGGTCATCTGTGTCACTTCACTGGCCTTCATCGCCTTCGTCCTCAATAAACCTTCAGGGCCTGCTTATTCGCCGAGGCGCGCAACGAAGCGCGTCTTGATCGGCAGCTTGGCGGCTGCAAGCCGGAATGCTTCCTGCGCCACGTCGCGCGGCACACCGTCCACTTCGAACATGATGCGGCCGGGATGCACGCGGGCGCACCAGTATTCGACCGAGCCCTTGCCCTTACCCATGCGGACTTCGGTCGGCTTCTTCGACACCGGCAGGTCCGGGAACACCCGGATCCACACGCGGCCGGCGCGCTTCATGTGGCGCGTCATGGCGCGGCGGGCTGCCTCGATCTGGCGCGCGGTCACACGGGCCGGCTCCTGGGCCTTCAGGCCGAAGGTGCCGAAGTTCAGCTCGTAGCCGCCCTTGGCATTGCCGCTGATGCGGCCCTTGTGTGCCTTGCGGAACTTTGTGCGTTTTGGCTGCAACATTGTTCTATTCCTGCTTGTTCCGTTCTGTTGTCACCGGCGTCGGGTTCAGTCGCGCGCCGGATCAGGCGCGGGCTCCGTCGCGGTCACGCTCGCGGCGCGGGCGCGGACCCCCGCCTTCCTGCATTTCCTGGATGCGCTTGTCCTGCGCCATCGGATCGTGCTCGAGGATCTCACCCTTGAAGATCCAGACCTTGATGCCGTTGGTGCCGTAAGCGGTGTGCGCGGTGGCGGTGCCGTAGTCCACATCAGCGCGCAGGGTGTGCAGCGGCACACGGCCTTCGCGGTACCACTCGGTGCGGGCGATTTCAGCGCCGCCCAGGCGGCCCGAGCAGGTGATGCGGATGCCTTCAGCACCCATGCGCATGGCCGACTGCACGGCGCGCTTCATGGCGCGGCGGAATGCAATGCGGCGTTCCAGCTGCTGGGCGATGTTGTCGGCCACCAGGTTGGCGTCGATTTCCGGCTTGCGCACTTCAACGATGTTCAGGTGCACTTCCGAGTCGGTCATCTTCGACACGGCGCGGCGCAGGTTCTCGATGTCGGCGCCCTTCTTGCCGATCACGACGCCTGGACGGGCGGAGTAGATCGTCACGCGGCACTTCTTGTGCGGGCGCTCGATGATGATGCGGCTGATGCCGGCCTGCTTGAGGTTCTCGCGCAGGTATTCACGGATGCGGAAGTCTTCGTGCAGAAGCCTCGCATACTCGGCACCGTCAGCGAACCAGCGGCTGTCCCAGGTGCGGTTCACGCCAAGGCGGAAACCGATCGGATTGACTTTCTGACCCATCAGGCGGCCTCCTCGACCTGGCGAACCACAATGGTGATTTCGCTGAAAAACTTCTCGATGCGGCCGACACGGCCACGGGCGCGCGGGGTCCACCGCTTCATCACCAGGTTCTTGCCGACATAGGCCTCGGCAACGACCAGGCCGTTGATGTCGAGGTCGTGGTTGTTCTCGGCGTTGGCGATGGCGGACTCGAGCGTCTTCTTCACGTCGGCGGCGATGCGGCGGCGTGAGAACGTCAGGTCAGCCAGGGCCGTCTCAACCTTCTTGCCGCGAATGATCGAGGCAACTTCGTTGAGCTTGCGCGGGGAGACGCGAAGGTTGCGCGTTACGGCGCGGGCCTCGTTGTCCGCCAGGGCGCGTTGTCTGGACGCTTTACCCATTGGTCCTTACCTCTTCGACTTCTTGTCGGCCTGGTGGCCGTAGTACGTGCGGGTCGGAGCGAACTCGCCCAGCTTGTGACCGACCATGTCCTCCGACACCAGCACCGGAACGTGCTTGTTGCCGTTGTGCACCGCGAACGTCAGACCGACGAACTGCGGCAGGATGGTCGAGCGGCGGCTCCACGTCTTGATGGCCTGGTTACGGCCACTCTCGCGCGCAGTCTCCGCCTTCTTCAGCAGATACCCGTCAACAAACGGGCCCTTATGCAGTGAACGAGCCATTCAACCAGTTTCCTTACTTCTTGCGCAGGTGGCGCGAGCGGACAATGAACTTGTCCGACGACTTGTTGGTGCGGGTCTTCTTGCCCTTGGTCGGCTTGCCCCACGGGGTAACCGGGTGACGGCCGCCCGAGGTGCGGCCTTCGCCGCCGCCGTGCGGGTGATCGATCGGGTTCATGGCCACGCCGCGGACGACCGGACGCTTGCCGCGCCAGCGCGAACGGCCAGCCTTGCCGTCGTTGGTGTTCATGTGGTCCTGGTTGGACACGGCACCAACGGTGGCGCGGCAGTCGGACGACACCATGCGGGTTTCACCCGACTTGAGCCGCAGCAGCGCCATCGACCGGTCGCGGCCGACGAGCTGGGCATAGGCGCCTGCAGAGCGTGCGATCTGACCGCCCTTGCCCGGCTTCATCTCCACGTTGTGGATGATGGTGCCGACCGGCATGGACGACAGCGGCATGCAGTTGCCCGGCTTCACGTCGACGCCGGCATTGCCGGTCACGACGGTATCGCCAGCATTCAGGCGCTGCGGGGCCAGGATGTACGACAGGTCGCCGTTCTCGTACTTGATCAGTGCGATGAACGCGGTGCGGTTGGGATCGTATTCGATACGCTCAACCGTTGCCGATCCTTCGCGCGTACGCTTGAAGTCGACCATGCGGTAGGTCCGCTTGTGACCACCGCCGCGGCTGAACGAAGTCTGACGGCCGTTGTTGTTGCGGCCACCGCTCTTCGTAAGGCCTTCGGTCAGGGTCTTGACCGGCTTGCCCTTCCACAGACCCGAGCGGTCAACGATCACCAGCTGGCGCTGACCCGGCGTGTTGGGTTTGAAGGTTTTAAGTGCCATCGTTCTTGGTCCCGATCACTCAGTTCACTCAGAGGCTCGCCGTCACGTCGATGGACTGGCCATCTTCGAGCGTCACAATAGCCTTCTTCACATCGCTCTGCTGACCGCGGATACCACGGAAGCGCTTGGTCTTGCCCTTGCGCACAATGGTGTTGACGGCCTTCACCTTCACCGAGAACAGCTCTTCGACAGCCTTCTTGATCTCGGGCTTGGAAGCACCCAGCGCCACGTTGAACACGACCTGGTTGGCTTCGCTCAGAAGCGTTGCCTTTTCGGTAATGGCGGGCGAGCGGATGATGTCGTAGTTCTTTTCCATGCTCATTTGAACCGCGCCTCCAGCGCTTCAACGGCAGCCTTCGTCAGCACCAGCTTCTGGCGGCGCAGGATGTCGTAAACGTTGATGCCCTGAACCGGCAGCACGTCGACGTTGATCATGTTGCTGGCGGCCTTGGCGAAGTTCTCGTTCACCTGGGCGCCATCGATCACCAGGACGTTGCTCAGGCCAAGCTTTTCGAAGGCACCGGCCAGTTCCTTGGTCTTCGGCGTCTTGGCTTCCGTGTTCTCGATCACGATCAGCTCGTTGGCCTTCACCTTGGAAGACAGCGCATGGCGCAGGGCCAGGGCGCGGACCTTCTTCGGCAGGTCGATGGCGTGGCTGCGGACAACCGGGCCATGCGCCTTGCCACCACCAACGAAAATGCCGGAGCGCTTGGAACCGTGACGGGCGCCGCCGCCGCCCTTCTGGCGGCCAAACTTGGCGCCGGTGCGGGAGATTTCCGAACGGCCCTTGGTCTTGTGGGTACCGGCGCGGCGCTTGGCAAGCTGCCAGGTCACCATGCGGTGCAGGATGTCGGCGCGCGGCTCCAGACCGAAGATCTCGTCAGCGAGATCGACGGTACCGGCCTTCTTGGCGTCGAGGGTTTGAACGTCGGTCTTCATTATTCGTTGCCTCCTTCGCCACCAGCATTGTCGCCGGCGTCGGCGGCCTTGGATGCTTCAAGCGCCTTGCGCTGCTCTTCGGCGTGCTCGGCTGCGATGCGTTCGGCTTCAGCAGCGGCTTCAGCGGCTGCCTGTGCTTCAGCTTCAGCCGCCAGCTTCGCAGCTTCCGCAGCAGCGGAGCGCAGAGCGGCCGGCAGAATGGCGTTTTCCGACATCGGCTTCTTCACGGCGTCGCGCAGCATGACCCA
The DNA here is from genome assembly GCA_964648175.1 of uncultured Anderseniella sp. Lineage (GTDB taxonomy): Bacteria > Pseudomonadota > Alphaproteobacteria > Rhizobiales > Aestuariivirgaceae > Anderseniella. The sequence continues at coordinate 12,955 of CAZYKZ010000061.1, forward strand.
GCCACCCTTGGCGCCGGGAACCGCGCCCTTGACCATGATCAGGCCACGGTCGGCGTCGGTCTTGACGACCTGCAGGTTCTGCACGGTCACGCGCTCGTTGCCGAGGTGACCAGCCATCTTCTTGCCCTTGAACACCTTGCCGGGGTCCTGGCACTGGCCGGTCGAGCCATGCGACCGGTGGCTGATGGACACGCCAT
>CAZYKZ010000062.1:0-13002 GCA_964648175.1 uncultured Anderseniella sp.
GCCAACGCCGACGGCATTGCGCCCATCGTTGCGGTGCCGACCACGGCCGGCACTGGCTCTGAAGTGGGCCGCGCGAGCGTCATTACCAACTCGCAGACCCACGTAAAGAAGATCATCTTCCACCCGAAGGTGCTGCCGAGCGTGGTCATTTCCGACCCGGAACTGACCGTTGGCATGCCGCCGCACATCACCGCTGGCACGGGCATGGACGCCTTTGCGCACTGCCTCGAAGCCTATTCCAGCCCGTTCTTCCACCCGATGTCCCAGGGCATCGCGCTGGAAGGCATGCGGCTCGTAAAAGAATACCTGCCGCGCGCCTACAAGGACGGCAAGGACCTCGAAGCGCGCGCCCAGATGATGGTGGCAGCGTCCATGGGCGCGGTTGCCTTCCAGAAGGGGCTCGGCGCGGTGCATGCTCTGTCGCATCCGGTGGGCGCGGTCTACAACACGCACCACGGCACCACCAATGCCGTGTGCATTCCGGCCGTGTTGCAGATGAACCGGCCGGAGATCGAGGATCGCATCGAAAGGGCTGCCGCCTATCTCGGCATTTCGGGCGGCTTCGATGGTTTTGCGAAGTTCGTCGATGCGCTCAACGCGGAGCTCAAAATCCCCAAGCGGCTCGCAGACATGGGCGTGGGCACAGACCGTATCGACGAGATGGTTGCCATGGCGCTGGAAGACCCGTCAGCCGGCGGCAACCCGGTCAAGATGACGCCCGAGAACACCAAGGCGCTGTTCGAGGCAGTTATCTGAGGGTCAGACGAGGTTATAGAGCGCTGCCCGCTCAAGGAGTTTCTTTGAGCGGTTGAGGTGGGGAATGTCGAACATCTTGCCGTCGATCCCCACCACACCTGCATCTCCTGCCGCCGCAAATGCATCGATGACCTTGCGGGCTTCGGCGATCTGCTCGGTCGAGGGCGTGAACACCATGTTGATCACGTCCACCTGGGCCGGGTGAATGGCCATCTTTGCGGTGAACCCGTCGCGCACGGCCTGCTCGCAGTCGGCAATGAGGCCCTGCTCGTTGCGGAAGTCGACGTAGACCGTATCCACCGGTTCGACACCTGCCGCGCGAGCGCCATAGAGGCACAGGGTGCGGGCGAGACGATAGGGTTCGGTGAGGTTGCCTGCGGCGTCCCGGTTGGCCTGCGCGCCGAGCGCGTTCGACAGGTCTTCAGCGCCCCAGGCAATGGCCTGCAAGTTGGCACGGACGCCGCCATAGGTGCCGAGCCCGAACATGGCCTTGGCCGTTTCGGTGGCGATGGCGATGATAGGCATTTCCCCACCGGCCCAACCTGCCAGCGTTTCGACGCAGGATCCGGTCTCGGTCTTGGGGTGGATCAGGCCATCGGGTTTGCCCGGCAGCACAGCCTCGACATCTTCCCGGGTCATCCCGGAGTCGAGCGCGTTCACACGGACATACAGCTTCTGGTCACGCCGGCGGCGTTTGGCGAGTGTCGCTGCGGCCAGTTCACGCGCAGCGGGCTTGTTCTGCGGGGCGACGGAGTCCTCAAGGTCGAGGATCACCACGTCGGCGGCGGAAGCCAGCGCCTTTTCAATCTTGCGCTCTGAATCAGCTGGTACGAACAGGAGTGAGCGCATGAACTCACGCCTCCGCCGGCTTCTTGCGCATCAGCGCCTGACGGGTACATACGGCAACCAGCGTGCCGTCCTGCTTGTGCGCCTCGTGGCGGAACTCCACGATGCCGGCGTCGGGCCGCGACCGGCTTTCGCGCCGAGAGACAACGGTGGACGTCACCCGCAGCGTATCGCCATGAAACACCGGGGCAGGGAACTTCACATCGGTAATGCCCAGCTGCGCCACCAGCGTGCCCATCGTCAGGTCCTGTACGGAAATCCCGATCATCAGCGACAGCGTGAACATGGAATTCACCAGCGGCTGGCCGAATTCGGTCTTCGAGGCGAAGTCGTGGTCGATGTGCAACGGCTGCGGGTTGAGCGTCATGTTGGAGAACCACATGTTGTCCGCCTCGGTCACCGTGCGGCGTACCTCGTGCTCAAGGGTAAAGCCGTCGTCCAGCTCGTCGAACCATTTGCCTGCCATGACCGGGTTGTTCCTCTGCTTCTGTGGCTTGAAGGCCTGTCGAAACTGCTAGCCCAGCTGTAGCCGGGGAGCAATGGGCAGCGTGAGTCCGGATAGCGTGCAGGCCATCTGAAGTAATACAACCAGAGCGGGAGGGAGCTCTCTCGATGAGTCGCCGGGCGAGTCGCTGATTCTTGCGTTGCGCAGCTGGCAAGGGATTCACAAAATGATTCCGCCCTGAATCTCAAGCTGCTGAAGTAAAACAGGAAAATAAGGTTATCCAGAGCGTTTCGGGACAATTAACCACTCGTTAACCAGCCGGGCGCAGGACTCGCAATACGGGAGAGGCGAAACGAGCAGTACAGGGTTTGGGATGAGTGGACATTTCGACATGACCAGGTGCCTTATCGTCGACGAGGATCGTGACTGGCAAGACCAGGTGGTGGCCTATTGTGCCGGCCTCGGTTTTGATTTCATCGCCACGACGTGCGAGGAAGATGCGATACGGCACTGCGCGGCTGATATGCCGGACGTTGTGCTGGTTGGCACGCGGCGTGCGCCGGACTTCATCCGCCAGCTCCGGCGCCTGGGCGGCAAGGAACCGATCGTGTTCCATTGCGCCGATGAAGGCGATCCTGGTTCCGTCAGCAAGGCCATATGGAATGGCGCGACGGACTACATGATCAAGCCGTGTTCGCGCGAATTCTTCGATAACAAGCTGCGGCAAAGCGGCGTGCTGTAATGCTGCTGTAGCCGCAATCTGCCTGTTATGCTGCATTTGGTGTCGCTGGCGGTCCTGTGGGGATTGGCCGGCCATGATAGGCAGGATCCATGATTTCAGGACTTCGCACCATATGGCCGCTGATGGTCGCCATCCTGCTGATGTCGATTGGCAACGGTCTGCAGGGCTCGCTGATCGGCGTGCAGGCGGCTGTCGCCAACTTTTCAAGCACCACGACCGGCATCATCGCGTCGGGCTTCTCGCTCGGCCTGTTCCTGTCTGCGTTGTTCACGCCCAACATCGTGCGCGCCGTCGGTCACATCCGGGTGTTCGCGGCCTATGCCTCGGTATTGTCGACGGCAGTCCTGCTGATCCCGGTATATGTGGACCCCGTCTGGTGGTTCCTGATGCGCACGCTTATCGGCTTCTGCGCGGCAGGTCTCGCCATCGTCGTTGAAACCTGGCTGAACGAAGGCAGCACCAACGAGACGCGTGGCACCATGCTCTCGCTCTACATGGTGATCTTCTACACCGGTGCGGGTCTCGGCTCGTTCGCGCTGCTGATCGATGACCCGACCGGTTTCGTGCGGTTCATCGTGGTTTCCGCCGTGATGTCCCTTTCGCTGGTGCCCATCGCGCTGACCAAGGTGTCGGCACCGGTTCTTGGCCATCCGATGCGGATATCCATCGCGGAGATCTTCAAGGCGTCACCACTTGCCGTGGTCGGTGCTGTGGCGAACGGGCTGGGGCAGGCGGCTTTCTTCAACCTGGGCGCGGTGTTCGGGGTGATGCACGGCCTGTCGTTGCCATATGTGTCGACAATGATGGCTGTCGCGCCAATGGCCGTGCTGGTGTCGCAGATGCCGATCGGCTGGCTCTCCGACCGCTATGACCGCCGCGTACTTATCGTCGCATTGTCGATCCTGTCGGCAATTCTGGCTGCAATCGCCATGAACATGCCTGCGACGACCGAAATGCTGCTGATTGCCGTCGTGGCCATCTTCGGCGGCATTTCCATGCCGCTTTATTCGCTGGCCATTGCGCACGCCAACGATCAGCTCAACAAGAGCCAGATGCTGGCGGCAGGTTCCAAGCTGGTGCTGCTGTACGGGGTTGGCGCCATTGCCGGCCCGTCCATTGCCGGCGGGTTCATGCAGCAGCTCGGTTCGGCCGGTTTCATGATCTATCTCGCCGTGGTCTATGGCGGGCTGGGCGTCTATGCGATCTACCGCATGACCCAGTCGACGGTGCATCCGCCGTCCGAGACCGGCGATCTGGTGCCCGTGGCCCCCATAGCGACAGCAGTCGCAGCGACTGCCGTTGCCGAGCAGATGGCCGAAACCGCCGAACACGGCGATCAGCAGAACTGACCGCGCTCACACGGCGAGGGCGCGGTTTTCTGCGCCCGATTATGGTGAACCAATCGTTAACCGTTGCCCCGCTAGTCTGATCGAACGGTGCAGTGCGGCGGATGCTGCCTGCATTGAATGATTCGCAAATGCGTGCCGCTGCAGGCGCGTTTTGCCAGTTGCCTGGTGTGGAAAGCTACATGATCGACGACATCTCATTCGGGCCTCAGTCGACCCTGGACACGACCATTTTCGAACAGGTGATCGATCACGGACCGATCGAGGACCGGCTTGCGCTGGCCCGGCAGTTGTGCGCACTGGTGAACGATCCGGAAACCTCGGCCGCTGACCGGAACGCGGTCATGCCCGCCCTGATGCGGCTTGCCTGCGACAGGGATCTCGGCGTCCGGGAGATACTGCACAACGATCTGGCCCAGACTGATGGTCTGAGTTCCGACCTGGTCTTCGCGCTGGTTGCCGACGAGGACGATCTGGCGGTGAAATTCACCGAGGCGAACCCGTCGTTCACCTGCAACATCCAGTGCGCCATCCTGACCGTGGGCGATCCGCAGCGCTGTACGGCCATTGCCCGGCGCGAAGATGTTTCTGCGGCCGCAGTCCGCAAGATCGTCAATGACGGTCTCGACAGCGCCGTGATCGCGCTCCTGAACAACAAGGCCGTTCGGCTGGGCGCCGGCTACTGCCGCAAGATCTACAACCGGTTTCACGATCAGCCGAAGGTTTGCACGGCGCTCATGGATGCGCCCTACCTGCCGGCGGAGATAGCTTTGGTGCACAACCAGCGAAAGGCCGATGAACTGCGCCGGTCGGCCCGCCTGCAGGGATGGGTCGCCGACTTCCGCAGCGATGATTACATCTCCGACAATGAGGAGAACACGGCGCTCAGGATTCTGGCAGAGGTGCCTGACGACAAGATGAAGGAAATCGTCGCACTGATGTCGGCACGCAACATGCTGACGACGTCATTGCTGCTCAGGGCCGGCATCAACGGTCACCTGCCATTCCTCGAGTGGGCGCTGGCGTATCTCGGCAACGTGTCCTTGCGCCGCGTTCGCATGGCGACGTCGCGCTCGTCGGAACGGGTTGCGCACGCCCTTCTTCGCCGCGCCGGCATTCCGGAAGATACCCATACGCTGTTCCTTGCCATCTGCATGGTGTCTTCGGCAACGGGAGCAGCAGGCCAGAAGGCAGATCAGGATGCCTTTGGCCGTGCGCTGGTCGAAGTCACCATGACAAGGCTTGCGGAAAGCGACATGGACGAACGCCAGCGCGTGATCCAGATCCTGTCGCAGTTTGCCCAAGGCCGCACGCGCACCCTCGTCAATCGTCTCAACGACGGATACGCCCGCGTCGCCTGAGCGTCGCCAGAACCAGTTCAAATCTTGCAGTTACACCCGCCGTCTGCCCATGGCAGGCGGCGTTCTTGCGTGTTCGTATCGTGAGGTTGAGGGGAAGCGGTATGCAAAACAAGAAACGCCAGGTCCTGCAGAACCTGGCGTTTCGGGTACACAACTTCCGGCAACAGGCCGGTTACGCAACTCACAGTCATGAAGATAGCCGCTTGTGCTTAATGCCAGCTAAACGAAGCCTTGCCGAACCCTTAAAGGGGGTGTCTCAAAACCGGAATTGCTCGTTGAGAACGCGCTCGGCGAGGGAATGGCCGTCGTCGAACAGCAGCCGGGCGGACTTGCTTGCATCCTCGGCCACCTCGACCCGTACGACATCGCGGAACTCGGTCTGGTCGGCCACTGCGGAGACCGGGCGCTTTTCCGGCTCCATGATTTCTATGGTTACGCCGGCCTCGTGAGACAGGATGGCGCCGCGCCAGCGCCGGGGGCGGAACGGGCTGATCGGCGTCAGGGCAAGCAGCGGTGAGTTGATCGGCAGGATGGGGCCGTGGGCCGAAAGGTTGTAGGCTGTCGAACCTGCCGGGGTTGCCACGATGATGCCGTCGCAAATGAGTTCGTCCAGCCGCACCTTGCCGTCGATGTGGATCTTCAGTTTGGCGGCCTGGTGTTGCTGGCGCAGCATGGACACTTCGTTGAAGGCAAGCGCCGTGTGAGTACAGCCATCGCGTCCTGTCACGGTCATGGACAGCGGATGAATGACCGTCTCCGCCGCCTGGCTGATCCGCCCAGGCAGATCGTCGGCGCTGTAGTCGTTCATCAGGAAGCCCACTGATCCCCGGTTCATGCCGAAAATGGCCTGACCGGAGTCAACGACGGAGTGGATGGTTTCGAGCATGAGACCATCGCCGCCAAGCGCCACGATCACCTCGGCTTCCTCGCGCGGAGACTGGCCGTAGGCGTGCTTCAGCTGCTGCGCAGCTTTCAGGGCCTCGGGAGCCTTGGATGATACGAAGTGCAGCTTCATGCCGGCAGTTTCTGTCGTTGCGATCCTGGCTGGCCGCCAGTTGGCGGGTGGACTTCCACTTACGAGGTTGGGCAGGTGAAAGTCAAACGGCGCGTATGGTCAGGCGAAGGCAGCGGCAAGGCCTGCAAGCACCGTGAACAGGGTCAAGGTGGTGGCCAGCAGGCGCAACCCGGCGCGCAGGTCCGCTTCATCGGCGTCGCGGCTGCCATTGCCGATCCAGTGATCGGTGCGCAGAGTCTGCCCCGGTGCTTCGGGTCCGCCGAGGCGTATGGAAAGAACCCCGGCAAATGCGGCGCGCGGCCAGTTGGCATCGCGCACGAGGTCGAAGCGGGCATCGGCATGAATGTGTTCGAGCGCCCGTGCGCCCGCCGACGGCGATACCATGCTCGCGGCGCCTGCGACCAGCAGTCCCGCAAGCTTGCAGGGCAGGAACCGGACAGCTGTCAGAAGCAGGCGCGCAGGTTGAGCCGATGCCGGGTGCGCCGTGGCAGCGTGGCGCTCTACCGACGCCAGTGCTGCAACGCACACGATGCCCGGCAGGCCGAACAGCGCCAGCCAGAATGCTGGCGCCACGATGCTGGCCGACAGGTGCCAGGCCATGGCCTCCACCGTGCGGCGTACGGCCTGGGGCCCGGTTTCGGGAGCAACTGCCCGGGGAGCAATGACGGCAACCGCATGCGCGGCTTCATCCATGTTGCCCCGCGACAGTGCCGCTGCAACGGCTCGCGCGCGCATGCGGGTTGCGTACTGCTGCAGGAACGGCACGGCCAGAACGGCCTCCCAGCACCAGGCATACGGCAGCGGCCGCAGCCAGGCTGTCAGGGCAATGGTCAGCGCCATCGTAGCGCCGGTGGCAATGGCGCAGAACAAGGCTCCCCTCAGCGCCGCAAGAGGCGCGGAGGCCTGGCTGCCGGGCAGCAACACGGCAAAGATTCCGGTGAATCTGTCGAGCCAGCTTGCGGGATGGCCGACAAGTCTTCGCAAAGGACCTGGAAAGCCGAGAAACCGCTCCAGTGCAAGCGCCAGGAACGCAACGGTCATCGTGGTGGGCAAGACTATCAAGAAGCTGGTCCAGTGCTGCCAGTGAGTATTCCGCCTGATTTCAGCGCCAGCGGTCCAGCCAGCCCAGTCCGTCTTCCGTGCGCCCGGCAGGGCGGTACTCGCAGCCGATCCAAAGGTCAGGATGCAGCGCCTCGACTGTTTGCAGGATGTCCGCAAGCGGCAGGTCGCCCCGGTCCGGTTCGTGCCGCTCGGGCGTGCCGGCGATCTGCAGGTGAGCCGTATGGTTCTTGCATCGCTCAAGCCATGCCGGAACGCCGCCATGAATGCGCTGGCAGTGATAGATGTCGAATTGCAGCTTTACCGGGTTGACGGCGTGCTGGTTGATTTCATCCAGCAGCTCCAGGGCGAGGGCGAAGTCGTTGAGAAAGTAGCCCGGCATGTCGAATGGATTGATTGGCTCGATCAGCACGTCCACGCCCATTTCGTCGAAGGCGGTGGCGGCCTTGCGCACGTTCGTGACGAAGGTGCTGCGCTGCTTCGCGAAACTCACCGTTTCATCCCGCATTCCGGCCATGCAATGCACCCGCAGCGGCTTGAGCTCCCTCGCATAAGCGGTTGCAATTGCGAGGCTTTCCTCGAACTCTGCTTCGCGTCCCGGCAGTGAGGCAAGCCCGCGCTCACCACCCGCCCAGTCTCCGGGCGGCAGGTTGAACAGGACTTGCTGAAGGCCCGCTGCCTGGAGCCTCTCGCGTACTTGCGCCACTGGCCAGTCATACGGAAACAGGTATTCAACGGCATTGAAACCCGCCTTGCTCGCCGCCTCGAAGCGGTCGAGGAAGTCGTGTTCGGTGAACATCATGGACAGGTTTGCCGCGAAATTCATCGGATGGTTCACCGGTGGCTGGTTTCAATGTTGTGCAGGCGGGGTTGCAATCCGGCTTCACGCCTTCTCGTAGTCCCGGATTTCCTTTTCAAGGAGCTTGGCCAGGGGCTCCAGGTGCTTCTCGTAGCGCTTCCACTTGCCGACAGATGAAGAATAGATCGGCTGGCGCACCTGCAACATCGAGGCAGTACGGACCTCGCGGTTGGAATTCATGAAGTCCAGGCAGCCATCTTCCCAGTCGAGCCCGATATGGCTGACCAGCCGGCGCGCTTCGGCATCAGGGTTGGCAATGATGTCTTCATAGCGCACGCGGGTGACATTTTCCGGCGCTTCCTTGAGCCAATGGCCTACCAGTTCTTCATGACGCCTGTAGGTGTCGGCAAGGCGCTCGAAGTCGTAGGTGTAGATGAGCGCGTCCTCGTTGAACAACTCGGTATAGGCTGACCAGCACACGTCCATCGGGTGGCGCTGGCAATCGATGATACGGGCATTGGGGAACATGAGCAGGATCGCACCGATGACTTCCCAGCTCGACAGGGACTTGTCGATGATGCGGCGCGCCTTCGTGCTACGGACCGCGTCGGCATCGAGGTAGCCTTGTGCGGCCTTCTCCATCCGCGCCTTGCCCAGCGGGTTCAGGGAGTTGACGAGCGACGGCACGAGTTCCAGCTCTCCGGCCCCGCTGGCCTGTGAGTGGCTGGACAGTATCTGTTCGACCAGCGTGGTGCCGGAGCGCGGCATGCCGGTGACGAAGACCGGGCGGTCGGACGTGCTGCCGGTCTCGCCGGGGTGCTTGTGGCGCCATTCGGTGAATTGCTGCGTCTGCAGCTTGACGGTTTCCCGGCGCTCGGCGTCCTTCTCCTGCCACTTGTTGACAATGGCATTGCCGTCCGCAAAGGCCTGGAAGGCGGCATCGTAGTCGCCGAGCTTCTCGTTGAGCAGTGCAAAGGCGTTGTACAGGGCAGCGCGATTGTACGGCGGCCAGGTCGCCGGCGGCGGCAGAAATCCGGCGACGGCGTCGCGCTCTGCCTTCACGTCGATCTTGCCCGTATAGAACTTGGCCCGCAGCAGCCGTGCGTGGCCGTCATTCGGCTGGATTTCGATGGCCTTCTCCAGCGCCGGTGCGGCGGCATCAGGATTGCCGCGCATCAGGTCCACGAAGGCCATGTGGACATGGATGCTGGGCTGGTTCGGGTCTGACTTGAGCAGCCCGGCAAAGGTGGCCTTGGCCTCTGCGGGTTTGCCCGCAATGTCCATGGCTTGCGCCATTTCGACGATATCCAGTGGGGCGTTCGTCGAGCGAGCCAGCCACTGGCGATGCACCAGCGCCTCTTCGAAGCGCTTCAAGCTGGACAAGGTGGAGGCCATGTTGTGCCGGATCGCAGGCTCCTTCGGCGCAACCTGGTATGCCTTGCGATAGACATCCAGGGCGTCGAGCGGTTGCTTGCCGTCAGCCAGCGCGGCTGCGGAATTGACCAGGGCAGGCAGGAAGTTGGGCTTCAGCTCCAGCACCTTGCGGTAGGCGCCGACAGCCTGGTGCATGTTGCCGACGGCTTCGCTCAGCACGGCCGCCAGAAAATGCACCTCCGGGTTTGCAGGCTCGACCTGCAGCAGCTGATTGATCAGGCCGCCGGCCTGGCGGAAGTCGCGGGCCTGGATGGACTTCTTGACGGCAACGATTGCCTGACGCACCTGCGGGTTCCTGGACTGCGGCAGGTGCATGGCGGACGAGGTCTTGGCCATGGCCGCAGGCGCGGGAGTGCGGGAGGTCTTGTTCTGGTACTGCATCTGACTTGGATCCATCCTCTGGCCAGGCGGGTCTTGGGCAAGGCTCGGGCTGCCGGAAACCTCTCATGCCATGGATAAAGAGGCGGGGGAAGAGGCGAGGGGCGGTCCCGGAAGCACGCTCGCGGATCGCTTCCAGCGTTCAGGGCTTCCAGTATCATCGAAGTCTTGTCATTGCAGCGCCATCCGGGGCAAATGGCATCGAACAACAAAGCGCTGGTGCGCAACAAGTGGAGACACAGGGTCACACATGGATCAGAAAGCAATTGCGCCGAGGGACATGAGCCGGCTGGAGAAGACGTCTGCCCGGTTGCGCAGCCAGATCGCCTGCCTTGGACTCGTCATTGAACGGATCGCCGGAATGAGCGGGCCGGTGTTCGAACTGGGTCTGGGGCGTGGCCGCACCTATGACCATTTGCGCTGGCACATGCCTGATCGCGACATCTACGCCTTCGACCGCGAGATCGTGCCGATAGAGGACTGCCGCCCGCCGGAGGAATTCATCGTGGCTGGCGACCTCGAGGTGACGCTGCCTCGCTATGCGGCCCGTTTCGCCGGGCAAGTCGTATTGGCCAATTGCGATCTTGGATCATACAGGCAGGCCCACAATCAGCACATGGCAGCGCTGATTTCTCCCTATCTGCCGCAGGCCGTGGCGCCCGGCGGCTTCGTGTGTTCCGATTTGCCGCTGACGCTGGAAGGCTTCGAGCTTCTGCCTCTGCCGGAAGGCGCGGTGGAGGGGCACTACCGGGTGTTCAGGCGAAAGGACAGTTAGCAGGGCCGCATGGCTTGCCTATGCGCTGCCGGGGGCGTTACAGGTTAGCCTGATGACGAGTACCGGTGCGCTATTGCTGCGCCGGTCCGCCGGACAAGGATAGAGTTGCCAAATGTCTTCGCCACAACGGGGGGCGCCTCCGCAGCAAGCCATCAACGAACTGGTCGACCTGTTGCAGCGGGGCCAGCTTGATGACGTGCGCAACCGGGCTCAGCAACTGCTTCGCCTGTACCCTGCCTCGGTCATGCTGTGGAACCTGTTGGGGGCCGCCAGCGCGCAGTCTGGGCAGTTTGAAGCGGCCGAACAGGCGTTCCGAAAGGCGACGGAACTGGCGCCGCGGCAACCGCTTCTCTTCAACAATCTCGGCAACGCCCTGAAACAGCTGGGCCGGGCAAAGGAAGCGGTTGATTGCTATGACAAGGCAATCCGGCTCAAGCCGGACTATGCCGATGCCCACTACAACAAGGGCTTGGCCCTGGCCGATCTCGACAAGCTTGACGAGGCGGCGGCGAGCTACCGGCGGGCCCTGCAGCTGCGGCCGGATTATGCGGAGGCGCTTCTCAATCTTGGCAACCTGATGAAGCAGCAGGGCCGGGCGGATGAGGCGATCGATTGCTACAACCGGGCTCTCAGGATCAGGCCGAACCTTGCCAACGCCCTGAACAATCTGGGCAACGTACTGCAGGACAAGGGCAGGCTGCAGGATGCGGTGGACAGCTATAGCCGGGCGATATCGATCGCGCCGGTGTTTGCCGAAGCGCACATGAACCTTGGAACCGCGCTGCAGGAGCAGGGCAGGTTCGACCAGGCAATAGCGAGCTTCAACCGCGCCCTGAAACACAATCCGGGGCTGGTGGCGTGCTGGGGAAGCCTCATCGAGCTGTATGAGCGCTCGAATGATCTGGCGTCCGCAGGCGAAACACTGGACAGGGCCCGCAGCCAGTTGGATGGCGAACTGCCCACGGCACTGAAGATTGCCGATGCAACGCTGAAGCTGCGCAATGACGATCACCAGGGCTGTCTTGACGTGCTGCAAGGTGTCGACGTGGCCGGACTTTCAGGCGCCCTGTACGACAAGTACTTCGAACTGAAGGGCAAGTCGCACGAAGCACTGGCCGATTATGCCGCTGCCTTTGAATGTTTCGAACGGCAGAACGCATATGCCCGCAGCCAGAATGCGCAGTTCGAAGGTCCCGCGCAGGCCTATGCCCGCAACGTATCGGCACGCGCCCGCATGCTTGAAGCCGCCGCCGGCGTGCCTGCAGGCGCACAGGCTGGTGAGACCGATGCCGACGCCCCGGTGTTTCTGGTGGGCTTTCCCCGCTCGGGCACGACGCTGCTCGACACGCTGATGCGCGGGCACCCCCAGATTGCAGTGATTGAGGAGCAGCACATGCTCGATCATGCCATTGCGACCATCGGGGAGTTTCGCGATATTGACGCCATTGACGCCCTTACGGCAGACCAGCGCGCGGCGATGCGCAAGGCTTACAGGGCCGAGCTGGACCGGCATCTGCCAACAGGCGAGCATGCGGTGGTCGTTGACAAGCTGCCGCTGAACATCGTTCTCGTTCCGGAAATATTGGCCATGTTCCCGGACGCGAAATTCATCCTGGTGCTTCGCCATCCGCTTGACTGCGTGCTGAGCAACTTCAAGCAGCTCTTCAAGATGAATGACGCGATGTACCTGATGACGGCGCTGCAATCGGCCTGCGAGCTGTATGACGCCGCGATGCGGGTATTTCTCGCCAGCGCCCGGCGCTACGGGTTCTCATGGCACTCCATCCGGTATGAGGACCTGATCTCGGACACTGAAAGTGAGGCCCGGGCGCTGACGGCGTTTCTCGGTCTCGACTGGAACGATGCCATGCTCGACCATCGCGCGACGGCGCGAAAGCGCGGGCGCATCAATACACCAAGCTACTCGCAGGTCATCAAGCCGATCTACAAGACGTCGTCACAGTTGTGGAAGCGGTACGAAGCCCAGCTTGAGCCTTGCCGGCAGCCGCTGGCGCGGTGGATGGCAGAGTTCGGCTACGACACGGA
>CAZYKZ010000063.1:0-12652 GCA_964648175.1 uncultured Anderseniella sp.
ATCCATCAGCAGGCGACAGAATGCGCATGCCCGGCAGCAAGGTGGGCTGGGTCAGCGCGGATACGCCAAGGCCGTCTAGAACCGCGCGTTGTACGCCGCCTATCCCCGGACTGGAGAAGGCGATGCGCCAGTCGCGTCGCTTGCCGGTGAGTGCTGCGGTCATGCGGTTGCGGTATTCGCAACCTTCCGGGTGAGTGACCAAAGGCACCGGTTCGCTGCGGGGTAGCTCGAACTCGTTGCTGGCGACCCAGATCGGTTGCTCCTGCCATTGCTGGACCAGGTATTGCTGGTCGCCGCCCGGAAACAGCGCGACAGTGAGATCGATCTCGTCCCGGTGCAGCCGCTCCAGCAGCACCCGCGACAGATCGCAATGCAGTTCGATCTGCACCCGGTTCGTCTGGCGCGCGTAAGCCGTCAGGCCTCGTTGCAACTCGCCCACGGCAAAGTCGATGGGAAGTCCGATCCGCAACGCCGCCTGCACCCGCGCCCGCTCGAACTGGCCCACTGCCATGTCGTTGAGCCGCAGGATCTGACGGGCAATCACGGCCAACGCCTTGCCGTCCTCGGTCAGTTTCATCTCGCGGCCAGACTGGATGATCAGCTTGTTGCCCAGCAGCGTCTCAAGCCGCTGCATCTGCAGGCTGACGGCGGGCTGGCTGCGGCCAAGAACCTCCGCCGCCCGGGTGTAGCCGCCCAGGTCGATGGCGGTAATGAAGGTGCGCAAAAGGTCTGTGGGCAGGTTGGTGGCGGCCATGGCAATCGCATATCTAGAGTTTATGACTTTATTTGAACTATAAATTTTTCCAATCCGCAGGCAATCGCTAGTTTCGCCGCCATGAATCGAACCGAGTTTCACAAGCTGTTCAAGGCTACCGGGCCCGTGGTGCTGCCGGTGATCCATGTGCTCGACACGCCGCGCACGCTGGAAAACGTGCGCGCCCTGGTGGGCGAGGGCGCGGCCGGCTGCTTCCTGATCAACCACGATTTCGGCATCGAGCCGTTCGAGCCGATCATCCGCGACGTGCGCGATGCCTTTCCGTCGCTTTGGATGGCGGTCAACTTCCTCGCGGTCACCGGGCGCGATGCGTTTCCCGTGCTCGGGCGGCTGCAGGCCGATGGCTGCCCGGTGGATGGCTACTGGGCGGACGATGCCCGGATTGACGAAGCATCGGACGTTCAAACCGAGGCGAACGAGATCGACCGGGTTCGGCGGGCCTCCGGCTGGACGGGCCTCTATTTTGGCGGCACCGCCTTCAAGAAGCAGCGCGAAGTGGCGCCTGAGCACTACGAGACGTCGGCCCAAAAGGCGTGCCCCCACATGGACGTGATTACCACGTCCGGCGTCGCCACTGGCAAGGAAGCCGATCTCACCAAGATCGAAGCCTTCCGGGCCGGCATCGGCGAGCGGCCGATGGCGCTGGCCTCCGGCATCACCCCGGACAATGCCCACGCCTATTCGGATGTCGACTGCTTCATGGTGGCGACCGGCATCAACCGCGAAGGCAATTTCTACGACATCGATCCCGCCCGGCTGAAACGGCTCATGCGGATCACCCGCGAACTTGGAGGAGGCACACCCTCATGACTGCTCACCACATTGCACAAGACAAGGGTCCGCGCGACGACCGCTGGTATCTCAACATCATGGCGCCCAACACCAAGGGCGAGAAGTTTGCCTGGCTCGACCCGACATCGATCTACATCAACGGTGCGGCCTTCCACGACCTGCTCGATGACCTGGTGGCCGACCTCGACGGCCTCAAGGTCGATGTCGTGGGCGGGCTGGACGCCATGGGCTTCGTGCTGGGCTCTGCGCTTGCCACCCGTCTGGGCGTCGGCTTCCTGCCGATCCGCAAGGCCGGCAAGCTGTGCGTGGACACTGACCGGGTGACGTTCTCCAACTACTCGGGCCGCACCCAGGACATGGAAATGCGCACGCCCGCATTCGCTCCCGGCACGCGCGTGCTGCTGGCCGACCAGTGGGTTGAAACCGGCGGAACCATGGACGGCGCCATCCGGCTGGTCGAGCGCCAGCAAGGTGTTGTTGTGGGCATGGCCGCAGTCGCCATCGAGGACAACGAGACGACCCGCGGCTACCGGCAGAAGTATCGCTGCGTGGCCGGTGTGGTTCCCGGCTCGCGCTGGCAGACGGAATGCAACGCGCAAACGCTTTCAAGCTTCGCCAGCTACAAGCCGGAAATGGCCTTCCCTGCCCGCAGGGGCTGAAAGACGTTCCGGCATTGATGCATCAGCGGCGGTTGAAGTTCTGGCGTACTTCGCCCGGGCCGTAGATGCGCGTGTGATCGATGCGGCAGCGCACCCGGCCACCAGACGTCGGGACGGCCTGATAGACGTCGCGCTGGTAGACGCGCCGGCACGCCTCCCAGGCGCCCTCGCCGCCCTGGGCGCGGATGGTCACCCAGATGGTGACCGGCCCACCCTCATCGAGCATGGACCCCGAACCGAAATAGACCTGGGCGGCCGCAGGCCCCGCAGGCAGCGCAGCCGACAGCGCAAGCAAAATGGCTGCGCTTGCAGCGCCGGCAAGTCTACTGCGCAACAGCTTCATCGATTATCTCCTTGAGAAGCGCTTCAACCTTTGCCCCGGCCACCTTCGAGGCGTCGTCACTGCGCACGTCGGGGGCGCGATATCCGACGACCACCTTGCCTGGCGCGTTGCGGGCCTCGTAGGCAAAGACGAGGTAGGGGCACATGGAGAGATTGGACGGGTCCGCCGCGGCGGCCTCGTGGGTCAGGACCGACGAGCAGAACTGCATGTAGCGTGCATTCAGGTAGGGCGTCTGCGTGACGCCCGATGCTTCTGCCGTGCGTTCCAGCATGGTGTCGACGTGGCCGATATAGTCGATCACCAGCCCGCGGTTCACGACCGCGTCCTGCAGGTCCTGCAGCACCGACTCGAACGTTGCTTCGACGGTCTTCATGCGGTCTTCCTCGCCGTTCGCCATTGCAGGCGCGATGGCAACGCCGGCAAGCGAGAGGGAAATGGTGGCGGCGTAAAACGCTTTGCGGATCATGTGTGTTTTCCTCCTGTTGGGCAAGCTGGCCCAGGTTTGTCTGCCTTACTCGGCCTGGAGCGTGCGGATGTAGTCGACTAGTCCGGTAATCAGCATTTCGGCGGATGCCCGCGCCTCGGCATCGGTCTTGGCGCCGGGGGCTTCGGGCGTCTGGTAAAGGCGCTCGAAGCGCAGGCCCCATACCGGCATCTCGCGGGTGCCGTGGGCGCCGATCTCGCTGCGCCCGTCGATGACCTCGCGCACATAATCGGCCGGGTATACGCCTTCCGCACGCTTGGTCAGGTCATCGAGCCGGGGCACTTCGCTGGCCAGAACCGAGGCGACGGGGCCGTCGCCCGCGCCGGCGAGGCCGTGGCAGGGCGCGCAGCTGGCCTTGAACAGCGCAGCCGCATCAAAGCCTTCGCGCGGGGTCGTTTCTGCAGCGACAGCCACCGCGGCCGGCAGAAGCGTTGCCGCGATCAGCAGGCTCAGGCTTGTGGTGCTCAGCATCTTCATGCGCACTGCTTTTCCTTTCCGTTCAGATGAAGTCGTGGTCGTGGACCATTACCTCGACCGGGCCGCAGGTTTCGAAGTCGCCAGCCTCGTACTTGCGCCGGGCGACATGATGTATCTCGGAGGCCAGCCGGTCATAGGCCTCAAGGAACAGTTCACCGGGCAGCAGCCCGTCGACAGGCAGGTCCGGGCAATGGTGCTTGAGCGCGTAGACGGTTACGCCGCATGCCACATCCTTGCCGCCGGAGCGGCCCTTGAAGCGGACGCACTGGCCGTCGAACAGGCGATCCTCGTCGCTGAAAACAAGCTGGGCCATGTTTCGGGCGCCTCCTCCGTGACTGAGTCGCGCTATTTTTGCAGCGACTCCAGATACTTAACCAGGTTGTTGATGCGCTGGGTGGCCTGCTTCGCGGCGGTGCGGGCATCTTCCAGCAGCACGCCCTCGCCCACGGCTTGGTGCACGAACCAAGCGCCCCATACCGGCATCTCGGTTGTGCCGTGCGATGGCGGCATGTCGAGACCCTCGATCTTCTTGTATACCTGCTCGCGGTCGAACGTGCCGCCGTTGCGCGCGGCGATGCCCGTGAGATCGGCAGGCTTCGTCTTGAGTTCGATGGCGACCGGTCCGCGGCCCCTGGCGTCCTCGCCATGGCAGCCGCTGCAATAGGTGATGAAGTCCTCGCGGGCGGTTTCGAGTTCGGCCGGCGTGGCAGGCCCGGCAAGTCCGGCTTCAGTGGTCGCCGCCGCAGGTGTCACGCAGGCCACGGCCAGCGCGGATGAGACCAGCACCAGCCGCCAGATACTGAAAGCCGACAAAGGCAGGTTCGCAGACATGGGCTTCCTTCCCCTTTGGTTTGAACAGGAGAATAGACCCGCTTGCACGAGGCACACATTGACGGAGGTCAACCCGGTTCCAGCCAACGGCAACCGGAAGCCGCTTGCCATGCCAAGATACATTCAATAATTTGTATGTTTGAAGCTACAAGAAGAGCAGTCCAGGGAGGACCACATGATCACCCGCAGACACCTCATCGCATCGGCTGCCGCAGCAGGCGCCGCCGCCGGCTTCATGCCGGTGCGCAGCTGGGCGCAGGCGAGCATGAAGCTGGGCGAGGCCAGCATCGACATCGTCTCCGATGGCCACCTGCAGTTGCCCCTGTCGATGGTGCTGGGCCGCGTGCCGGAGGACCAGCGGGCGGAATGGCTGAAGTCACACCCCGAGGATGTGGAGACGGTGAAGTCGCCTCTAAACCTGACGCTCTACCGCGACGGCGAGCGCACCGTGCTGTTCGACGCAGGCTCGGGCCCCAACTTCATGGCCAGCGCCGGCAAGATCAAGGACGCGCTGGACGCCATCGGCGTGGCGCCGGACGACGTGACCAACGTGGTGTTCACCCATGCCCACCCGGACCACATCTGGGGCGTGATCGACGACTTCGACGAGATGGTGTTCGCGAATGCCGACTACAGCATGTCGCAAGCCGAGTGGGACTACTGGTTCGACCCCGAGACCGTGAACAAGGTCCCGGCAGAACGCCAGTCCTTCGCGGTCGGCGCCAAGCGCATGATGGAGGCGATCGAGGAGAAGGTGTCGCGGTTCACGCCGGGCTCCGAGGTGCTGCCCGGCATCGAGGCGTTCGACACGTCAGGGCATACGCCGGGGCACACCTCGTTCGTGATCCACCAGGGATCCGACAGCCTGATGGTGGTGGGCGACGTGCTGACCAATGCGGAGTACTCGTTCTCACACCCGGAATGGGAAATGGGCACCGACAGCGATGCCGCTCAGGGCGTTGCGGCCCGCAAGGCGCTGCTCGACAGGCTCGCTACCGACAAGACCCACCTCGTGGGCTATCACCTGCCGCATCCGGGCACCGGGCGGGTCGAGAAGAAGGACACCGGCTTCGTGTTCGTGGCGGATTGAGGGGACAGCGCGATGAAAACATCGATCAAGACCCTCCTCGTTGCCGCGCTTCTGGCCACTGCTGGCATGGCGCAGGCCAACGAGAACATTCCCGACCAGTACCCGGACTCGCTGCTCTATTCGTTCCCGATCGAGGTGATCCCCAACGTGTGGACCTCCATCGGGGCGACCGCGCCACCGACCTACGAGAATGCGGGCCATAACAACAATCTCTCCTTCATCGTCACCGGCGATGGCGTGATCGTGGTCAATGGCGGCGGCAGCTATGGCCTCGCCGAGGCGCTGCACAAGGAGATCAAGGCCATCACCGACCAGCCCGTGAAACTCGTGATCAACGAGAACGGCCAGGGCCATGCGGCGCTGGGCAACTGCTACTGGGCGGAACAGGGCGTGAAGATCCTGGCGCACGAGGACGCCGCGCACGAGTTCGAGAAGACCAGCCACCAGGTCCAGGAATCCGCCGAGCGGGTGTTGAAGGAGCGGGCAGAAAAAACCTGCATCCACAAGCCTGACGAGACGTTCTCCGACAGGAAGGACGTGTCGATGGGCAACATGAAGATCGAAGTGCTGCACCTTGGCCCCGCGCACAGCCCTGGCGACATCCAGGTCTGGTTGCCGGAAGAGAAGCTGGTGATTGCAGGCGACATGGCGTTCCACGAGCGCCTGCTGCCGATCTTCGACGACACCGACACGGCAGCCTGGGTCGAGACCTGGGAGAACGAGTTCGAGAAGCTTGGCGCAGTGTACGTGATCCCGGGCCACGGCCACCCGACCAACATGGCGCAGGTGCGGCGCTATACGCACGATTATCTGGTGTACCTGCGCGGCAAGATCCGCGAGCACATCGACAATGGCGGCGGGCTCGATGAGGCGTTCTATGTCGACCAGACGCCCTACAAACATCTGCACACGTTCAACGAGCTCGCGACGCGAAATGCCGGCCGCGTGTTCCAGCAGATGGAGTTCGAGTAGGACTTGATCGAACGCATCGTTTGATATAAAGAACGCTCTGGATCGCAGCGCGAACCTTCGTGCTGCCTACAGGCCGGAGCGTCATCATGATCGAACAGCTGGAACTTCTGCGCGAGCAGCATGGAACCGCCACCCTGGTTGTGTGGGGGGCGCTATTCGTCGGCATTTTCTTCGGTTTTGTGGCGGAATTCAGCCGTTACTGCGCGCGCGCCGCGCTTGCCGAGTGGGCTCCGGGCAACGAAAGCCGCGCCGCAGCTGGAAATGGCATGCCGCGCACCAAGCAATACCTCGCCGCCGTTCTGGTTGCGCTGGCTGCCACGCAAGGCCTGTTCGCTACTCAGAACATTGATCTTGCCCAGTCCATCTACTGGTCGGTGGGCATCCAGCCTTTGGCGCTGGTTGCGGGCGGCCTGCTGTTCGGCATCGGCATGGTGCTGGCGGGCGGCTGCGTGAGCCGGCTTCTGGTGCTGGCGGCCTCGGGCAATGGCCGCGCCGTGGTGACGCTGCTGGTGACCGGGATCGCCGGCTATGCCACGTTGCGCGGCATCCTCTCCTACCCCCGCATCTGGCTGGAAGGCGCCTGGGCCACCGGCAACTCGCCGGGTGCACTGTATGAATCGGGCGCCGTTTCGCATCTTGCCGTAGCCGGCGTCATTGCCGTGGCGCTGCTTGCCGCCCTTGCCGTACTGGTGGTGCGCCATGGTGGCCGTGGCCTGCTGACCGGTGCGCTGGTCGGGCTCGCTGTCGCGGGCGGCTGGGCCGTGACCGGCATCATCGGCGCCGACGAATTCGAGCCCACGCAGCTTGCCTCGCTCAGCTTCGTCGCGCCTGCAGGCGAAACCATCCAGTACCTCATGATCTTCACCGGCGACACCATCCGCTTCTCTATCGCATTGCTGGGCGGCGTTCTTATCGGTGCCTTCGTGAGCGCCCTCATCGGCGGCCGCCTGCGCTACCAGGGCTTCCTCACCGAGGGTTCGCTGGTGCGCTACCTTGCCGGCGGCCTGCTGATGGGCTTCGGTGGCGTTACTGCACTGGGCTGCTCGGTCGGCCAGGCGCTCACCGGCGTCAGCACGGCCTCGCTGTCATCGATCATCGCCATGCTGGCGATTGCCGCAGGCGGCTATGGCGCGATGGCCTGGCAGACCCGCCAGCTACCTGCAACGGCTGACCGGACGAGCCTCCAACCCGCCGAATGAGCGGGTCCATCCTCCGGAGTGGCAGCCGGTCATGCTGCAGTGCAGCTTGACTTTCCGCCGAGGCAGACCAAACATTCAAAATATATAATATGAATTGAACGTATCGGGAGGAATGCATGAAGGCTGTTGCACTGGCGGCCTGTTTGCTGGCGGCGGCAAGCTCCAGCGTTGTTGCAGAACAGATCACCGGCGATATCGAGTACGGTCAGTACCTGTCGTCCGAGTGCACCTCGTGTCATTCCAACGAGCATACCCAGCAGGGCATTCCGAAAATCGCCGGCTATACCGCCGAGGCGATCGTGACCCTGCTGCACGCCTACAAGAACAAGGAACTTGAGAACGTCACGATGCAGACCATCGCTGCGCGGCTGGACGATGAAGCCATTGCAGCATTGGCTGTTTACTACGCAAGCCTGCCCTGACCGCACAGGTCCGGGCATCATGAGTTTTACAACGGGAGGAGATTGAGCATGACACGCATAAACAGACGCCATTTCAGCGCCTTGTTTGCCGGCACGGCGGCCACAGGCATTCTTGCAGCTCCCAACATTGCGCGTGCCGCCAAGCCGCGCGTGGTCGTGGTGGGAGGTGGCGCAGGCGGCGCGACTGCGGCCCGCTATCTTGCCAAGGACTCGCAGGGCGCCATCGACGTAACCCTGATAGAGGCGTCGAAGCGCTATTACACCTGCTTCTTCTCGAACCTCTACCTGGGTGGATACCGCGACTATGACTCGATCGGCCACGGCTATGAAAACCTCGCAGCCGGCCACGGCGTCAATGTCGTGCATGAGTGGGCTGCCTCGGTCGATACGGCCGGGAAGAAGGTAGTGCTCGCCTCAGGCGCCTCGGTGCCTTACGACAAGCTGGTGCTGTCGCCCGGCATCGACATCAAGTACGACAGCATCGAAGGGTATTCTGCCGAGGCGCAAGACGTGATGCCTCATGCCTGGAAGTCGGGCACACAGGTTCAACTGCTAAGGGCCCAGGTGGAGGCCATGAAGGAAGGCGGCACCTTTGTCATGGTGGCGCCGCCGAACCCGTATCGCTGCCCGCCCGGCCCCTATGAGCGCGTGTCGATGATCGCCAAGATCCTGAAGGCCAAAAATCCGACCGCCAAGATCATTGTGCTTGACCCCAAGGAGAAGTTCTCCAAGCAGGGACTGTTCATGGAAGGCTGGCAGAAGCACTATACCGGGATGGTCGAGTGGCTGGGTCCGGACGTCCATGGCGGCATCAAGTCGGTGAACCCGGAGACCATGGAAATCGTCACCGACATCGACACCTTCAAGGCAGACGCTGCAACCGTCATCCCGGCCCAGAAGGCAGGCAGCATTGCCTTTGCCGCGGGCGTAACCGAGGGTGACTGGGTGCCGATTGACCCGGCATCCATGGCGTCCAAGGCCAATGCCGACATCTTCGTGCTGGGCGATGCATCGGTGGCCGGCGACATGCCGAAATCCGGCTTTTCGGCCAACAGCCAGGCCAAGGTTGCCGCCAATGCGATCCGCGGCGCCCTGACCGGATCCAAGGTGTTTCCGGCGCGCTATGCCAACACCTGCTGGAGCCTCATTTACGACAATGATGGCGTCAAGGTGGGCGCCAGCTACCAGCCCGGTGCGGAGAAGATCGAGTCGGTTGACTCCTTTGTCTCCCAGACCGGCGAGGACGCGGCGCTGCGCAAGGCAACCTACGAGGAGTCGGAAGGCTGGTACACCTCGATTACCCAGGACATGTTCAGCTGACCCACGCCCGGCAGGCCATGCATATCAACGAGGGCGCTCCGGCAACGGGGCGCCCTTGCCTTTTTCCCCTTACCGGAGACGTCACTGGTCCTGGCGTTCGCGCGGACTGAAATAGTAGGCGATGTCGGCGATCAGGTCGCGCAGCGTTCCATGAACGAGGATCTGCAGGCCGAGCCAGGCGCCGCAAAACATGGCGACCAGCGCGACCGGCGCGGTCCAGGCCAGCACGGAGGCGGCTGACATGCCCTGCCCCACGGTGCAGCCGACGGCGGTGACCCCGCCGAAGCCCATGAGCGCTCCCCCATACATCTGGCGGCGCATCTCCCGGGCGTCGTCGCAGGCTTCCCAACGGAAATAGCCCTGGGCAATGGTGGTCAGGCAGGCGCCGATGACCACACCCGCCACGGCGCCGACGCCGAACTCCAGCGACGCGCCTGTGGCCGTCATGATGTACATCAGCGCATCACCGGGCGGGCCGGTGAAGGTGAACGATTCAAGCCGGTGGGGCTCGAAATCATCGAAGGCCAGGTATCCGGTGGTGAACCAGCCGAATACGATGGCCAGACCGGCCACCACTCCGGCGGCCAGGTAGCGCCGTTCCCGGCGAAGGTCGCGGCTCAACATCGCCACAGCGGCCACGGCGGCAGCGATGAAATAGGCCCAGGCATGGACTTCGCCGCCGAACGAGCGCGAGGCGGCATGAGCGATACCGGCTGCGTGGTCTAGTTGAACCGGCAAGCCGAACAGCCAGACTCGGACATAGGCCGTCAGTCCGCTCATCGTGGCGTAGGCCACCACGGCAAGCGACAGGAAGGTCACGATGGACTTGAGGTCTCCGCCGCCGATGCGCGCCAGCGTGCCGTATCCGCAGGTGCCGACCAGCGACATGCCCAGGCCAAACAGGAAAGCGCCGAATGCCGTGGCGATCAGGGTTGTCGGGGAAAACAGGTAGAAGCTTCTGCCGAGATCGATGAGACCTGCCTGGTCGAGGCCGAACGTGCCGGCAATGGCAACGGCAATCGCAAGGCCCCAAGCTGCCAGGCGACCGCGGCTGTTGCCCAGCGTGGCATCCTCGATGGCGCCCAGTGTGCAGAAGCGGCCCCAGCGCGCGGCGAATCCGAGTGCCGCTCCTCCGGCCAGTCCGCCAAGCGCAGCGATCGTGCCCGGCGAGAGTTCCTCCATCCCGTGCGTTCCTCACTAGCGGCAGTCTTGCGCTGCCTTTCGAGCGGCGAGAGAGCCCTCCTGCCGCCAATCCGGCCCAGAACCGGAAGGTCAGCTTAGCACGATTGTTTGTTCTCGCAGAACATTTCGTAGAGCAGCGCAATCATCTGCCGGACGCGGGGATCAGCGATGGAATAATAGATGGTCTTGCCGTCGCGGCGGGTGTTGACGAGACCTTCCAGGCGCAGCCGGGCGAGCTGCTGCGATACTGCAGCCTGCCGGGCAGACAGCAGTTCCTCGAGTTCTGTCACGGTGCATTCGCCGTCGGAGAGCCGGCACAGTATGGCCAGCCTGCCTTCATGGGCGAGCGCCTTGAGAAAGTCGGTTGCGTCCTTTGCACTCGACATCATGTCGTCGAGGATGACCTCACTGTTGAGGTCCAGTGCCATGCTCATCGAAACACGAGTCCTTTCAGCTCTCATGTTCAGGACGGCGACCCGCTTTGCGCAGCCTCGCCGATATCGGGATCGACCTGCTTCAGGATGTCCTGAAGCATCGGCCAGAAAAAGTGTCCGCCTGGATACCCCTGGATTCGCCCGATTTCCTGCCCTTCATGCCAGACCACGAAGGTTGGTGTAAACCGGCCAACCGTCAGGCCCGACAAATCTTCGGGCAAATCGCGGTGGATGTCGACGCGGCGAAGCGGCGCGAGCCTGCCTTCCGCGGTCTTGGGATAGGCGACGCCCACTTCCTCGTTCCACACCCTGCACCAGTGACATCCGGCCTGCTCGAACATCAGCAGTTCCGCGGCCCGGACGGCTGACGATGGAGCCGCCAAGGCCGGCAAGGCCAGCGCGGCGCCAAGCGCCAGTGGAATAAGTTTGCGGCGGATCGATTCCATGATTGACAGCATACAACAAATTAGAAAATTTGAATATGAATATTGTACCTGAAATCCGGGAGTTCAATGGTGGGGCTTGAAGTCACATATCTGGGCGCGCTGCTGGCGGGCCTGCTGTCGTTCGCCAGCCCCTGCGTGCTGCCGCTGGTCCCGCCCTATCTGTGCTTCCTGGCCGGCACGTCCATCAACGAACTGAGCGATGAGCACATGCCGGCCGCCGCCTGGCGCAAGGTGGTGCTGTCGGCAATCGCCTTCGTGGCGGGCTTTGCGACAGTGTTCGTCGCCATGGGCGCCAGCGCCTCGTTCCTGGGCAGCTTCATCACCCGCCACCTCGACACGCTGTCGGTCATCGCGGGCATCATCATCATCATCCTCGGGCTACACTTCCTCGGCGTGTTCCGGATCGCCTTCCTGTACCGGGACTTCCGGATGGAGGGGCCGAAGAAGTCGGTCGGGCTGCTCGGCGCCTACGTGGTGGGGCTGGCCTTCGCGTTCGGCTGGACGCCCTGCGTCGGGCCGGTTCTGGCGGCGATCCTGTTCATCGCCGGCCAGCAGGGCGACGTGACCCGCGGGGCGCTGCTGCTGCTGGCCTATGCGCTGGGCATCGGCATTCCGTTCATCCTCGCGGCGGTGTTCTTCCGCCCGTTCATGGACGCCATGAAGCGGCTGCGCAAGCACATGGGGCTGATCGAGAAAGTGACTGGCGGACTGCTGGTGCTGACCGGTATCCTGTTCATCACAGGCGCCATGTCGTGGCTTTCCTATCTCATGCTTGAATGGTTTCCCGGACTGGGCACAATCGGTTAAAGGAGCAAGGCAAATGCGCACACTACTGGCTTTTCTGGTTCTCACCATCGGGTTCGCCATGCCGGCGGCTGCAGCACAGCTGGGCGAGGACGGCCTGCACAAGGAACCGTGGTTCTCGCAAACCTTCCGCGACCTGAAGGAAGACCTCGCCCAGGCCAGGTCCGAAGGCAAGCGGCTCGCCATCATCTTCGAACAGCGCGGCTGCAGCTACTGCAAGGAAGTGCACGAGAAGGTGCTGTCGGACGACGAAGTGCGCGACTTCATCAAGGCCAACTACATGATGGTGCAGTACAACCTGCACGGCGACGAGGAGGTCATCGACCTTGACGGCGAGGCGCTGACCGAGAAGACCGCGGCGCGCAAGTGGCGGGTGCTGTTCACGCCGACCATCTTCTTCTTCCCCGAGGAAGCCGACGAGA
>CAZYKZ010000064.1:0-12638 GCA_964648175.1 uncultured Anderseniella sp.
TTCATGACGGCGATTTAATCGAACTCACACGAGCGTTACCGCCTCGTGTGCTGAAACCTGCCTGCCCAATGCCTACGTCCGGACTTGTCCCATCGAGCAAAGCCCTAGGAGATAGAGCCCGTGCAGTATGACACCATTGAAACGAAGCAGATGCAGTTCCTGTCCGAGACGGCGAAGGCGCGGCTGAGGGAGCTGGAAGCGCGCACCGCACTGGTGCGCTTGCAGGCCGCGGCCGGCGCAACAGAAAGCTCATTCCTGGCCGAGCGCGCCCGGGCGCTGCAAGACAGCATCAAGCAGCAGCTTGCCGGCGATGACAGGCCGGCCTCGAAAGAGGAGGCCTGAGCGGCGATGGATCAGGTGGAGATCGAAACACGCGCGAGCGGTCAGGTCATTGCGCGGCGCAACTACCTTCTCGCCGTCTGGGCCGGCAAGCAGATGTCGCTGAGCGCCAATGAGTTGCCAGCCTACGTGGATGCGGTGATGAAGTCGGACTTCGAGGAACCCGGACCGCAGGACGTCATCCGGAAGCTGCAATCCGATTTCAGCAAGCGGGGCATGAAGGTTGGCGCGCCGCAGCTGCTTTCCCAGTTGCAGAAAATCGAGAAAAGCGTTCGCGCCGAGCTTCTGACCACCGACTAGGCGGAACGATTGCGGCTGGCAAAGCCGGCAGGACGGCCGCTAGACTGCCGTCCGGCCACGGCAGGCGGCGCCAGCTCGCCCGTGCCAGCTGCCAATGGAGCAACGAGAACCGTGATTGCCAGACGGACATTCCTCGGCACGGCTGCCGCCGCCGCACTCAGCGCCGGCGCACCGGGCTGGGCGTTAGCCACGCCATCGGCCCAACTAGCCACAAGACCGATCCCCTCCTCCGGCGAACGGATACCGTGCGTCGGACTGGGCTCGTGGATCACCTTCAACGTGGGCAACGATCCTGTCCTGCTGGATGAATGCGCCGGGGTGATAAAGGCGTTCGCAGCCGGCGGCGGAAGGATGATCGACAGCTCGCCGATGTACGGTTCATCGCAGGCGACCATCGGCCATGGCCTTGCCGCCCTCGATGACCCCGGCGCCATCTTCGCCACCGACAAGGTCTGGACCAGCGACACCGGCGGCGGGCGCGAGCAGATCGAGGCGTCGCGCCAGGCCTGGCGCATTCCGGCATTTGACCTGCTGCAGGTGCACAACCTCGTGGCGTGGGAGGCGCACCTCGCCACCCTGTTCGACATGAAGGCGCAAGGCCAGCTCAAGTACGTTGGCATCACCACCTCGCACGGGCGCCGGCACGAGGACCTCGAGCAGATCATGCGCAGCCAGCCTCTCGACTTCGTCCAACTCACCTACAACGTGCTTGACCGAGAGGCCGAGGACCGGCTGCTGCCGCTGGCGCAGGACCGGGGCATCGCCGTGATCGTCAACCGCCCCTACCAGCGCGGCCGACTTGTCGAGCAGATGGCGCGCCATCCCCTGCCCGCCTGGGCCGGGCCAGAGGCCGGGGCTGAAAGCTGGGCGCAACTGCTGCTGAAGTTCATCATCTCACATCCGGCCGTGACTTGCGCCATCCCGGCAACGACGCGGGTGGACCACGTCCGCGAGAACCTTGCGGCCGGCTCGGGCGAACCGCTTGAGCCCCGCGTCCGCCAGAAGCTGATTGATCACGTCCAGTCACTATGATGGAAACGTGGCTCAGCTACGATCTGTCCGACCTGCTGATGTTCTCGCCGCGGGTCTATTACCGCCAGCTTGAACTTGCCAACACCGCCGCCTGGCCCCTGCATCTCGTCACCCTTGCCGCCGGTCTGGTGCTGGCGTGGTGCGTGGCCTTGCCTACGCCAGTCCGCAACCGGATTGCCGCTGCCATCCTTGCCGCCGCCCTCGCATCGAGTTGCCTGCTGTACGTGCTGCCGGCCTTCGCTGAAATTCACGTGGCCGGATGGTACATGGCGGCCCTCTTTCTCGGCCAGGCCACTGCGCTCGCCGGCCTTGCGCTCCTTGCCGGCGGACTGACCATCCACCCCGGCGGCAGGTTGTTGACCTGGTGCCGAGCGGGCCTGGTGGTCCTGATCACGCTGGCCTACCCGGCGCTCGCCTTGATGTCCGGCCGAAGCATTTCCTCTGCCGAGGTCTTCGGCATCGCCGCCGACCCCACTGCGCTTGCCGCCCTCGCCGTCATCGCGATGGGCGTGAAGGGATGGCAATTCCTCTTGGCAGTTCCGCCGTGGCTCTGGCTCGCCTTCTCGGCAAGCTCCCTCTGGGTGATGGACGCGCCTGAGGTCTGGATCATCCTGCCGGCGCTCCTCGCCGCTCCGGCGGTGATGCTTGCGACAAAGGGCGTACGGCGGTCCGGAACCTGACGCCGGCGTGCCGGATGACGGCTATTTGGACGGAACTGCACTTTCCTCTCCACCTTCAGGGAGAGAACAAAAGTCCGCTCAGGGCTTAAAGTAGGACAGTCACTGTCATATGCCGTCCCCTCAGTTGCCAGCTGACCAACCTCTCAAACAAACTATATATGCCAAATTTTCGCCATCCTCTTTACCAGAAAATTCGCCGCCAGATCGGGTATTCAAGACCAAACTGAAAGCACTTGTTCGTCAATCACCGTCCGACCCGTCAACACTCAAGAGCTTTTCATTTGATCGGCGAGTTCAAACTATTCATTCGGTGAGCTTTCAGCTCCCGATATCAATATAATCTGTATCAAAACTGGATGGCGACCTGTTCCATCCGTACACACACCATCCGTTCCCCCCGAGCGCGGGCCTGACGCGTTAAGCTTGAGGCTTCGCCAAATTCTGCCGTTCCTGACGCTTTGGCATGTTCATTGCGACCTCAACCCAAAAGTCAGTCTGCGGGGCATCTTGTAATGGAACGATGGGACGGAGACAGATTATGCACGACAGGTGGTTTGACAGGAAACTTCGATCATTCGTGACCCTTGAGATGGCCACGTTGAAAGTGCGGTCGACCCTGGGCAGTTCCCGCGACCAGGCGGCAGGCAGAAAGAGCGCCAGATGAACCCGTCATATTGGGTGCCGGGCTCGCCGCATGAGCCATCATCAGCAGCAGCCATCGATGCCGCTGCAACGCAAGCCACAGATCACACTCACCCTTGGGGAGACGATACCATGAGCAAGCAGCCCGCCCGGGACAGAACATCGCGGCAAGGCCGCTCGACGCGGTGTGAAACGCCCGCATCAGACAAGCAATCGCCCGGCATTGGTCACAACTCAGCCGCTGCGGCGGCACAGCCCGAAGCGAACGGCAAGCAGGAAGAGCTCATGGATCTGCAGATACTGCGAGAAATCCTGCTTGGCCCGCTGAACGAGGAAACGTCAGCCAGGTTCACCGGCATTTCTGAGCATCTCAGGCAGCGTGAGGCCGAGATCGCGCAGCGCGAGGAAGCCCTGCGCCTCCAGATCGAGACCGTAAGGGCCGACCTGCAGGCGCGCGAAGAAGCGCTCAACAGGAAGGTCGCGATGGTCGAGGCCGATCTGGCCAGACGCGAGGCAGCGCTGATGGCCTCGGTCGCCAAAGTCGAGGAGGAACTCACCCGGCGGGAAGACGAACTGGCTGAAAGCATTGCAAGGCTGGGCACTGACCTTGACCGCTGCAAGGCGCAGAGCGCGCAGATCAATACGGATCTGACGGAAAAACTGGCCAAGGCATGCCAGCAGCAGTCCATCACCATCCGCGGGATCGGTTACGCCATCACGCAGCTGGGCAATCATGTTTCCGAGTTGGGCAAGACCGCACAGCCCGACGCGTGAGGCCGGCTGCGCATTCAAGGCCGGCGGGAAACATGCGCAACGACCGAGATCGCCAACGCGATCAGGAATACGAAGAACAATACCTGCGCGATGGATGCAGAAGCTCCAGCGATGCCGCCAAAGCCGAGAACGCCGGCAATCAGCGCGATGATGAGAAAAACGAGTGCCCAATAGAGCATTGGATACCTCCTCTGCTTCTTCTGGTGAGTGTGATGCGATGTCAGCCTTGAATGGCTGACGATTGCACACATGTTAGCGGTTTGCTGATCCGGGGTATTAACAGGCGTTAAGGCGTGCCGGCGCCGGCCGAGGGTGTCTGGCGCTCCAGGACCGGTCAGCCACTGCCTCTCAGCCACGCGCTTACCCGCGCCGCAGCACTTCCCTTGGCCAGCGGGCGGTTCGACCACAGCCGCAAATGCCGGTCCAGCGTCACGCGCACATCGAACGGCGCGACCAGTTCGCCCCGCCTGAGGTGATCCGACACCAGGCTCTCGTGTCCGATCAGCACGCCTGCCCCGTTCACCGCCTCGGCCACCGCCAGCGTGTAGAGCGAGTAGACCGGCCCGCGCGGCGAGAACGCCACGCCCGGCATGGCGACTTTCGCCCACGCCGCCCAGTCATCGGCCCATGCGGCGTCGGAGATGCAGGTGGCAGCGGCAAGGTCCGCAGGCGTCCTGAGGCGCTGCGCCACTCCCGGCGCGCATACGGGAAAGATGACGTCCCTTGCCAGCGCCCCCTGCGCGTCCCCGCCATAGAACAGGCACAGGTCATGGGGCGCACGCTTGAGGTTGGGCGGCTCCTCCATGGCGGTAATGGAAATCGATATGCCGGGAGCTGCCTCGCGCAGTGCCGGCAGGCGCGGCGACAGCCAAAGCTGGGCGATGGAGGGCAGCGTGGCGATGTGCACCGTTCGCGGCGCGGCTTCCGATCTCAGCGTCTGCACCGCCTCGCCGAGCGCGTCGAACGCCTCGATGAATCCCGGCAGCACCCGCTGTCCCAGCGCGTTCAGTTCAACGCCACGCGCCGTGCGCTCGAAAAGGGCCGCACCCAGTTGCGCTTCCAGCGTCTTCACGTGCGCCGTCACCGCGCCGGGTGTAACGCCAAGTTCCTGGGCGGCGGCGGCAAACCCGCCGAGGCGCGCGGCCGCCTCGAACGCCCTGAGCGCATTCAGCGGCAAGTCCTTTGGACGCGGCGGTGAAACAGCCATGATCATTAGCCTCAATTTTTCTGAGCCTAATATTTCGCAAATCTGGTTTGCCCACAAGTCTCAGGGGTGCTTGTCTGCCTTTCATCGCTCACCAGACCACCGGACCTTGCCGCCATGCCCAACCTCTCCCCCCGCCCATGGGTGCCCGCCGATTGCGAAACCCTCGTGCAGCGCTACGCCGACGAAGCCGCGCGCGGCAGCAACGCGGCAATCGCCGCCCGCCTCGACACGCTGGTGGACGCGAACCGCCAGATCCATGAGCGCGACTGCTTCAACCTCAACCCGGCCACCAACGTGATGAACCCGCGCGCCGAGGCCATGCTCGCCTCGGGCATCGGCTCGCGCCCCTCGCTTGGCTATCCGGGCGACAAGTACGAGATGGGGCTCGAGGCCATCGAGGAGATCGAGGTCATTTGCGCCGAACTGGCCGCCGAGGTGTTCAACGCAAAGTACGCCGAGATCCGCGTGCCCTCAGGCGCCATCGCCAACCTCTACGGCTTCATGGCGCTGACCAAACCGGGCGACACCATCATCGCCCCGCCTGCCTCCATCGGCGGCCACGTAACCCACCACGACGCTGGATGCGCCGGGCTCTATGGCCTCAACATCCACGATGCGCCTGTCGCGCCGGACGGCTACACGGTGGACGTGGACGCACTGGCGAAACTTGCCCGCGACGTTAAACCGAAGCTCATCACCATCGGCGGCAGCCTCAACCTCGAGCCGCATCCGGTCTCCGCCATCCGCGCAATCGCCGACGAGGTTGGCGCCCACGTGCTGTTCGACGCGGCCCACCAGTGCGGCATCATCGCCGGCGGCGCCTGGCCCAACCCGCTTGCCGAAGGCGCGCACCTGATGACCATGAGCACTTACAAGTCGCTGGGCGGGCCGGCTGGCGGTCTCATCGTCACCAACGACGAGACAATCGCCGAGCGCCTCGACCACATCGCGTTTCCCGGCATGACCGCCAACTTCGACGCAGCCAAGTCCGCCGCTCTTGCCGTCACCCTGCTCGACTGGCGCGAGCACGGCCGCGACTATGCCGCCGCCATGGTGAAACTCGCCCGCGCACTGGCCGACGCGCTCGACCACGAGGAGCTTCCCGTGTTCGGCAAGACCACCGGCTTCACCCGCTCGCACCAGTTCGCCATTGCCGCAGCCCGCTTCGGCGGCGGTCAGGCTGCCTCGAAGACCTTGCGCAAGGCGGGCTTTCTCGCCTGCGGCATCGGCCTGCCGCTGGAGCCGGTCAATGGCGACATGAACGGGCTTCGCATCGGCACGCCGGAACTCGTGCGCTGGGGCGTGAAACCGTCCGACGCGCCGCGCCTGGCCAACCTCATCGCCCGCGCGCTCACCACCAACGACCCGGCCTCGCTGGCCGAAGAGGTGGGCAACTGGCGAAAGTCATTCGACAAGCTGCATTTCATCCGCCAATAAGGGCGGCATGAGCGCCAGCCACAGCCACGGAATTTCCGCCAGCATGAAGCTTGCCGCCGGCAGCATTGCCGTCGGCCTCATCGTGCTCGCCATCAAGCTGCTGGCCTGGTGGATGACCGGCTCGGTCGCGCTGTTCTCCGACGCGCTGGAGAGCATCGTCAACGTCGCCGCCGCGCTCGCCGCCCTGATCGCCGTCTACTACGCAGCCCAGCCAGCGGATGAACGCCACCCTTACGGCCACCACAAGGCAGAGTTCTTCTCCGCCGTGCTGGAAGGCGCGATGATCATCGTCGCCGCGCTGGTGATCTTCCACGAGGCCTGGCAGGCCTGGCAGAACCCGCGCCCGCTGGACGCCCCGGTCGAGGGCCTGTTCGTCAACTGGCTCGCCAGCGTGGTCAACGGCTTCTGGTGCTGGATGCTGATCTCGCGCGGCCGCAAGCTGCGCTCGCCGGCGCTGGTGGCCGACGGCAAGCACCTGCTGTCAGACGTGGTCTCCTCCGTGGGCGTCACGTTCGGCGTGCTGCTGGCCATCGTCACCGGCTGGTACGTGCTCGACCCGCTGCTGGCGGGCCTCGTCGCGATCAACATCCTGTGGTCGGGCTGGAAGGTAATGACCCAGTCCCTGTCCGGACTGATGGACGAGGCGGTGCCGGAAGACACGCTCACCTCCATCCGCGCCATCATTTCCGGCAAGGCCACCGGCGCCATCGAGGCGCATGACCTGCGCACCCGGCACGCAGGTCCCGTCACGTTCATCGAGTTCCATCTGGTCGTTGACGGCCAGACCACCGTGTCCGACGCGCACGACATCTGCGACCGCATCGAAGCGGCGATAAAAAAGGAAGTGCCGGACGCGCGCGTGACCATCCACGTGGAGCCGGAGAACAAGGCCAAGCACAAGGGCGTCATCGTGGTGTAAGCCCATGAGCGCGGTGTCCCCGGAAATTCTCGCGCGCATTGAAGAGGCATACCAGGGCGAGGTGTTCGGCCTGGCCATGTACGCCGCTATGGCGGACGCCCAGACCGACCCGGTCCGGCGCTGGAAATGGCAGGTGCTCACCCAACTTGAGGCCGAGACCAAAGCCCACATGGCCGGCTTGCTTCAGCGGCTTTGCGGCGACACCTTGGAGCAGGAGCAATCCCGGCAGGACGGATTGAAGGAGGCTCGCGCCATCATTGGCCTGCCGTGGCCGGAGATGATCGAGGCATTCATGGCGGATATTCCCGGCCTGATCGACGACTATGCCGATCTTGAACGCCAGGCGGCGCTTGCCGGCGAGGATGCCGCCGTGTTGTCCCGGCTCACCCGGCATGAAGTGGTCACGCTTGAGTTCTGTAAG
Source organism: uncultured Anderseniella sp. (assembly GCA_964648175.1). Lineage (GTDB taxonomy): Bacteria > Pseudomonadota > Alphaproteobacteria > Rhizobiales > Aestuariivirgaceae > Anderseniella. The sequence goes on from CAZYKZ010000064.1 coordinate 7,752, forward strand.
CGCGAACTTGCCGGTGACGGGGCAACTGCGCTTGCCCCCGTGCTGGCAATGCTGGCTTCGCCGCCACCCGGCCCGGCTTGACGCCCTCGCCCCGGTTCAAAATCCCTGAAGCTGGAACACCACGGCCGAACAGGTGAACATCATGGTGATCACCGACGCCTTCTGGGCAAAGAACAGGTAGGCGTCCTTCAGCGCGTTGCCCACAAGACGCTGCGCAAGTTCAGCCCTCGGCCGGTCGCCCTTGCGCAGGATCAGCCAGGCCTCGGTCCGCTTGTAGGGCCGGCTTGGTGCAAAGCGCGCCCGCACCAGCAATACCACGCAAACGACGAGAGAAAGAACGCCGCCCGTGCGCGCCGCCAGCGATGGCTCGAACGCCAGACCCATCACAATGCAGACCACGGCCAGGCCGGCAAAGCCACAGGCCCGGCCAACGGAGACAAAGGCTGCTTGTTCGATTGGGTTTGACATGGCGCACCACTACTCTTCGTTGCGCCCTGCCCAGCAATTTTTCTTTTCATTGGAACATGCAGGCAAACTGTCCGCAACCCCCCATGCCCGGCAGCCAGCCGGCATGGCTGCCATGCAGTCATTCCTGCTTGCCGTGCGCCTGCGCGCCATGCACCATCGCCGGCAAAAACCGGAGGCAACGCCGAATGGGTACTTATGACCTCGTGCTCAAGGGCGGGCACGTCATCGACCCTGCGCAGAATATCGACGCGGTGATGGATGTCGCCTTCGCCGGCGGCAAGGTGGCGGCCATTGCGAAGTCGCTCGACACCTCGGCTGCAAAGGACGTGCGCGACGTGTCCGGCAAGCTGGTCACGCCGGGCCTTATCGACATGCACACCCATGTCTACTGGGGCGGCACATCGCTCGGCATCGACGCGGAAGACTTCTGCCGCAAGAGCGCCGTCACCACTGCCGTCGATACAGGCTCCGCAGGCCCCGGCAACTTCGCCGGTTTCCGCAAGCACGTCATCGAGTCCAGCGCGGTTCGCATCCTCGCCTACCTGCACATCTCACACGCCGGCATCTTCGGCTTCTCCAATCGCATCATGGTCGGCGAGAGCGAGAACCTGGCGCTGATGGACCCGGAAACGGCGGTCGAGGTGGCGAACGCCAACCGGGACGTCATCATCGGCATCAAGGTCAGGCTCGGCCGGCATGCGTCCGGCATTCATGGCATGGCGCCGTTCGAGCATGCCATCCAGGTGGCGGAAGAAGCCTCCATGCCGCTGATGGTCCACATCGACGAACCGCCGCCCTCCTACGCCGAAGTGGTGTCGCGGCTCAGATCAGGCGACGTGCTGACCCACTGTTTCCGCCCCTTCCCCAACTCGCCGGTTGGCCCGGACGGGAAGGTGCGCCCGGAAGTGCTCGCCGCCCGCCAGCGCGGCGTCCTGTTCGACATCGGCCACGGCATGGGCTCGTTCTCGTTCCGGACGGCCCGGGCCATGCTGGAAGCCGGCTTCATGCCCGATACCATTTCCTCCGACATCCATGCCCTGTGCATCAACGGCCCGGCCTTCGACCAGGTCACCACGCTGTCCAAGTTCCTGTGCCTCGGCGTGCCGCTCAAGGAGGTCATCCGCGCCAGCACAGAGAACGCCGCCCGCGCCCTGTCCCGCCCCGATCTCGGCACGCTCAAACCGGGCAGCGCGGGCGATGCCGCCATCCTGTCGCTCGACGAAGGCGCGTTCGACTATGCCGACGTGGTTGGCGAGCACGTGTTGGGCGACCGGAAGATCAACGCCCGCGGCGTGGTGCTCGCCGGGCGCTGGTGGCATCCGTCGGCATAGGCAGCAAGAGACCACACCCATGCCCCTCCGCTCCGCCAGCCGGCTCACGCTGCCCAATGCCCCCCGCCAGGACCGGCCCGGCCTTGCCGTGCTGTCGCTGTGCACCGCCGTCGCGCTCGCTTCCACCATGGACGCCGTCATCAAGTTCCTGTCGGGCGGCTATCCGGTTCACCAGCTGCTCGCCGTGCGCTGCGGGCTGGCATTGCCACTGCTGGCCGCCTTTGCCTTCTGGCGCGTCGGCAGCCTGCGGGTCGAACGGTCGAAGTGGATGCTGGTGGCGCTCCGCGGTTTCATCATGTGCACGGCCTATCTCGGCTTTGCCATGGCGGTGGCAACGATGCCGCTGGCGTCGGGCGTGGCAATCTATTTCACCATGCCGCTGTTCGTGGCCGCGCTTGCCGGCCCGGTGCTGGGCGAGTACGTGCCGGTCTACCGGTGGCTCGCCATCGCAGCCGGCTTCGTCGGCGTGCTCATCATGATCCGCCCCGGCTCGTCGGTGTTCGAGCCGGCAGCACTTCTGGCGCTCTACTCAGCACTCGGCTACGGCATCAGCCAGACCATCACGCGCTCGCTCAGCGCGACGGTAGCCAGCCCGGTGCTCGCCTTCTGGGGCAACTTCGCCTACCTGGTGCTTGCGCTGCTGCTCGCCGGCGCATTTGCCGGCGCCGAAGTCAATGAAGGCGGCCACCCCTCCGTCGCCTTCCTGATGCGCGGCTGGGCGATGCCGCCCCTGCCCGATCTCCTGCTGATGTGCGCCACTGGCGTCATGTCGGCCATCGCCATGGTGTGCTTCGCCACTGCCTACAGGCTGGGCGAGGCCAACTTCGTCGCGCCGTTCGAGTATTCGGCAATGCTGTGGGCCACGATCTTCGGAATCGTGCTGTTTTCCGATTTTCCCGATATATGGACCATCACGGGCGGCAGCATGGTTGCAGCTGCGGGCCTGGCCATGCTGTGGTTCGACCGGCAGCGACGGCGCACCATCATGCCACCAGCTGAAAAGGCCGCAGATGCGGCCTGAAACGTTCAAGTGAAACGGAGACCTGCCCCCATGAACCTGCCCTTCATCCCGTCCGTCGCCGCTGCCGAACACCTGGAGCTTACGCCTGCGGGCGTGCGCGCGGGGTTCGACACCGGGCATCCGGAAACGTTCGTCCGCGAGATGTATTCCGGCGGCGGCATAGATGTTGGGGTGTGGGAATGCACGCCGGGCGGCTGGGCCATCGAGAACCGGCCCAATACCGAAATCTGCTCGATCGTATCCGGCACCGGCGTCATCACCGATGCCGACGGCACGCAACGCCAGCTCGTGCCCGGCACCGTGCTGACGCTGCCCAAGGGCTGGTCCGGGCGATGGGACATCACCCAGACCTTGCGCAAGGTCTACGTCATCGTTGCCTGAGCCAGCGCGGGCAGCCTACTTGTTCATGTTGCGCAGCTGCTGCGTCATCAGCGTCGTGGCAAAGGCGGCAAAGGCGATCACAACCATCGTCAGGTAAATCTCTTCAAAGCCGGTCATCTTCTTCATCTCCTTGAGGAATCCCGAGACGAAGGGAAGTTTTTGCCGGTGCGGCGCTGCCGTCGTTGATCTGGGTCAAGCTACGTACTCCCGCGTACGTAGTTTCCGTGCGGCAAAACGCGCATTCCATGCGACAGAAATTGTCATGGACGATCAGGAAAACGCATATCAATATGCGCTCCAGTCATCGCGGCATTCATTCGCCGCATGATCACCGGGCCAAATCATCGTTCAATTCTTCTTGGAGACACAAGACGTGAGCTACAATCCGACGTTCCGCCTGAACCCCAAGCAGCTTTCCCTGATCGAAGATGCACTGCGCGCCGAAATGAGCCGCACGGCCCGCCCCGACTGCCAACAGTCGGTGCAAAGCGCCAAGGAAATCAACGAGCTGCTGGCCCATCTTCATCACCAGAAGAGCTGGTATCAGCCCAAGCAGCCGGTGCCGCTGGGCTAAGCGGGCGCTATTCCAGACCCCTCTCCTTCAGCCGCGCGGCGATGAGCTGCGCGGCGTCTCCGTCTCTGGAAAAGCATGACTCGATATTGCGCAGGCGGCTGGAGACGCTGATCTCGGGAAAGCCGATTCCCTTCATGTCGGCGGCCAGCGCCTCACTCACCTGTTTAAGGCCCGCTTCACCGAAGCCTTCCTCGTCGCGCAGGCGCAGGATGGCGATGCAGTCTGCCACCGCCTCGTTCATCAGGTGCTCCGGGCCGTTGCGCGGAGGGTGCGGCATGTCCACGTCGCCGGTCTGGTGGTGGGCGCATTCGTGCCGGTCGATGAATTTCTGGAACGGTTCGGGTGCCGCCGCAAAGTTGGCGCGCATGACCACCGGACGGCCCTCGCCGTCGCGGCGCGCCATGCCGGCGGCAAGGCCTTTCCGGCCGCCCTCCACCGATTCGAAGGAGACGGTTTCGCCCTTGTTGTTGACGCACGCGGGCGGCGGCGCGACCGGATGAGCGTCATCGCCGGCCAGCGCGGGCAGGCTGGCGCCGGGCAGGCACGCGCACACTGCTGCCAATGAAACCGCAATCAGCCTGTGCACGTGTCCTCCGGTTGAGCCTCAGTTCGCCGGGGTCGAATCTGCCGCAACAGGGGTGCTGCGGGCAACACCGATTTCACCGGAGCCGCCGCGGGCCATGTCCATGATGCCCAGCACCAGCGAGGTCAGGTAGTAATAGAACACCCAGCCGGTCACGACGACCATGGCTGCAAGCGTGATCACGATGGCAATCTTGTCGAGAATTTCGAGCATTTGAGGGTTATCCACCAGCAAGTGCGCCCGCAGGACCATCCTGTGGCGCGGGAAGACGGCGAACGGCTTCATCAGTCAATTCGTCGGGAAACGTCGCCTGCCGCGTCAAGCGCACCCTGGGCCGGAACGCGCGGCAGACGTCGTGACGCTACACCCGGGCGCGGCGGTGCAAAAGCGGGATTCAGGGTGGATTTTCGAGCCATGCAGAAGACGCATTGCTTGAGGATGTGACCATCCTCACTTGCCCGCTGCGCCGCGCGGTCCATACTGTTGCGTAACGACAGATTTGCACAGGAGGCAACACCCCATGAAACCC
>CAZYKZ010000065.1:0-3864 GCA_964648175.1 uncultured Anderseniella sp.
ACCCGGGCCAGCAATCGCTAGGTGACGTGCGCCTTACGTGATTGTCCAAATTTTCACGGTCCATCTGACGGCTGACCGCCAAGATTTCTATCATATTGACAAACAAAAAGCTGAGCCGCTCAATATCATCAGTAAGCAGATCACTTGAAGTCAGGCGAGGCTCGAGAGCCAATGTCAAGCGATCAACTACTGGACGCGATTTACTCTGCCGCCTTCGACGTCGCAGGCTGGAAGACTGTTTGTGACCTGCTGTCTCAGCATGCCGGCGCTGTTGGGTCTGTCTTGGTTTCAAGCAAGGCGGAACAGCGTCCGTTTAGTACGATATATTCAGACAGCCTGGGCTTGCTGATGGAAGAGTATATCGCCGATGGGTGGTATCTGCGCGATGCGCGCAACATTGGTGTCAGGAGGGCAGGACTCCAGGGAAGCTTCTTTTCAAATGGATATGTTACCGATCTCCAACTCTTCGGATCAGACGAGTTGGAAAGAGAACCTTTCTATGCAGATCTCCTGAGGCGTCACGGCCTGAAGTGGTACTGTGGCTTCCGCATTGGAGACAACAGAGACTGGACGGTTCTGTCGATCAACCGCAGCCTGCGGGACGAGGGTTTCTCGACCAGCGAAATCAAATCGATTGGTCAATATGTCAGCCATATAACGCGGTCGGCCAAAATCGCCAGCCTGGCAAACTTCAAGGCAATAGAAGGCGTTCTTCAGACATTCGAAGCATCGTCGATTCCCGCTGTCGCAATTGACGCGAGAGGTCTTGTTCGCGCACAAAATCTGGCGGCAGAAAAGGCTTTTGGGCATGGCCTGTCGCTCCATGCAAAACGGCTCGTATGCGAGCTTGCTGAAGACCAAATCCCCCTGGAGAGGTTGATCGCTCAGTTGGCAATATCAGAGCGAGCAAAGGACTTGACCGACCCGGTCACCGTCAGGCGACGCGACGGTACCGAGGCATTTGTGGTAAGGGGATGGCCTCTATTCGGGCCGCCGGCCGAGATCTTTTCGGGACCGACATCGATACTGTTTCTGCAACCCGTGAAGCCTGCGCCCAAGATGATGGCCGAAGTCCTTCAGGCGAGCTTCGGGCTCTCTCCAAGACAAGCACAACTTGCCGAAGAACTTGCAATCGGCCGCTCGCTAAAGGAAGCCGCAGAGCACATGCGCATCACCGATGCCACTGCGCGTGACCATCTGAAAGCTGTATTCCTGCGAACCGGAACCAATCGGCAAGCCCAACTCGTCAGCCTCGTCAGTCGACTCATGCAGTAAGAAAACGCCCACCTCAGACGAACAAAAGCTGACAGAAAATTTGCACACATCCCCCAAATCGGGGAAGCGCAATTGTCGCACTTTCATCAATATGAATGCGTGTCGGCTGCGAAGGTTTTCCCTGTCTCGTTGGCATCTCATTTAGCTGCAAGCGCGACAGTCAAAGCCGACACAACTACCTTTTTGCAGAGGCAGGCTGACGAGGGCGGCGTTGGCGACAAAGAATGATCAAGCGTCCTTCTCGTTGCCTGCCTCCTTTCCAGAAGCCTCAAAGGAGGTCGGCAATGTCAATTATCGTCATGACCAGAGAGATGGGTACGCTAGGCAAGGAAGTTGCCAGGGAATTCGGGCGTCGCAGGGGTGTGAGCGTGGTCCATCATGAGCTTGTTGAGAGCGCCGAGGCCCGGCGTCCGGGCGACGATGAGAGTGAGGTCTACAGGTACCTGGAGGGTAACGAGCAGGAACTCGACAAGTGGCGCAACAACAGGACCAGAGGTGGGTATCTGACGCCCGAGGAAGTCCTTGAGATCGCGCTTGAGGGTGATGTTCTGATCCGGGGCTGGGGTGCGACCAAACTGCTCAAGTCCATCCCCAACGTGCTGTCGGTCCGCATCTGTGCGCCAATGGAGTTCCGGATCAGGACGATCATGGAACGCCTGGGCGTTGGTCAACAGGAGGCTAGCCGGGAAGTCGCCAGAAGTGATGCTGCGCATGCACGTGCCTTCTTCCGTTTCTTTGACGACGATTGGCGCGATCCACTGAACTACGACATGGTGCTCAACATGGCGCACATGAGCCCGAAGACCTGTGCTGATGTTCTTTGCGATGCAGTCGCCAATCCTGCATTTGCCGAGACGGAAGAGACCCGCAAGAGACTCACTGACGAACTGACGCAGTCCAGGCTTGCGATGGCCCTCAACAATCGCATCCAGTCAAAGGACCGCCGCAACCGGATTTATGTGTCCGTGAACGACGGTCAAGCGCGACTTTACGGACTTGCAGCAGACAAGCGGTCAGCCTCGCTAGCCGAGGAGATCGCCGCGACGCAGCCGGGACTGTCGGGTATCCAGAACGAGATAGCAGTGGTCAGCGGACTTTCAGGTTGAAGCAGGTCTTTGACCGTTTCATCGCTGGCAAACAGAGCTCGCACGGTTCCTTCGGGGTCTTCCTGATGGGGCTGTAACTACCCCGGGCCCATGGTCCGGGGGCTCTTTTTGGGGTGTTGCTATGGCCGTTGAGGGTCCAGTGCAGACATCCGCTATTTGGAGAGCATGTCCGCTCTATTCGCACAGCTGCCGTCTGAAGCGCCGCCTGTAAATCATCCGGCTGGTTTCAGGGACTCGATCTGCCCGGGCGCCGCTGGCTTAGCTCCACGATGGCGTCCCGCCGCTTGCCGAGGCTGCGTGGTGGCATTTTCCGGCTTGCCCGGAACAGTGCTTCAAAACTGACCGCGCATACACTTTGCGCTGTTCCCTGATTTCCCATCCGGATGACTGAAATGAGAATCACCGATGTCCGTGTCACCCCGTTGGCGCTGCCGCTGAAGACACCGTACGTCTGGTCGCAGGGCGTGGAGGAGACGTTCTTCGTCAACCTGATCGAAGTGGTGGGCGAAGACGGTGCCATAGGTATCGGCGAAACCACGACAGCGCCCGATGCCGGGGCGCAGGCCATCATCCTGCGAAAGCTCGGCCGGCATTTCATTGGGCAATCGGTGTTCGATGCGCAACGGATCATGGCGCAGGCCTACAAGGCCAATTTCCTGGTGTTCGGCGGGAACATGCCGCGCTACGCCAACCAGCTGATGTGCGGGTTCGACATGGCTTGCCTTGACCTTCAGGGGCAGGCTGTGAGCCGCCCCGTGTGGGACCTGCTGGGCGGCGCGGTGCGCGACAGCGTCGGCTACTTCTATTTCCTCCAGGGCCAGACAATCGAAGAGCTGGTCGCCGACGCCAGGTCGGCAGTGGCGGCTGGCCATCCCGTCATTTACCTGAAAGTGGGCATCGATCCGGACCGCGACGTTGCCGCAACCCGCGCCGTGCGCGAGGCCATCGGAGAAGCCCGGCTGCGGCTTGATGCGAATGAGGCGTGGGACCCGGCGATGGCGCTGCGGATGATTGCGCGGCTGAAGCCCTTCGATATCGAGTACATCGAGCAGCCCACGCCATCCACATCACTCGAAGCGCTGGGGCAGGTTACGCGGCAAAGTCCCATCGCCATCGGGGCGGACCAGTCGGTGTTCACGCTGAACGAGGCCTATCGCGCCGTGAGCGGCGGCCATGCGCACATGATTGCCGTGGGTCCGCGCGAGATCGGCGGCTTGCGTCCGCTGATGAAGGCCGCTGCGATAGCCGAAGCTGCCGGGATGAAAGTCTGCATACACTCCTCGATGACGACGGGCATTACCACGGTTGCCGAACATCATGCCGGGCGCGCCATCCCCAATCTCGATGACGGCAACCAGATCATGTGGCAGCTGCTGCAGGACAACCTGCTCGACGGCCCGGACGTGGCGCCGGCTGCCGGGCGGCTTGCTCTCGACGGCAAACCGGGGCTGGGCTTGCAGCTCAACCGCGACGTGGTGGAGGC
>CAZYKZ010000065.1:3964-12592 GCA_964648175.1 uncultured Anderseniella sp.
CCCGCCCGGCGCTGGCTCAGCACCATCAGCGCGTCGGCGATGTGGGTGTCGGAGATGTTGTAGTCGCCTTCCTCCACCCTGATCTTGTGCGCCTCGTGCAGCACATCGGCATGGGTGAAACCGAACGGCGGATCAAACTTGTAGCAGGCAAGTTCCAGCAGTTGCCCTAGCGGGTCGCGGAAGTAGAACGAGTCCATGAAGCCGCGGTCCACCTCGCCCGAGTTCGCGAACCCGGCCTCTTCGAGCCGGTCCACCAGCTGCGTATAGGTGGCGCGCGAGACGATGAACGCGATGTGGTGCAGGTTGCCGATGCCGTTGGGGTTCGGACGGTCATCCGGCTCGCGGTCCTCGCGGGTGAAAATGGTGATCAGCCTCCCGTCCCCGGGATCGAAATAGAGGTGATTGGTTTCCGGGTCGTCCAGGTTCGGCTGTTCGAACACGAACGGCATGCCCAGAACGCCTTCCCAGAAGTCGATCGACGTCTGCCGGTCGGCGCCGTTCAGCGTGATGTGGTGAACGCCCTGTACCTGGATTACGGCCATCGTCTAGTCCTCCCAGTGTTGTGACTTCTCGATCTCGCGCACTTCCGTCTTCAGTATCTTGCCGTAGTTGCTCTTGGGCAATGCATCCACGAACCGGTATGCCTTCGGCCGCTTGAAGCGTGCCATGTTTTCAAGGCAATGGGCATCGACTTCTGATTGTGAAACGTCCGCGCCCGGCTCTTTCACCAGGTAGGCGATGACGACCTCGCCCCAGTCCGGATGGGGCCGGCCGATGACGCAGACCTCGGCCAGTTGCGGCATCTGCAGCAGCACCTCTTCCACCTCGCGCGGATAGACGTTGGTGCCACCGGAAATGATCAGGTCCTTGGACCGGTCGGTGATGGTGAGGTAGCCGTCCTCGTCGAACACGCCGACGTCGCCGGTCCACAGCCAGCCATCCCTCAAAGCCTTGGTGGTGGCTTCCGGGTTGTTCCAGTAGCCGGACATTACGCTGTCGCCGCGGCAGACGATCTCGCCCTTTTCGCCCGGCGGCAGCTCGTTGCCGTCTGCATCCACCACACGCACGTGGACGCAGCTGTCTGCCACGCCTGCCGAGCCAAGCCGGTGACGCCATTTCGGGTGGTCGCGGTCCGCCATCACCTCGCGCGACAGGTGGGTGATGGTCATCGGGCTTTCGCCCTGGCCATAGAGCTGGGCGAGTTTCGGGCCGAAACGGTCGAGGGCGGCGATGCAGTCCTCCACGTACATTGGTGCACCGCCATAGATGATCAGCTTGAGGTTGGAGACATCCGCAGCGATGCCCGACGTGGTCAGCCGCCGCACCATGGTGGGGGCGGCGAACATCGACACGCCTTGCCAGTGGCCGATGAGATCGAAGATCTCGGCGGGGTCAAAGCCGCCTGAGTCCGGCACCACGTTGACCGCGCCGGCGCACACGTGCGGGAACATCCACATGCCCGAGCCGTGGCTCAACGGGGCCGGGTGAAGGATCGAATCTTCCGGCATCACCCGGTCGAAGTCGGCGAAGTAGTTCAGTGTCATCGCCACGATGTTGCGATGGGACAGCATGGCGCCCTTGGGCCGTCCGGTCGTGCCGGACGTGTAGAACAGCCAGGCCAGCTCGTCCGGCTCGACGAAGGTGATTTTCGCCCGGTCGCGGGACAGAAGGTCAGCGTAGGTGGGCGACGCGACATCGATGACGTGTGCTGTGCAGGCGGGTTGAACTTTCTCTATGACCGCTGTGAGGTCGGGGGTGGTGAACACCGCGCGGCAGCCGGAATTCTCGACAATGTAGCTGAATTCCGTGGCATGCAACTTGGCGTTCATGGGTACGGCTGCAAGGCCCGCATGCCAGATGGCGAACAGGCACTCGAAATATTCCGGGACATTCTTCATGGCGAGGCCAACCCGGTCGCCGCGTTCGAGGCCCAGGCCGAGCAAGCCTGACGCCAGACGCTCCACCCGCTCGCGAAGCTGCGCATGGGTCCAGATGACATGTTTGCCCTTGCCCACCGCCGGGCGGTCCGGCAGTTCAAGCGCGTTGCGTTCGATCCAGTGGGCGAGGTTCATGGGTGCGGGTCCGCTGCATTGAAAAACTTTTGTGAAACCAAGGCTTGCCTGAATGGGGTCAGTTGTTCAAGTCTGTGCATCCCACCAGTCGAGAGGCCACGCCATGACCCGTCCCAACAACGATTTCTACCAGCCCGTTCCCGGCCTCGAAGTGCCGCGCTTTGCCGGTGTTGCCACCTTCATGCGGCTGCCGCAGGTGAAGCTGGAAGACGCGGGCGATGTGGACATCGGGCTGATCGGCGTGCCGTGGGACGGCGGCACCACGAACCGGCCTGGCCCGCGTCATGGGCCGCGACAAATCCGCGATGCGTCGGCCATGATCCGCGCGGTGCATCACCACCTCAAGATTGAGCCGTTCAGGCTGGCCAACGTGGCAGACCTCGGCGATGCGCCGGTCAATCCGGCAGACCTGATGGATGCGATGGCGCGCGTCGAGGGATACTTCGACAAGGTCAAGGCAGCCGGCATCCGGCCGATCTCGGCCGGTGGCGACCATCTGTGCTCGCTGCCGATCCTCAGGGCGCTGGGCAAGGACAAGCCGGTCGGGATGATCCACTTCGATGCCCATTCAGACCTGTGGGACAGCTATTTCCACGGCTCGAAGTTCACCCACGGCACGCCGTTTGCGCGAGCCATTGAGGAAGGCGTGCTCGATCCGAAACGGACCGTGCAGATCGGCTTGCGCGGCGGCGTCTACGACTGGTCGGACCGGGACTTCGGCGCGAAGCATGGCGTGACCATGATCGACATCGAGGAAGCGATTGCCGACGGCCTCGACAAGACGATGGAACGCGCGCGCAAGATTGCCGGTAACGGCGACACCTATGTCAGCTTCGACATCGACTGCCTCGATCCCGCCTTTGCGCCGGGCACCGGTACGCCGGAAGTGGGCGGGTTCACGACCCGCGAGGCGCAGCAGATGCTCCGGGCGTTGCGCGGGCTGAACATCATCGGCGCGGATGTGGTCGAGGTGTCGCCGCCATTCGATCCGTCCGGCTATACGGCGCTGGCCGCAGCCACGATGATGTTCGAGTTGCTGTGCGTTATGGCCGAGCAGGTGTAGCGGGAAGCGCGAGACTTCCCGCCCCGCACGCTATCCGTTTGCGGCCAGCCTGGCTGTGTCGAGCCTCAGTACGGACCGGGCGCGCTGGATGACCTGTTGCTCGGCCGGGTGCAGGTGATGGTCTGCAATCGCCAGGTCCTCCAGACAACGGGCCAGTTCGCCTCGGCTTTCGGGCGTCATGCTGGACTGGATGAACGAGACCAGCCAGTCGAAATGTTTGTCCGATGTGCGGCGTGCCTTCAGCCGGCTGCAGATCAGCTCGACATCATCCTTGCGCAGCTTGATGCGCGGCGACACAAGCTTCGTCAGCAAACGGGTTTCGAGTGGATGGATCTTGCCGTCTGCCATGATCAATTGGCAGAACATGATGAGCGTCCCGAAGTCGATCGTATCAGGCCGCGTTTCGGGAAAAATGGCATCGAGCCGATGCATTGCATCCAGAATGGTCGCAAGCACGCGCTTCTTGCCCTGCCGCCTGCGTGCAGTAGCCTCTGTCATTCGTTACTCCCCCCGGAGTTCGGAATTGAACACCTAACTCATTTAGTCAATTTTTGCAATCTATGATTGAGAAAATGTCAAGAGTACACCTCCCTTGCTGATGTTGGGTCGCGGCCCTCTTCCCCGGGCCATCTGACCTTGTTTCATGCTTTCAGACTGAACAGCCTGCCAAATTGCGGCATGGCATCGTCCACGCCCGCCAGTCGCAGGGCATGCCAGGCCATTGCATGATTGCTTGAGGTTACCGGCAGGCCGACTTCGGCCTCGATGTCTGCTGCGGCCTCTGCCAGGCGAACCGACGTGCACGACACGAACACGGCGTCGATGCCGCCTTCCTGCGCAAGCCGCTTGACGCCGGCACGGATCGATGCGGGCGAGATGCTCGCCACCACCGCATCGGATTCCTCGTTGAACGAACCGAACACCGGCACCTTGTAGCCGCGTGCGCCGATATAGTCGGCGACGATCCGGTTCACGTCGGCGCGGTAGGGCGTCAGCACGCCGATGCGCCGGGCCTTGAAGGCGTCAAACGCCGCGAATGCTGCGGTAATCGGCGTGGTGCACGCAACGCCGGGCCGGGCCTCGCGGATGCGCTCGAACACCTTTTCCTCGCCGATGGCCATGGAAGCGGACGTGCATCCGTAGGCGATCACGTCCATCTTTGCACCGGGCAGGAACACGTCGGCGCAATCGCGGATGCGCGGTTCCATGGCGCGCAAGGTTTCGGGCGTGATCTGGTTATCGTTGTAGATGCGGCTGTGATAGAGCGCGGCGCCGGGTGCTGCGGCGAATATCTGCCGCCATTCATGCTCGATCGTATAGTCGCTGGCCAGCACGATCAGGCCGATGCGGCCGCGTGGCGCGATGCCATCATCCGTCTCGAATGGCAGGTGTTCAATGAGCTTCATGGGCTGGTCAAGCATTGGTCGGATCACCCGGGCAACGTGTTGATGTGGAAACCCCTTATATCATGGGCACGGACGAAATGAATGGCACATGAACAGGACTGCCCGGTTGAGTGGCAGGCGCCCGCCGGCGCCAAGTGCGGCAATGGATTGCTTGAATCGGCAGGCATGCTGTGCGAAGAAGCGGCCAATTTCGCAGACAAATTTCTTCAGGAGCGAGTCATGGCCTATTCGGCCGCTAAGGAACGCCGCCAGTCAGTTGGCGTGAAAGTTGGCGACAAGATCCAGATCGGCGGCGGTGCGCCGGTCGTCGTGCAGTCGATGACCAATACCGATACGGCCGACATCGAGGGCACCGCCCAGCAGGTCGCAGCACTTGCGCGCGCAGGCTCGGAGCTGGTGCGGATCACCGTGGACAAGGAAGAGGCGGCCAAGGCCGTGCCGCATATCCGCGACCGGCTGGACCAGATGGGCGTCGATACGCCGCTGATCGGCGACTTCCACTATATCGGCCATACGCTGCTGCGCGACCATCCGGCCTGCGCCGAGGCGCTCGGCAAATACCGCATCAATCCGGGCAATGTGGGCTTTCGCGAAAAGCAGGACCGCAACTTCTCGATGATGATCGAGCGGGCCATCGAGTTCAACAAGCCGGTGCGCATCGGCGTCAACTGGGGGTCGCTCGACCAGGCCATGCTGGCGCGCATGATGGACGAGAACGCCAAGCTTCCCGAGCCGAAGGACGTGCGCCTGGTGATGCACGACACGATGGTCGAGTCCGGGCTGCAGTCGGCAGCACGGGCCGAGGAACTGGGCCTGCCGCGCGACAAGATCGTGATCTCGGTCAAGGTGTCTGAAGTGCAGGACCTGATTGCCTGCTACCGGCAGATTTCAGAGCGCAGCGACTATGCGCTGCATCTTGGCCTGACCGAGGCCGGCATGGGCTCCAAGGGCATCGTGGCGTCGGCTGCGGGCCTTGGCGTGCTGCTGCAGGAAGGCATCGGCGACACGATCCGCATTTCGCTGACGCCGGAGCCGGGCGGCGACCGCTCCAAGGAAGTGATCGTGGCGCAGGAAATCCTGCAGACCATGGGCATCCGTTCGTTCACGCCGATGGTCATTGCCTGCCCGGGCTGCGGGCGCACCACGTCAACGGTGTTCCAGCACCTGGCGCAGGACATCCAGTCCTATCTGCGCGCCCAGCAGCCGGAATGGCGCAAGCGGTTTCCCGGTTTCGAGGAACTGCAGGTGGCCGTGATGGGCTGCATCGTCAACGGACCCGGAGAATCCAAGCATGCCGATATCGGCATCTCCCTGCCGGGCACAGGCGAAGTGCCGGCCGCACCGGTCTTCATCGACGGCAAGAAGGTCAAGACCCTGCGCGGCGACGACATCGGCGCCCAGTTCAAGCAGATCGTCGACGACTACGTGGTCAATCGCTGGGGCCGCTAGGCCAGCCAGCCGTTGCGCGCTCAGGGACGCCGGCAAACAACAGGCGGAAGTGGCGTTAAGCCGCTTCCGCCTTATTGTTTCGAGAGGGCCAGGCGGCATCCTGAAATTCGCCGCCTGGTTGTCCTCTCCAGCTCCAGCCGTCCCGAAGCATCCGGTTGAGGCTCATCCGCATTCGTCCTGAGTGTGCTCGCGGAGTTGCCCTTCTCAATGGGTTGAGGATTGCACGCGCCATACCGGCGCGATGTGCAATTCGTCACATCCGGGTTGCGACAACATCCGAATTTCAATCCGTACACGGATTCCGAAAACACGGACCGGCTGGCCCGGGACTTGCTGCCGCAACCTGTGCACATCGCATCGACGCGGTCAGGCCATAGCCCGGCAGCGTCAAATCGGGACAGGCGACAACAAAGATGGCTCAGACAAGGTCAGCCGCGGCAGGAATCGCTGCCATTGCGGACCGCCGCGCAGTGTTGCGGCGGATTGGCGAAACTGGCGGCCCGGCCCCTTTTACCGCCATGTCCATGCCGGTATCTACCGTCATTCCGGGCCGGGAAGGGCAGTTGTTCTGCACCATCACGCTGTTCGACTCCCTGGCGGCGGCTCGTGCTGACTGGCTCGCGCTGCAGCCGGTTGCAATGGTTCATCCCTTCCAGGACTGGCACTGGCATGACAGCTGGGACAAAGCTCGCATCAGCAGTGCCGGTGAGGCGTTGATGATCGCCCTGGTCCGCGATGTTTCCGGAACCCCCAAGGCGCTCTATTCGCTGCACGTGCTGCCCTCGCGATGGGGACAGACATGGGTTCAGCCAACTGCACACGATATCAGCGACTATGTCTCACCCCTGATCTCGCCGGACTTTGCCGGATCGGCCGGTCCCGATGGGCTGGGCGAGCTCTTCTCGCGCGTGCTTTCACTGCGGGGCTCGCGCGGGGCATGGCAAGCGCTGCGCCAGCCAGGGCCGATGGCGGGCTATCATACGGGCCGGCTGCGTCCAAGCCCGCTCAACGGCCATGAAGCGGTGCTGCAGCCTGACTGGATGTCCTGGTACGAGTTGCGCCGCTCGCACAACAAAAGGAAGAATGACAGGTACCGTGAGCGCCGGCTGTCCAAGGAAGGTGATGTCTCTTTCATTGAAGCCAGCACTGCTGCGCAGGCCATCGACATCACCCGCTTTGCCATCGACGTGAAGCAGCGTCAGCTTGCAGGCAGGGGAATCAGCTCCGCTTTCGACGATCCGGCGGTCCGCCAGATGTTTGTCAATCTTGCGGCCAGGCCGGACGGCCCGTTGCGGGCCTTCATGCTCGACATCGACGGCGAACCGGTTTCCGCCGTCATCTGTCTGGTCGGCGGCGGGCGGTGCTGTTACGTGATCTCGTCCTACAAGCCTGGCCGCTATGATGCCTACTCGCCGGGCGCCGTATTGTTGCGCCGGGTGCTCGAATGGGCATGCGACCAGTCGCTTGAGGTGTTCGACTTCACGATCGGCGACGAGGCCTACAAGTTTGACTGGGCAGAGCGCAAACTGCCGCTCTACTACGCTGCCGGCGGCGACACGGTGACCGGCATGATCAGGGCCGGCGGCGTTCATTTGCGACAGGTGGCGGAACGGGTCCTGCGCTCGAATGACCGGCTTCTGCTCATGTCGCAACGCATCAAGCACAAGCTGGCGCGCTGAGAAACCGGCCGGTGGCTTCCTAGTTCTTGCGTTCGACGATGAACCGGGCTGCTTCGCGCAGCACGTCTGCCTTGCTGCCATAGGGCGAAAGGGCGTCGATTGCCTCGTCGGCGAGGGCGCTGGCGCGGGCCTTGGCGCCATCCAGTCCGAACAGGTCGATGAAGGTCGCCTTCCCAGCCTCGGCATCCTTTTGCGTGGCCTTGCCGAGCTGCTCGGGCGAGCTTTCGACATCCAGAATGTCGTCGGCGATCTGGAAGGCGAGGCCAACCTTGTCGGCATAGGTGCGCATGCGCTCGCGGTCTTCAGCGCCGGCCTGCGCCAGGATGGCGCCACCTTCCAGCGAAAAGCGGAACAGGGCACCGGTCTTCAGGCTCTGGATGGCGATGATCTCGTCGAGGTCGTGGCTCTGTTTTTCTTCTGCCGCCAGGTCGAGCATCTGGCCGCCAACCATGCCGTTGTGGCCGGAGGCGCGGGCAAGTTCGAGCGCCAGTTCGGCACGCACGGCGCCGTCTGCGTGGGTCGCCGGATCGGTGATGATTTCGAACGCCACCGTCAGCAGGCCGTCTCCGGCCAGAATGGCGGTAGCCTCGTCAAATGCGATGTGGCAGGTGGGCTTGCCGCGCCGCAGGTCGTCGTCGTCCATCGCCGGCAGGTCGTCGTGCACCAGCGAATAGCAGTGAATGCACTCAAGGGCGGCACCCACGCGCAAGGCCTGCTGGTGACCGGCGCCGAGGATTCGGGCGCTCTCGGCCACGAAGAACGGCCGCAGCCGCTTGCCTTGCGCCAGTGCAGAGTATCGCATGGCTTCCGTCACCCGCGGCGCGCGCGCGGTTTCGAGGCTGAGCAGGGTGTCGAGCAAGGCCTCGATCTCGTCAGCGGTTTTCTTGAGCGCAGCCTGGAACGTCATGGTGCGTCCATTCTCCTTGTGACAAATGCGATTTGATCCGCTAACCGGCTTG
>CAZYKZ010000066.1:0-12468 GCA_964648175.1 uncultured Anderseniella sp.
TGCGCCTGCATCTCAACGCGCAAGGCGAGCGCGGCTGGGAAGTGATCGTCGGCGGCGGGCAGGGGCGTACGCCCGTGGTTGGCGTCACCGTGCGCGACTGGCTGCCAGAGGCGGACCTGCTGCCCTATCTCACCGCCATCATGCGCGTGTACAACCTCGATGGCCGCCGGGACAACAAGTACAAGGCCCGCATAAAGATCCTGGTGCAGGAGATGGGCGTCGAGGCCTTCCAGGCCGCCGTCGAGCGCGAGTTCGCCACTGCGCCCAGGGACACCGTCGAAGTTGACGCCCGCGAACTGGCGCGCATTGCTGCCTACTTCGCGCCGCCTGCCTTCGAGCGGCTTGACGCCTTCGTGCCCGAGATCGAGGAGAAGAAGCTTGCCAGCCGCGAGTTCCGCCAGTGGATCAAGGCCAACACCTTCGCCCACAAGCAGCCCGGCTACACCATCGTCAACGCCTCGCTGAAGCCCGCAGGCGGCATTCCCGGAGACGCCACGACGGAGCAGATGCTGGCCATTGCCGATCTCGCCGAGACGTACTCCTTCGGTGAAGTCCGGGTAACGCACGCCCAGAACCTGACGCTGCCGCACGTGCGCACGAAGGACCTCATCGCCGTGTGGGAAGCCTTGCAGGCAAACGGCATGGCTGACGCCAACATTGGCTTGATCGGGGACATCATCTCGTGCCCCGGCCTCGACTACTGTTCACTGGCCACCGCCCGGTCCATCCCGGTCGCGCAGGAGATTTCGCGCCGCTTCGCCGACATCACCCGGCAACATGACGTTGGCCCGCTCAAACTCAACATCTCAGGCTGCATCAACGCCTGCGGCCATCATCACGTCGGCCACATCGGCATTCTCGGCGTCGACAAGAAGGGACGCGAATTCTACCAGATCACGCTCGGCGGTTCCTCGGCCAACGAGACCACCATCGGCGAGATACTGGGGCCCGGCTTCGGCGCAGACGAAATTGCAGGCGCCGTGGAAACCATCGTGGACACCTACCTCAAGGTGCGCAGCAACCCGTCCGAGGAATTTCTCGCAACCTGGCGCCGCCTGGGCGCGGCCCCGTTCAAGGAGGCTTTGTACGCAAATGCCGGTCATTGAGAACAGCAGCTATGTAAACGACCCGTGGCACCACCTCGACGAGACCGCAGGCCTCGCAGGCCGGTCAATGGTAATCGTGCCGCTGGAACGGCTGGAAGAGGCGCTGGCCGCATGGCCAAAGGGGCATCGCGGTCTGGGCGTCAGCCTGCCCAACCACGCGGCGGTAGACGACATCGTTGCGCATCTTGCGCGGCTCGACATCGTTACGGTCAGCTTCCCGTCGTTCAGCGACGGCCGTGCATTCTCGCAGGCCCGCTCGCTGCGCCACGTCCACCGCTTCACCGGCATCATCCGGGCTCGCGGCAAGTTCGTGCCGGACCAGTACGCCATGCTGCTGCAGTCGGGCGTGGACAGTATCGAGGTTGATGACCGTTTCACGCTGGAGGAATGGATAAGCCAGATCGCGGCTGTGCCCGCCGCCTACCAGCGCGACTATGCCGCTGGCGCCGGCCTTGCCACCCGCCCGTTTGCAGAGGCCGCAAGCTGGGCCGAGCAGCCGCATTACGGATAGCCGGGCGATGATGACCAGCCCTGAAGCGCTCAGACCCTACGAAGGGTTGGAGCAGGTCCCACTCATTGCCGCGCTGCGCCGCGACTTCGGCAAACGGCTGGCGCTGGTGTCGTCGTTCGGTGCGGAAGCGGCAGTGCTGCTGCACATGGCGGCCCAGGTCGACCGTGCCATTCCCGTCATCTTCCTCGATACGGGCAAGCACTTCTGGCAAACGCGGTATTATCGGGCGAAGCTCATCGACCTTCTGGGGTTGACCGACGTCCGCATCGTGACGCCTGAGACCCGTCTGCTTGCCGCCGCAGACCCGGCAGGCACGCTCTCTGCCACGGACCCGGATGGCTGTTGCAACGTCCGCAAGGTACAACCACTAGAGCGCGCGCTTGCGGGCTTCGCCGCCGTTCTATCGGGCCGCAAGCGCCACCACGGCGCAGGACGCGACGCCCTGTCCACTGTCAGCGTTGATCATGCCGGGCGCATCAAGGCAGAGCCGCTTGCGTCGTTCTCGGGCGATGAAGTTGCGCGCTATTTCGAGCGCCACAACCTGCCGGAACACCCGCTTGTCGAACACGGCTTCCGCTCCATCGGCTGCATGGACTGCACTGCACGTGGCGGCACCGGAGCCGGTCCCCGCGCCGGGCGCTGGGCAGCGACGGGCAAGACCGAATGCGGCATTCACCTCGGCCCGGACGGCCGCTTCATCAGAACCGGCGCATGAGGGAATGGGAGGCAACATGGGCGTGATCAACGTGATAGACCACAACGGCAACCAGCATGAACTGGAGGCCGTCGAAGGCTGGCGGGTGATGGAAATCATCCGCGAGCACGGCCTGCCGATTGAAGGGCTTTGCGGCGGCGCGTGTGCCTGCGCCACGTGCCACGTCATCGTGGACGAGGATTGGACCGGGCGCCTTCATCCAGCGCGCGATGACGAAGAAGCCATGCTCGACGAGGTGCCCGCGCTGGAGCCCACCTCGCGCCTTTCGTGCCAGCTGATCTGGGACGAATCCCTCGACGGTCTGACGGTGCGCCTTGACGGCGAACTGGTGCGGCAGAAACTGCAAGCCGCCTGAGCAGTCATTCCGGCAGGAACAGCCAGCTTCCCTTGAGCGGCCAGAAGCACAAGCCGATGCGCGCCAGGAGCCGGACATAAGGGGCGGGTTGAATTCCACTCCGGCTGGCCCGGAAGACCTTCATGTGGGACAGCCGCCGGAAGATTGCGGCTGTGGCGAACGCTGCCGTGAACCACCGCTTGAGCCGTCCAATGCCCGTTGACTGGCCCAGCAGAAACTGCGGATGAAGCGACAGGTCCACCCCGGCCAGCGGCAGGGCAAAAAGGGCGTCGGCTCCGGGCAGGACGATGTACTCGCCGCCTTCGATATCGATTTTCAGGAAAGCCCGTTTGCCGGCCGGACATAATTCGCCGAGAGCGGCCGGCGAGATGGTGTCTACTTCCCACATGGTCTTCATGCTGTCGTGCACGATCGACGACATGGAGTCGCCGCCCTTGCGCCTCGACCCGAACCGGATGGGACCTGGCACCGCCGACAGCGCCTTGTCCACGACGCTGATGCGTTTTGCCAGTTCCGGGTTCAGCGCGATGTTGCGCCGCAAGGGCTCCAGCGCCCTGGGATCAGCTTCTACAGCCGTCACCGATGCGCCCTGTGCGGCGGCATGAAGTGCGGTCGGGCCGATCCAGCTGCCAATGTCGAAGAAGTGTACGGGTGGACCGGTGTGTTCTTCGATGATGTCCAGCGTTTCCGGTTCCCACGTCCCTGCGTTGAACTTGTTCCAGAACTTGAGCTCACCTGTGTCATTGGCGATGATCTCGAACCCGGCCTGTCCGTGCTGGACATGCATTCGGGCAGGCAGGCTGGCCGCGCGGTCAGTCTGCATCGATCCTGCCTCCGCGGGTTTTCTTGATGTTGCCCCGCCGGGTCTTCGCCTCTAGCCGCCGCTTCTTTGACGCCAGCGTCGGTCGGGTGGCGACCCGTTTGCGCGGCACGTGCGCGGCCTTGCGGATGATCTCTGCCAGGCGCTCGAGCGCGTCTTCCCGGTTTGCGGCCTGGCTGCGGTGGCGCTCCGCCGTGATGACCAGCACGCCGTCCCTGGTCAGCCTTGAATCTCCGCTGTCCAGCAAGCGTTGGCGCACGCCTTCCGGCAGTGAAGGCGAGGCTGCCACGTTGAAACGCAGCTGCACCGCCGACGCCACCTTGTTGACGTTCTGCCCGCCGGGCCCGCTTGCCCGCACGAAGCTCTCTTCAAGCTCATCCTTGCCGATGGATATGCTGCTGGTGATCTGCACGCGGTTCATCATCGGTCAGCCTAGCACAATGCGCTGCCTGCGGAAGCGGAACCGCTCCCGACGCGACGGTCTGCCGCCAGCTTGACCCTGATCAATGCCCGCGCCTGTGACGCATGGCTAACTCCTCGCAACATCCATCCAGGGAGAGCCGCCATGACGGTGAAGACCATCGCACTGAGTTTGAACGACATTGACAACCTTGATCACCTGCTGCCGACCGCGGCCGCCATCGCCAATGCAAATGATGCGCACCTGTCGGGCGTCTACGTGATCCCGTCCGTGGAGGTCTATGCGGCCTATGCCGGCATGGCCATGGCCGACGTGGTCGACACGCAGCGCAAGCGCTATCTCGAGATGGCCAAGTCCGTGCAGGAGAAGTTCGCCCACACGCTCGACATCAACGGCCTGCAGGGCGAGTTCCACCAGCTCGACGCCATCAACATGACAGTCTCGCGCGAGTTCTGCGAGGCAGCCCGCGTGGCCGACCTTGCTGTGATCGCCCAGGTCGACCGCGACACCTATTGCGGCGTCGAGGCAGAGTTTGCCGAGAACGTCGTGCTGGGCGTTGGCCGGCCTGTGCTGATCGTGCCGCGCGGCCGCAGCTTCGATGGTCTGGGCAAGAAGGTCGTGATGGGCTGGAACGGCGCGCGCGAGGCGGCCCGCGCCTGCTTCGACGCACTCGCGCTAGTCGGCAAGGACGCCGAAGTAAGCCTCGTCTGGGTTGATCCGCAAAAGGCCCGCGCCGAGGCCGGCAATGTGCCGGGCACCGAAATGGCAAGTGCGCTGGCGCGCCATGGCCTCAAGGTCAGCGCCGAGCCCATGCCGACGTCCGACGAGAACGCCGGCGAGGCGCTGTTGACCAAGGCGTCCGACATGGGTGCCGACTTGCTGGTGATGGGCGCTTATGGCCATTCAAGGGTGCGGGAGTTCGTGTTCGGCGGCGCCAGCGAGACCGTCATCAAGTCGGCAAAGTTGCCCGTCCTGATGTCGCATTGATTGATTGAGGAGTAAGACATGGCCCTGAAACAGATCCGCCTGGAACTTGCGCGCGACAAGGAGTTTCCCAACGGCAGCCGCCGACATGGCTACCTGCTGGTCGCCCCGCTCGACAACATGGACCGGATTGAGCCGGAAGAGTGGAAGAAGGTGCGTGAGCGTTGCCGCGTCGCCCGCTTCTGGGGCACCGACGAGCACGAACTGGGCCACCTGATCAGGAAGCCCGGCGGCTCGTGGGCATTCCACTATGACATCCATGGCGATCCGGACGACGATGCATCCGGCTACCGCTTTGGCGACGAACGCTTCCGCCCCGGCGAGTATGTTTCGATCAAGGAGCACGACGGCGAAACCCGCACCTTCCGGGTCATCACCGCGCAGGAAGTCCATTAGCCAAACGCACATTGCGCAAGCAATAGAAAGGCGGGTCCATCGGGCCCGCCTTTTTGGTTTCAGGTGTTGTTTGCGCGGACGCGTCAGACGGCAATGACCTCGCCGAGATGCTTGGCCATCTCATGGTTGGGCACCTTGGTCAGGTCCTTGTCCAGTTCGCCGTACACTGCTTGCGCAAGTTCCCCGGACAAGGCTTTGCGGATGTCGCCCAACGCCCGCGGCGCAGCCACCAGAACCAGCCGGTCGAACGCGCCCGCCTTGAACTTCTCGTCCAGCATGTCGACCAGGCCGGTCACGAAGGCGGTCTCCGCCATCTGCTTTGGATCGGTCGGCGGCTCCATGGCGTGGCGGCTCTGGTCCGCGCTTTCGAAGCTGCGGCCCGGCCGGTCGGACATGATCTCGCGGTTGCGCAAGGCATCCTCGGCGAACTCCATGCCAGGAACCTCGCTGACGCCCTTTCCGGGGCCGGTGTTCTCCAGAACCCGCGCCCGCGCACCGTCAGCAACGAGAATCCAGGTACGTGTCGGTTTCATCATTCACTCTCCATTGTGGGGGTTGCCGGGCCGTCGGGCCGGGTCAGGATCGCAGTAGAACTTCCAGCTGCTTTTCGAGCTCCACCAGGTCCTCAGGCAGCGGCTGGCCTGTGGCCCTCAGTTCAGCGAGTTCGGCATGAATCTGCTCCAGCAGCTCATGTTCGTCTTCCGGCTGGTTCTGCATCTCGGCCAACAGCAGCTGGATACGCGCAAATATGTCTTCGAACGCCATCGGCATTGCTCCTTCAGGACCGGCGGTTGACCCCCGATCATCATTGTGCAGATCATGATGAAGGAATCCAGACGGGAGGCCGTTGACATGCGTCAATGCCCGTGACTTTGGGGCAAATAGACTGTCGAAACAGTGGTGAGCAGCGCACAGTTTCACGCTGCCGCCCCGCGCACTGATACCGGACGAGACCGATGATCTCCCAAGTCAGCACTCATCAGCCCGGACGGGAAGCCCGGCCCGTGTTTGAGGTACGTGACCTGACCAAGGTCTACCGGACCGGCGAGGTTGAGGTCTACGCGCTGAGGGGGGCAACGGCCACGCTCTATGAAGGCGAGGTCAGTGTGCTGCTCGGACCGTCGGGCAGCGGCAAGTCCACCTTCCTCAACATCCTGGGCGGCCTTGACACGGCAACCTCAGGCAGCATCAGCTTCGAGGGCCGTGATCTGTCCCGGATGAGCGAACGCGAACTCACCCTGTTCCGGCGCGAGAACGTCGGCTTCGTGTTCCAGTTCTACAACCTGATCCCGAGCCTCACCGCACGCGAGAACGTGGCGCTTGTCACCGAGATCTCGCCTGATCCGATGACCCCTGAGGAGGCGCTGGATTTGGTGGGGTTGGGCCAGCGCATGGATCATTTCCCGGCGCAGATGTCAGGCGGCGAGCAGCAGCGCGTCGCCATCGCGCGCGCCATCGCCAAGAATCCGCGCATGCTGCTGTGCGACGAGCCGACCGGCGCACTCGACTCAAAGACCGGCCGGCTGGTGCTGGAGGCGTTGATGCGGGTTAACGAGACACTCGGCACCACCACCGCGATCATCACCCACAATGCGGTCATCCGCCAGCTCGCCCACCGCACCTTCTACTTCGCTGATGGCGCCATCGTGCGCAGCGAGATCAATGACCGGCGCTTGAAGCCCGCCGACCTGGAGTGGTAGCCGGTCATGCGGGCGCTCGACATCAAGCTCTATCGCGATTTCCGCCGCCTTTGGGCGCAGGCGCTCGCCGTCTCTCTGGTGCTGGCCTGCGGCGTCGCAACGTTGATTCTCGCCGTCGGCTCGCACAACTCCCTGCTCAGTACCCGTGAAGCCTACTACCAGCGCAACGGCTTCGCCCATGTCTTCGCCAGCGCCAGCCGGGCGCCCCTGGGGCTGGAGCCGCAACTTGCGGCCATCGAGGGCGTACTCGCCGTCGAACCGCGCATTGCCGAGCGGGTGTTGCTGCAAATGCCGGGCATGCGCGAGCCCGGATCGGGCATGCTGCTGTCGCTGCCTGATCACCAGCCGCCGCGCCTCAATGTGCCGTACCTGCGTTCCGGGCGCATGCCGGTTGCCGGGCGCGATCGTGAGGCTCTGATCTCGGAAGCCTTCGCGAAGGCTCACGGCCTGTCGCCGGGCGACAGCTTTTCCGGGATCGCCAACGGCAAGCAACTGACCTTCAACGTGACCGGGGTGGCACTGTCGCCGGAGTATGTCTACGCCATCGGCCCCGGCGACCTGGTGCCGGATGACCGCCGCTTTGGCGTCATCTGGATGCGTCGGGCAACCCTGGAGGCCGTGTTCGACCAGGAAGGCGCCTTCAATTCGGTCAGTCTCCTGCTGCAACAGGGCCAGCCGCCTGACCCCGTCATCGCCGAGGTTGACCGCCTGCTCAAGCCTTATGGCGGTACTGGAGCCTATGCCCGCACCGAGCAGACCTCGCACGCCTTTCTGGACAGCGAACTGACCCAGCTTGAAGCGATGGCGCGGGTCATTCCGCCGATCTTCCTGCTCGTGTCGGCCTTCCTCATCAACATGATCCTGTCGCGGCTCATTGCACTGGAACGCGAGCAGATCGGCCTGCTGAAGGCGCTCGGATACTCCAGCGCCACGGTCGCCTGGCATTATGTGAAACTGGTGCTGGTGATCGCAGCCGTCGGCATCCTTATCGGCTTTGTGGCCGGCACGTGGCTGGGTGATGGCATGACCCGGCTTTATGCGAAGTTCTTCCACTTTCCGTTCTTCATATTCGAGCGCTCGCCCGGCATCTATGCACTGGCTGCCGCCGCCAGCATTGCCGCCGCCGTGGCCGGCGCGCTCAAGGCGGTCAATGGTGCAGCCTCCCTGCCACCCGCAACGGCCATGCAACCTGCGCCGCCGACGCTTTACCGCAAGGCAGGCATGCTCAGCCGCATTGGCGGCATGCTGGTGTCGCGGCTGGCCGTCATGGGCTTGCGTCACCTGGTGCGCTGGCCGGTCAGGAGCGGGCTTGCCGTGCTGGGTGCATCGCTGGCAGTCGCTTTGCTGGTCACGGCAATGTTCTCGTTCGGCTCGATAACCTACATGGTCGACGCCGTGTTCTTCCGCACCGAGCGGCAGGACGCCACCATTGCCTTTTCGACGCCGCTGGCGCCACGTGTGGTGCATGACCTGCGCCACTTGCCCGGCGTCATGGCCGTTGAGCCATATCGAGCCATGGCCGTGGAAATCCGCCATGGCAACCGCAGCGAACGCATCAGCCTGATCGGCAAGCCGCCCGCAACGGAATTGAGCCGGGTGCTGGATCTTGAACTTGATCCCATCGAGTTGCCAAACGCCGGTGTCGTGCTGTCTGAGCGGCTGGCGTGGAAACTCGGCGCGCGCGTCGGCGATGTGCTCGACATCAGCCTTCTGGACGAAGGCGGACGGCTGATCTCGGTTCCGGTCACCCTCGTCAACCAGACCTATACGGGCCTGACGGCCTACATGGACATAGGCCTTCTGGACAGCTTCTCGGCGCTCGGTCCCCGCCGCTCCGGCGCCTACCTGCGACTTGACCGCAACCAGCTTGACGCCATCTATGCCGAAATAAAGCAGATGCCTGCAGCCGCCTCGCTCGCGCTGAAGGAAACGTCGCTTCGGCTGTTCCGCGACACAATCCAGCAGAACGTCTTCATCATGACCACGGTCTACGTGGTCCTGTCGATCACCATTGCGTTCGGCGTGGTGTACAATTCGGCCCGCATACAATTGTCGGAACGGGCGCGGGAACTGGCCAGCCTTCGCGTTCTCGGTTTCACCGAGGCAGAGGTAGCAGCAGTGCTGGCAGTGGAACTTGCCGCCATCGTGGCGCTTGCCCAGCCGCTGGGCTGGGCCCTGGGCGCAGGCTTTTCATGGCTGGTGGTGCAGGGCTTCCAGTCCGACCTGTTCCGGGTGCCGTTCATACTGGAGCGCTCGGCATTTGGCTGGTCGAGCGTGGTAGTCGTGGTTGCGGCGATCGTGTCGGGCCTTATCGTGATCCGCCGGGTCTATCAGCTTGACCTGGTGCGTGTGCTCAAGACGAGGGAATAGGTAAAGACGTCATGGCCCTGAACTTCAGAACCCTTGCCTGGACAGCTGCCGGAATTGCCGTGGCCGGCTTTGCCGCGTGGTACCTGTTTTCCGCAGAACCGGTTTCGGTGGACACAGCGCGGATCGGCCGCGGACCTGTTGAGGTCACCGTGACGGCGGAGGGCGAGACCCGGGTGCGCGAGGTCTACTCGATCTCCGCGCCGATTACCGGCAAGCTGGAACGGTTGACCCTCCATGAGGGCGACAATGTTACCAAAGCCCAGCGCGTGGCGAGCCTCAGGCCGGTGGACCCGCCGATCCGGGACGTGCGCTCGCGCATGGAACTGGCCGCGGCAACCCGTGCAGCGGAAGCTGCCATCGGCGTTGCCGAGGCGCAGGTTCGCGAGGCCACATCGGCACTTGGGTTTGCCCGTTCCGCGTTCGACAGGGCGAGTGAACTGGTCAACCGCAAGGTGATCTCGGAAGCCGCCATGGACCAGGCCGAGCTCAATATCCGCGTCAAGGAGGCCGAGTTGAAGCAGGCCGAGGCCGCGCTCGAACTGCGCAGGCAGGAACTGGCCACCGCCCGCGCGCGCGAGATGGAGCCGCTGCAGCTGTCTTCCAGCGTGGCGGACGACCAATGCTGCATGGCGGTGACAGCACCGGTCGACGGTACCGTTCTGCGCATCGTCACCGAAAGCGAGCAGGTGGTGCAGGCCGGCGCGGCCATCCTCGAGCTGGGCGACACGTCCGACCTTGAAGTGGTGGTAGACCTTCTGTCCACCGATGCAGTGGGTGTCGAGCCGGGCATGCCGGCGCGCATCGAGGACTGGGGCGGCGAGGGTAATCTCGAGGCGAAGGTGCGCCGCATCGACCCGGCAGGCTTCACCAAGGTGTCGGCGCTTGGCATCGAGGAGCAGCGGGTTAACGCGGTGCTCGACTTCACCGGCCCGCCGGAACAGCGAAAGAGCCTCGGTCACGCCTTCAAGGTGCTGGTGCGCATCATCAAGAGCCGCGCCGACGATGCGCTTCTGGTGCCAATCGGCGCCCTGTTCCGGCACAACGGCAACTGGGCGCTCTACACCATGGCGGACGGTGCTGCGCACCTGAAGGAGGTCAATCTGGGCCGCTTCTCGCTGACCCACGCGGAAGTGTTGGGCGGGATCGAAGAGGGCGAGATCGTGATCGTCCATCCGGGCGACCAGGTGGGCGACGGCGTCGCGGTGCGCCAGCGTTGACAGGCCCGGTGCCGGTTCCTAGCGTACCGGTCGTCACCAATCGCCAGAGCGTGCCTCATGCAGCTTCAGTTCAGTGCCGCCGATGAGGCATTCCGCGCCGAGGTTCGCGCCTTCATTCGCGACAACCTGCCGGACGCCACCCGGCGTCACATGGAGCAGCTTCGCCCGCCCACCCGTGACATGGTGGTGGAGTGGACGAAAATTCTCCATGCGAAAGGCTGGTCCGTGCCGCGCTGGCCGGTGGAGCATGGCGGGCCGGGCTGGACGCCCGTACAGCAATACATCTTCATCGAGGAAAACCAGGCAGCACCTGCGCCAGACCTGTTGAGCTTCGGCGTCAACATGGTGGGCCCGGTTATCTACACCTTCGGTTCGGACGAGCAGAAGGCCCGCTGGCTGCCGCGCATTGCGGCCATGCAGGACTGGTGGTGTCAGGGCTTTTCCGAGCCCGGCGCCGGTTCCGATCTTGCCTCACTGCGGACGAAGGCGGTGCGCGATGGCGGCAGCTGGGTCATCAACGGCCAGAAGACCTGGACCACGCTCGCCCAGCACGCCAACATGATCTTCCTGCTCGCCCGCACCGACCCGGACGCGAAGAAGCAGGAAGGCATCTCGTTCTTCCTGGCAGACATGACCACGCCGGGCATTACCGTGAGGCCCATACAGACCATCGACGGCGGACACGAGATCAACGAAGTTTTCTTCGATGACGTCCGGATTCCCGCGGATTCTCTGGTGGGAGAAGTGAACAAAGGGTGGGATTATGCCAAGTTTCTGCTCGGAAACGAGCGTGTTGGCATCGCCCGCATCGGCATTTCCAAGGGCCGGATGCGCGTCATCGAGCGGCTGGCGCGAGAGCGCCGCGTCAATGGCAAGCCGCTGATCGAGCACCCCCGTTTCCGCGACCGGTTCATCGCAACGCAGGTCGAGCTGAAGGCGCTGGAAATCACTGCAATGCGTGTGCTGTCGGCTGAAGCCGCCCGCGGAGCGTCAGGCAAGCCCGATCCGGCCTCGTCGGTGCTCAAGATCAAGGGCTCGGAACTCCAGCAGAAAACCACCGAACTCTATCTCGATGTCGCCGGCGAAATGGCGCTGATGCGGGCAGGGCCGGCAGGGCAGGGCGCCAACGATGCGCTGATCCCTGACTGGGCCGATGCCGCCGCCGCGCTCTATTTCAACGCCCGCAAGGTGTCGATCTATGGCGGATCGAACGAAATCCAGAAGTCGATCATTTCCAAGACCATACTGGGGCTTTGACGGCCATGGACTTCGAACTCTCCGAAGAACAGCGCCTGTTGCGCGAAAGCCTCACGCGGCTGCTGGCCGACAGATACAGCTTCGAGCTGCGCAATCGCTATCGCGCGCTGCCCGGCGGCTTCGACCCGGCCGTCTGGCGGGCTTATGCGGAGATGGGCCTTACCGCGCTTAAGGTGCCGGAAGCTCTTGGCGGGCTGGGCGCAGGCGAGGAAGAGACATTTATCGTGATGTCCGAACTGGGCAAGGCGCTCACCGTCGAGCCCTATCTCCCAACCTGTATCCTTGCGCCCGAGCTGTTGAAGACCGCCAGCGCGGAGCAGGCCGGGCCGATGCTTGAACGGATCGCAGCCGGTGAGGTGATCATAGCCTTTGCCCACCACGAACCCGCACAGTGGTCAGGCGAGGCGGAGGGCATGTCGACTACCGCGAAGCAGGCCGCTGATGGCTGGCGGGTCAATGGCGTCAAGTCGCCGGTCCGCCATGGTGCGCAGGCTGATCTGCTGATCGTATCGGCGCGGGTGGGTGAAGGAGCCGGCCTGTTCCTTGTGGATGGCAACGCGACCACACGCCGGGATTTCGAGACGCAGGACGGCATGCGCGCCGCCGAGATCGTGTT
>CAZYKZ010000067.1:0-12426 GCA_964648175.1 uncultured Anderseniella sp.
CAGTACTGGCGGCCCTTGCCGCGTCCGGCTGTTCACCCTCATGATGGTCATGGGGTGCAAGTTTCATGCCCTTGATGATGCGATCGACGAGGTCGTTTTCCACCATGTCGGCGGCGACCGCAACCGCAGAAGAAAAGCCGTCTGCGTCGGTGCCGCCGTGACTCTTCACCACCACGCCGTTCAACCCCAGAAAAACGCCGCCATTATGGGCGCGCGGGTCCAGCCGCTGCTTGAGGCGGCGAAACGCACCAGAGGCCAGCAATGCGCCGAGTTTGGTCAGCAAGCTTCTGCCGAGTTCCTCGCGCAGCACTGCCGTAATCTGGTGCGCAGTGCCCTCGGCGGTCTTCAGCGCAATGTTGCCACTGAACCCCTCGGTGACGACCACGTCCGCCACGCCCTTGCCGATGTCGGTGCCTTCGATGAAGCCATGATATTGAAGCGGCAAGTCGGCCTCGCGCAGAAGGCCCCCGGCCTCGCGGACGGCTTCAACACCCTTCACTTCTTCGACGCCGATGTTGAGCAGGCCAACGCTTGGCTGGCGGATGCCGAACAGGCAGCGCGCCATCGCCGCGCCCATGACCGCATTGGCGACGAGCTGATCAGCGTCAGCGCCGACGGTGGCGCCCATGTCGAGCACGATGGAACGGCCCTTCAGCGTGGGCCAGATGGCCGCAATTGCCGGGCGCGACACACCCTCGATGGTGTTCAGCACCAGCTTGGCCATGGCCATCAGCGCGCCGGTATTGCCAGCCGAAACGGCGGCGTGGGCATCGCCCTGCTTCACCGCGTCGATGGCCAGCCACATGCTGGAGGTCTTGCGGCCGCGGCGGATGGCCTGCGACGGCTTGTCGTCCATGGCGATGGCAACGTCTGTATGGTGAACGCTGGAACGGCCCTTGAGGGCTGGCAGCCGGTCAAGCTCGGCATTGATGCGCGGCGCATCCCCAAACAACAAGAAGCGCAGCTCCGGCCGTTTGGCCAGCGCGAGCGCGGCGCCAGGCAGCACCACAGCCGGGCCGTGGTCTCCACCCATGGCGTCAAGCGCAATCACTATGTCGCCGGCGTCGGTTCTCAACAGGCAGGCCCCTCTGTCTCACGAACTTTTGAAAATAGATGTTTGCCGCGCTTACTCAACAGGCATGTGCGGCTTTTAAGCCGTGAATCGCACAAACTCAATCATCATCCTTGAGTGCCTTGAGCACGGCGAAGGGATTGTTGCGCGCGGGCTCGCCTTGGTCGCCAGCGTCATTTGCGGCCTCCGGCTTGAACTCGGCGCCAGGCTTGCGCGGATGCGGATCCAG
This sequence comes from uncultured Anderseniella sp., assembly GCA_964648175.1. GTDB lineage: Bacteria > Pseudomonadota > Alphaproteobacteria > Rhizobiales > Aestuariivirgaceae > Anderseniella. The sequence continues at coordinate 1,302 of CAZYKZ010000067.1, forward strand.
TTCCAGCAACAGCTCTTCCACTGCCAGTTCGCCCACTTCAATCTCGCCATCCACGATCTGGCCGATGTCGTCATCATCGACCGACACCACGATTTCCTTGCCGTCGAGGCGTACGGCGGCACGCTCGGAGAACAGTTGGTCGAGCCGAACTTCCAGCGTCGTGTCGAACTGGTCGAGAGAGATCACGCACGTGCGCGTCATCGCAGCCCTGGCCTTGCCCCGCACCCGGCAGCCGCCCCTTTTCCACGGCTGTACGGAGACCTCCACATCAAGGGACAGGAACGCATCGACGCCGAACCGCTCCTTCAGCGCAGCGCACTCCTCTGCCGTGGCTGAAAAGCTCTCGCTTCGGCCTTCAGGTGGTAGACGGCTGACGTCAATGGTGCGGGAGAATTCGGGTTCAATGTTCATGGACATCACTCTGGCGTGGCCGGCGGCAGGCTGACGGATGGCATCTCAAGACGGCCTGCGCGGATAGCGTCGCGCGAGACGTTGCTCATGGCTGCGTGCAATTGCGTTGCATAGGCAGCCAGGCGCGCCGCGCACCCTGCCTTGCTGTCATCTCCGGCATAGACATTGCGCAACAGTGCAGCTGCCAAATCGCCAGCGCCACCCTTCCGGGCTCCGGCATAGGCGTTGGCGCGGCCATAGTAGACAGTGGCCATCTTCTTGACGCGCTTGCCAACGCCCATGTCGCCAACGCCCATTTCACGCAAGGAGCGATCCATGTCGCGGAACAACTCCTCGATCAGTTCCTGGGCGAAGGCGCGGTCGGCATCGCTGCCAGCCTCCAGGTGGACCATTACGGCATCGGCATGGAGCACGATCATGTCGAATCGTCCGTCCACCGAGTCAGCGACACCGCCGGCCGTGTAGAAGGCCGGCTGCCGTGCCTGCGCCACAATCGCCTCGTACACGCTTCGTACGGGGGATGTTCGGGCGCTACGGGAAAAAAGTCTTTTCAGCAACATTCTCGTCCGGTTAAACAGTTGCAAGGGGTTAGGCGCAATTGTTGCGCTGCCTGACATATGGGGAGTGAGCGGGTTCGTGCAAAGTTCCAGGGTCAAATACACAGGTGGCGGCAGATTGTTCAAGTCTGGTCTGACGAAGGCTGCCCTTGCCGTGGCTCTGGCTGCTGCGCTCTCCGGCTGTTCGCGCGACATCGAGTATCGCGGATATCAACCCCGGGCACAGGACATGCAGCAACTGCGCATGGGCATGACCAAGGCCGAAGTCCGCAGCGTGCTCGGCTCGCCCTCCACGACGGCCACCGTTCAGTACCAGGGCGACAGCTACTACTACATCTCGTCCAAGATCAAGACGAGTTCGTTCCTTGAAAACGAGGAACTCGACAGGCAGATCCTTGCCGTGCGGTTCAACCAGTATGACCAGGTCCAGAGCTTCGGGCAGTACACGCTGCAGGACGGCCAGGTCATCGACATGAACACCCGGGAAACGCCATCGAGAGGACGCGAACTTACCGTCCTCCAGCAGATGTTCGGCAACCTCGGCAACTTCACGCCAAACGATGCGGGCGCGCCCACAAGCGGACGGACTGGCAGCGGCAGCTAAACCGGCCTGAAGGGCCTATGCGCCGCAACAGGATGCACCTCTTGGCAGTTGCGCTATCCTCAAAAGACAACCCCCGCCCGGTCGCCCGGACGGGGGTTTTGATTTGCGATTGAACGGCCTTAGTGAGCCAGGATCGCCAGCAGCAGCAGAGCCACGATGTTGGTGATCTTGATCATCGGGTTGACGGCCGGGCCGGCGGTGTCCTTGTACGGGTCACCAACGGTGTCGCCGGTCACCGAAGCCTTGTGGGCTTCAGACCCCTTCATGTGCTTGACACCATCCTTGTCGACGAAGCCGTCTTCGAAGGACTTCTTGGCGTTGTCCCAGGCGCCGCCGCCTGCCGTCATCGAGATGGCCACGAACAGGCCGGTCACGATCACGCCCAGCAGCATGGCGCCGAGGGCCGCAAAGCCTTGAGACTTGTCGCCGGTGATCCAGTAGATGGCGAAGAAGCACACGATGGGCGACAGCACCGGCAGCAACGAGGGAATGATCATTTCCTTGATCGCTGCACGGGTCAGCATGTCCACGGCGCGGCCGTAGTCAGGCTTCTCGGTGCCCTTCATGATGCCCGGCTTTTCCTTGAACTGGCGGCGGACTTCCTCCACCACCGCACCACCGGCGCGGCCCACGGCCGTCATGGCGATGCCGCCGAACAGGTACGGCAGCAGGCCGCCGAACAGCAGGCCGACCACGACGTACGGGTTCGACAGGGAGAAGTCGACGTTGACGCCTTCGAAGAAGCTGCCCGGCTGGGCATTTGCCGCGAAGAACTTCAGGTCTTCCGTGTAGGCTGCGAACAGCACCAGTGCGCCGAGGCCTGCGGAGCCAATGGCATAGCCCTTGGTCACGGCCTTGGTGGTGTTGCCGACGGCATCGAGTGCGTCAGTGGTATGGCGCACTTCAGCCGGCAGGTCGGACATCTCGGCGATGCCGCCAGCGTTGTCCGTCACCGGGCCGAACGCATCCAGCGCCACCACGACGCCAGCGAGCGCCAGCATGGTGGTCACCGCAATGGCGATGCCGAACAGGCCAGCCAGGGTGTAGGTCATGATGATGCCGCCGATGATGACCAGCGCCGGAATGGCGGTGGACTCGAGCGATACGGCAAGACCCTGGATCACGTTGGTGCCGTGACCGGTCACCGAGGCTTGCGCGACCGACTTCACAGGACGGTAGTCGGTGCCGGTGTAGTATTCGGTGACCCAGATGATCAGGCCGGTAACGACCAGGCCAACCATGCCGCAGTAGAACAGGTGACGGCCGGTGAAGGTGGTACCGCCACTGGTGGTGAACGACGTATCACCGCCGAGCCAGCCCCACACGATCACTGCCAGGGCAACAGCCGACAGGACGGCAGTGGCGATGAAGCCCTTGTAAAGGGCGCCCATGATCGAGTTGTTGGCGCCCAGCTTCACGAAGAAGGTGCCGATGATGGACGTGACAACGCAGCTTGCGCCGATCAGCAGCGGGAACAGCATCAGCGTCTGGGCTGCTTCGCCAGTGAAGAAGATCGAGGCCAGAACCATGGTTGCAACGATGGTCACGGCGTAGGTTTCGAACAGGTCGGCAGCCATGCCGGCGCAGTCGCCCACGTTGTCGCCCACGTTGTCAGCGATGGTGGCCGGGTTGCGCGGGTCATCCTCGGGGATGCCTGCTTCCACCTTGCCCACCAGGTCGCCGCCGACGTCCGCACCCTTGGTGAAGATGCCGCCGCCGAGACGGGCGAAGATGGAGATCAGCGATGCGCCGAAGCCGAGAGCGACCAGCGCGTCGATGACGGTCCGGTCGGTCGGGCCATAGCCCATCGGGCCGGTCAGGACCCAGAAGTACACAGCGACGCCGAGCAGGGCCAGACCAGCCACCAGCAGACCGGTGATGGCGCCCGACTTGAAGGCGATCTCGAGGCCAGCGGCCAGCGACTTGGACGCGGCCTGGGCGGTGCGCACGTTGGCGCGGACCGAGACGAGCATGCCGATGAAGCCGGCAGCACCCGACAGAACGGCGCCGATCAGGAAGCCGATGGCCGCCGGGCCAGACAGGAGCAGCCAGGCTGCGACGAACACCACGGCACCCACGATGCCGATGGTGGTGTATTGACGGGTGAGATATGCGGTGGCGCCCTCGCGAATTGCGCCGGCAATCTCCTGCATGCGGGCATTGCCTGCGTCTGCCGCCATGACCGACTGGATGGCCCAGACGGCGTAGACGATGGACAGGATACCGCAGCCAATGATTAGCCAGAGTGTCGAACTCATGGATTTTATCCTTGCTGTGTTTGTATGACTAAGACCCGGCCGGCTGGTTGATCGATGGCCTGGCCTGCGCTCATGCGCCTGCCATGCCTGCCCCTGCTCTATGACGTAAAGAGAATCCCCTCGAATGCCCTTACCCGGATCGACCGCGGCGGAACATATTAAAAGTGTCCTAACAAGGCAACACGTTTGGACAGACTGTAGACGGAAGCACTAGCACAGGGCCGGGCGCGCGAGCTCAGCCCCGGGCGGGCTCTGCGGTGCGGCGGTCATAGACCAGCCAGCCAATGGCCGCGAGGCAAAGGCCAACCATCGGGAAGACGGCCACGTTTACCGCGCTCCAGCCAAAGAACGCCAGCAGCTTGCCGGACGTGAGTGAGGCCGTTGCCACGGTCGCGAACACGCAGAAGTCGTTGACCGCCTGTACCTTGGCCTTCTCGCTCGGCCGGTAGCACTCTGTTACAAGGGCGGTGCCGCCCACATAGCCGAAGTTCCAGCCAATGCCGAGCAGGATCAGCCCGATGGCGAAGTTGGCATAGTCGATGCCGGCAATCCCCGCCGCGCCCGCCAACGCCAACAAGCCCATGCCTGCTGCCAGCACCCGTTCAACGCCAAACCGGGCGATCAGGCTGCCGGTGAAGAAGCTCGGAATGTACATGGCCAGCGCGTGCCACTGGATCACCCAGGCGCTGTCGTCCACAGTGAAGCCACACGCAACCATGGCAAGCGGCGTGGCCGTCATGACCAGGTTCATCATGCCGTAAGCCATCATGCCGCAAAGGATGGCCACGATGAGCCGAGGCTGCCGCAAGATGACGGACAAGGGCCGGGCATCGCTGCTGCGGGTCTCCTCGCGCGTATGGGGTATCTGAACCAGCGAGACGATGCCCATGGCGACGATGGACAGTATGGCCACAGCGGCGAAGTTGCCGGCGAACATCACCGGTTCGAACAGCCCGCGGCTGGCGATCACGATCATCGGCCCGAACGTCGCTGCTGCAATGCCGCCGAGCATCACCCAGGATATTGCCTTCGGCCGGAAAACCGGCGAAGCCGTGTCTGCGGCGGCAAAACGGTAATAGCCGGCGAAGGCCTGGTAGGTTCCCTGCAGCATGGTGCCGAAGGAGAACAGCCAGAAATTGCGCTGGAAGATGGCTATCACGCAGATCAGCGCGCCAATGACACCAAACCCGGCGCCGGTCAGGAAGCCGGGACGGCGCCCTACCCTGCGCATGAACAGCGAGGCCGGCACCGTCGACAGCGCCGTGCCGATAACAAAGGTGGATACCGGCAGCGTTGCCCAGCTGACCGAGGGCGCGATCTGCGTGCCGACAAGGCCGGCGGTGATGATGATGTTGACCGCCGACATGCCATAGAACGCCTGCGCGAGCGCCAGGACCAGCGCGTTGCGCCTGGCGGTGGAGTCGTCAAAACTGGCCGGGTTCTCGATGGCAGGAGCAGTCATGTCACGCGGGACACTGTGCCAAAAGACCCGAAAGCACAACTCCGTTTTGCGCGCATGGGGCATTCCCTGCCGTCATTGGTCTTGTTGCCGCCAGAAAACCAGCGCAGACTGAATGTGCTGGCTCATCAACAACAACAAACAGGAGGAAACAGCCATGCAGGTACAGTCGATCCTGAATGCGAAGGGCGATCAGGTCACAACAATCTCTCCCACAGCCTCCGTGCGCGAGCTGGCTGCCTTGCTCAAGGCCAACAAGATCGGCGCCGTGGTGGTGAGCAAGAGCGGCAGGTCCATTGACGGCATCGTGTCCGAGCGCGACGTGGTTCACAAGCTGACAGACTTTGGTCCGAAGTTTCTCGCCGTTCAGGTGAGCGAGATCATGACGTCCGACGTGCTGACCTGCTCGCCGGATGACTCGGTGGACGACTGCATGGAAATGATGACCGGGCGCCGGGTGCGCCACCTGCCAGTCGAAAAAGCGGGCAAGCTCGTCGGCCTCGTCTCCATCGGCGACATCGTCAAGGCGAAGATCGATGAGATCCGGGTCGAGGCGGAATCGCTGAAACAGTATATCGCAGGCTAGAAGGTCAGAACTCTTCGGGACGGCGCTCGCGGGCCAGCTTGTCCAGCGCAGCATTGATGAAGCCAGGCTCGGAGCCGCCGAAGAACGCCTTGGCGACCTCGACATACTCCGAGATCGCCACCTTGGCAGGCACGTCGTCCCGGAACATGATCTCGAAACCGCCGGCACGCAGGATGGCGCGGGCGGTCGCATCGAGCCGCGCAAGGGTCCAGTTGTCGCCGAGGCATTCGTTGACCTTCCGGTCAATCAGGCCCTGATCGGTGACGACGCCCTCGATGATCGATTTCAGGAAGCCGTAGTCGGCCTCGCCACACTGGCCATCGTCAAAGCTGTCGCCCAGCCGCCCGCCGCCGTACTGGGCCAGCACGTCCGCGAGGTCGGTGCCGCCGATGTCCATCTGATAAAGGCCCTGCACTGCGCCAAGGCGCGCAGCAGACCGCGCGACTGCCGGTTTGCGGTTGCCACCGCCACCTGACTTGCCGGATTGCCGTTTCGGGGTGTCAGTCATCGAGCACGACCTGTTCATGGGCCATGCGGAACTTGACCAGCGCCAGACACGCTTCAGCTGCCCCGGCCCCCTTGTTCATCTCGCTCACCCGTGCGCGGGCCAGCGCCTGCGCCTCGTTCTCCACGGTCAGAATGCCGTTGCCAAGGCACACGCCGTCCAGCGTCAGGTTCATGAGGCCACGCGCGCTTTCGTTGGAAACGATCTCGTAGTGGGTGGTTTCGCCCCGGATGACGCAGCCCAGCGCGACGAAGCCGTCATAGTCGCCGAACTCGAAGGCCATCGAAATGGCACCGGGAATCTCCAGTGCGCCAGGCACCGTAGCCACCGCGACCTCACAGCCCGCATCAGATAGATACCCCTTGGCGCCTGCCAGCAGTTCGTCGGCGATGTGCTCGTAATAGCGGGCCTCGACGATGAGGATTCGCAAGCCACGGCCTTCGCCGGGCTTTATGGCTGGTACGGTTTTCATGACTGCAGACTCTCGTTGAGGCGGGCGACGTAGCGCGCAAGCATGTCGATTTCGAGGTTGACCCGGTCACCTGGCCTGGCTGCGCCCCAGGTGGTCACCTCCAGCGTATGCGGTATCAGGTTTACGCCGAATTCGACACCATTCACCTCGTTCACGGTGAGCGACGTGCCGTCGAGGCAGACCGAACCCTTCGGCGCAATGAAGCGGGCCAAGGCTGCAGGCGCACGGAAGGTGAAGCGGCGGCTGCCGCCTTCGTCGCGAGTGGCCACGATCTCGGCGACGCCGTCGACATGGCCCGATACGATATGCCCGCCAAGTTCGTCGCCGGCCTTCAGAGCACGCTCGAGGTTGATGCGGGTGCCCTGCTCCCAGCCGCCCAGCGTCGTCTTCGACAGGCTCTCGGCAGATACGTCCACGGTGAAGCGGCTGCCGCCATCCTCACGCGGTTCGACCGAGACAACGGTCAGGCAGCATCCGGCGCAGGCAATGGAGGCGCCCAGCGCGATGCCGGCCGCGTCATAGCCGCAAGAAATGGTGAAGCGCGTGTCGCCACGCTGTTCAACCGCTTCAATGGTGCCGATATCTGTGATGATGCCTGTAAACATGGGCGGGGTGTTTAGCGCACCCGGACATATCTTGCCAGCCAATCCGCACCCAGCTTTTCATTTTCTCCGGCAGCGCGGTAAAGCCTGGAAGCGCGCACCGCATCAAGCGGCAAACCAGCCATGGCATCGAGCCCCTGTGGTCCGATTTTCTTCGGTGCGGTGAACAGCAGCGCCTCATCGACGAGGTCAGCCTCGACGAGTGCGCGCGCCATGTGCGCCCCGCCCTCGGCAAAGACGTGGCCGATGCCGCGGGCAGCCAGCCTTTCCAGCATGTCGGCCAAGTCCACCTTGCCGTCCGCCGTGGCCTTGCAGGCGATCACCTCGACGCCTTCAGCCTCAAGGGCCGCCTTGCGGGCAACATCCGCGCCTTCCACCGTGATTAGCCAGACAGGAACGGTCCGGGCTGTGCGAACCAGCTTCGAGGCGAGTGGAATTGACAGCTTCGAGTCCGACACCACGCGCACCGGCGAGCGGTCCGCCATGCCGGGCAGCCGGCAGGTCAGGTCCGGATCATCGGCCAGTACCGTACTCACGCCCACCATGATCGCGTCTGCGCGCGCGCGCAAAAGGTGTACGCGCGCCTTTACCTCCGGCCCTGTAATGGAAGTGGGCTGACCCGCCTTCTCGGCGATCTTGCCATCGGCGGAAACGGCAAGCTTGAGAGTCACATAGGAGCGGTTGTTGCAACGGCGCATGAGGTAGCCGCGCAGTTCGTGGCGCACTGCTTGGGCCAGCACCCCCTCCGTCACCTCGACGCCAGCCTCGCGCAGCCTTGCATGGCCCTGACCGCTTACCCGGGGGTCGGGGTCTTCCAGCCCTGTGACGACACGCGCCACGCCGGCTGCAACGAGTGCGTCCGCACACGGCGGCGTACGGCCGTGATGGCTGCAGGGCTCAAGCGTGACGTACGCAGTTGCCCCGCGCGCGGCGTCTCCTGCCATTTCCATGGCGATGGTTTCCGCATGGGGCCTGCCGCCCTCGCCTGTCGCGGCTACGGCAACAATGGCGCCGTCCTTGACGATCACGCAGCCGACTGCCGGGTTCTCGGCGGTGGCGCCGCGGGTACGCCGGCCTGCGGCAATGGCGCGGCGCATGTAATCTTCATCATTCATGAGGTGATCAGCCGTCTGCGCCGGTCGCAGGAGGAACCGCAGGCGCGCTCTCCTCTTCGCCCGACAGTTCGCCGAGCAAGTCCTCGAAGTCCTTGGCCTCGCGGAAGTTCTTGTAGACCGAGGCGAAGCGCACATAGGCCACGTCGTCCAGAACGCGAAGGCCTTCCATGACGTGTTCGCCGATCAGGTCTGCGGGAATTTCCGTCTCGCCGAGGCTTTCGAGCTGGCGCACGATGCCGGACACCATGCGCTCAATGCGCTCGGGCTCCACCGGCCGTTTGCGCAGCGCAATGGCGACGGAACGGGCGAGCTTGTCGCGATCGAAGGGAACGCGCTTGCCGGACTTCTTGACCACGATGAGTTCGCGCAGTTGCACCCGCTCGAACGTGGTGAAGCGGCCGCCGCAGTCCGGGCAGTAGCGGCGGCGGCGGATCGCGGCCCCGTCTTCAGAGGGCCGCGAATCCTTTACCTGTGTTTCCTGGTTGCTGCAGTAGGGACACCGCATCTGCAGTCATCCCCTTTCATGTTTTCCGGTGAGTGAGTCTTTCGGCTCACGAATAAATCGGAAAACGGCTGGTCAATGCAACCACCTTCTCCTTCACTGCAGCCTCAACGGCGCCGTTGCCGTCAGGACCGTTGGCAGCAAGGCCGTCCAGCACCTCGATGATCAGCTTGCCGACCTCGTTGAACTCTGCCACGCCGAAACCGCGCGTGGTGCAGGCTGGCGAACCGAGGCGGATGCCGGAGGTGATCATCGGCTTTTCCGGGTCGAACGGGATGCCGTTCTTGTTGCAGGTGATGTTGGCGCGGCCCAGTGCCTGCTCGGCGTCCTTGCCGGTCAGCTTCTTGGGACGCAGGTCAACCAGCATCACGTGGGTGTCGGTGCCACCGGAGACGAGGTCAAGACCGCCGTCCTTCATGGCAGCAGCCAACGCCTTGGCGTTGTCGACAACGGCCTGCACATAGGCCTTGAAGTCAGGCTGAAGCGCTTCGCCGAAGGCTGCGGCCTTGGCGGCGATGACGTGCATCAGCGGACCGCCCTGCAGGCCGGGGAACACGGCGGAATTGAACTTCTTGCCGAGTTCCGGGTCGTTGGACAGGATCATGCCGCCACGCGGACCGCGCAGGGTCTTGTGGGTTGTGGTGGTGGCCACGTGGGCGTACTCGAGCGGGTTCGGGTGAACGCCGCCAGCCACGAGGCCTGCAAAGTGGGCCATGTCGACCATGAACATCGCGCCAACCTTGTCGGCGATCTCGCGGAAGCGCTTGAAGTCGATGATGCGCGGATAGGCGGAGCCGCCGGCAATGATCAGCTTCGGCTTGTTTTCCATGGCCAGCTTCTCGACTTCATCATAGTCGATGAGGTGGGTCTTGGGGTCCACCTTGTAGTTGACCGGATTGAACCACTTGCCGGACTGGTTGACCGGCGAGCCGTGGGTCAGGTGACCGCCGCAGGCAAGGTCGAGACCCATGTAGGTGTCGCCCGGCTGCAGCAGTGCGAAGAACACGGCCTGGTTGGCCTGTGCGCCTGAGTGCGGCTGCACGTTGGCGAATTCGCAATTGAACAGCTTCTTGGCGCGGTCGATGGCGAGTTCCTCAGCGATGTCCACATACTGGCATCCGCCGTAGTAGCGCCGGCCCGGATAGCCTTCGGCGTACTTGTTGGTCAGCACCGAGCCTTGCGCTTCCATTACGGCGCGCGAGACGATGTTTTCAGACGCGATCAGCTCGATCTCGTGCGACTGGCGGCCATGCTCCTTGGCGATGGCGGCTGCGAGATCGGGGTCGCTGGAGGCCAGCGCATCAGAAAAGAAACCCGGGAAAATGCCGGACTGGCTGGCTTTCGTTTGGGCGGTCATGGGTTACTCCCTCTTGTTCTGTCGATTTGTGTCAGTTGCATTGGCCCGGTAGGCGCTGGCCTGCACCAGCGCCCTGATAAGACGAAAGTATCACACGTTCGTATCGCAGGTCAGGATGACATACCGCAATGCGGCACTGTGACCAAGTGGCATTGCGTCGCGAGAAACGGCAATTGCGACACTGCGGCCGCTTAGCCTGCCTTTTCTTCCGGAATGCCGATGGGCTGGCCGGTAATGAAGCCCGTGCCGTCAAGACCGTAGATGTCGTTGCGGAAGCGCACCATGCCATCCGGGCCTGCCCACGCGGTCAGATAGACCCAGCGCACGCCAACCTTCTCCTGCAAGGCAACGTCGAGACGTTCCTCGGACTTGGCAATGCCCTGCACCTGGCGAAGGTTCCATCCGTCCTGGCCCTGCAAGATCCAGGAGGTGAGTTGCTGCACGTCCTCCACGCGCACGCAGCCGGAGCTGAAGTACCGCGCGCCCTCGTTGAAGAGCTGCTTGGTGGGCGTATCGTGCATGTAGACGGAGAACTTGTTCTTGAAGTTGATCTTCACCGACGCCATGGCGTTGATGCCGCCCGGCTCCTGGCGGAAGTGATAGCGCTCGGCAATGCTCTCCGGGTCCGCCTTCCAGTCAATCGTGCTGGGATCGACTTCGGGGCCCTGGTAATCGCCTTCCAGCACCATGATCTGCA
>CAZYKZ010000068.1:0-12380 GCA_964648175.1 uncultured Anderseniella sp.
AGGCCATCGGCATCCGCTTCCAGCTGTCCCGCATCGCCGAGGAAATCTCGCAGACGCAGGCGCTGCGCACCATCGAGACCAGCTCTGGCCCCGACGCGGTGATCGGCTCGTTCCATGCTGCCGTGGGCCAGGCCGCCGCCAGCGGCGTTGACGCCGGTTCGGTGGAACGTCTGCTCCAGCGCATGGAAGTCACGCCCACCATCACCGCCCACCCGACCGAGGCCAAGCGCACGACGGTGCTCGAGGCCTACCGCCGCATCTACCGCACGCTGGTGGAACTGGAGTCGAACCGCTGGACCCCGCGCGAGCGCGACCGGCTGACGCTCAAGATCCGCAACCAGATCGAACTGCTGCTGCTGACTGGCGAGTTGCGCCTGCACCGCCCGACGCTGGATGAGGAAGTGACATGGGGCCTGCACTTCTTCAACGAAACGCTGTTCTCCGGCGCCGTCGAGGCATGGCGCGAGCTTGAGGACGCGCTTGCCCGCCACTATCCGGAAGACGCCATCGAACCGGCAGCCTTCCTGCGCTTTGCCTCGTGGATCGGCGGCGATCGCGACGGCAATCCCAACGTTACCACCACCGTCACCTACCGCACGCTGATGCGGCTGCGCGACAACGCGCTCAGGCACCACATCGCCGAGCTTGACCGGCTGATCCACCTGCTGTCGATATCCGACCGGATTTCGCAAGCCTCGGAAGAATTCCGCCGTCGCCATGCCGCACTGCTGGCCATGTCCGGCCAGGCGGGGGCGATCCAGCACCGCAACGACCGCGAACTGTTCCGGCAATTCTGCGCAGCCATGCAGCTGCGGGTGCGCGCCTGCATGGGCGACACCTCAAGCGGCGCCCTGCCTTACCGCTCGCCGCAGGAACTGCTGGACGATCTGGTGGCGCTCGAAGCGGGCCTTGCGGAGGCCGGCGCCGGGCTTGTCGGTCACACGGAAGTATCGCCCTTGCGCTGTCAGGTCGCCACCTTCGGCTTCCGCACCGCATCGCTCGACGTGCGCCAGAACTCCGCCGTCATCAACCGCACCGTACGGGCGCTGATGGAGCTGTCGGGCGCCGGCAGTCTCGACGATGCTGCCCGCTGGCGCGAGGCATTGCTGTCTCCGCCGCCCGCGCTCACCGATCTGGCCGGGCTGTCGCCGGAGGGCACCGAAACCGTATCGCTGTTCCGGCTGCTGTGCGACCACCGCCCGGACCCGGAAGCCATAGGAAGTTTCATCCTGTCGATGACCAGCTCCGTCGAGGACATCCTCGCCGTGTGCTGGCTGGCCCGTTTCGTCAGCGGCGGCCAGAGCGTCTCGCCCGGCTTCCCCCGCGTGGTGCCGCTGTTCGAAACCATCGGCGACCTCAACAACGCACCCGGCATCCTGGACCAGTTGCTGCGCCTGCCCGAGACAGCTGCCGCACTCGTGCGCAACGGCGAGATCGAGGCCATGCTCGGCTATTCCGACAGCAACAAGGACGGCGGCTACCTGACCTCCGTTTGGGAACTTGCCAAGGCACAGACGGCAATCGTCGAGACCTGCAAGGCGCACAACGTCAAGGTCCGCTTCTTCCACGGCCGTGGCGGTTCCGTCAGCCGCGGCGGCGCGCCGACGGGCCGGGCCATCGCCGCCCAGCCGGCCGGCACAGTGGATGGCCGCATGCGCGTCACCGAGCAGGGCGAGGTCGTCTCCGGCAAGTATTCCAACCGCGGCACCGCGCGCACCCACCTCGTGCTGCTCGGCGCCTCGGTGCTGGCCCACTCGCTGCGGCCCGAAGGCACCCAGTCGCGCTCCACCACAACCCACGCCGGCGAGATCGACGCGCTGTCGCAGGTTGCCTTCCGCACCTACCGGGACCTGCTCGAGCGCCCCGGCTTCCTGACCTACTTCCAGACCGCCAGCCCGGTCGAGGAGCTCACCCTGCTGAAGATCGGCTCGCGCCCCGCCCGCCGCTTCGGCGCCGGCAGCCTTGACGACCTGCGCGCCATCCCGTGGGTGTTCGCCTGGAGCCAGAACCGGCACATGATCACCGGCTGGTACGGCCTTGGCACCGCGCTGGAACAGGCCATTGCCCGCGACGGCGTGAAGTCCCTGCGCAGCCTCATGTCGAACTCCATGACCTTCAAGCTCGTGATCGACGAGGCCGAGAAGGCGCTGGCCCAGGCCGACATGGAGATCGCCGCGCTCTACGCCGCGCTGGTGCCGGACGCAGGCGCCCGCAACGAGATCTTCGGCCTGATCAGGGCAGAGCACGCCCGCTGCTCCGAGGCCATCCTCGACATCGTCGGCGGCGACGAACTGGCGTTCCGCTTCCCGGCTTTCCGCAAGCGGCTCAAGGATGCCCGCCAGGACATCGACGCCTGCAATCGCTGGCAGGTGGACCTGCTCACCCGCTACCGCTCCTGCGACGAGGACTCCGACGAGCGCCGTCAAACGCGCGTGCCGCTTCTGCTGTCGATGAACTGCATCGCCACGGGCCTGGGCTGGACCGGCTGATGCGGATGCGTCAGCCCAGCTGCCGCTCCAGGTAGCGGGCGACGGCCGCCGCCCGGCTGGGCACGCCAAGCTTTTCGTAGATCAGCTTGAGGTGATACTTCACCGTGTTCTCGGAGATGCCGAGCCGGGCCGAAATCTGCATGTTGGTCCAGCCGCGCGCCAGCACTTCAAGCACTTCCATCTCGCGGCCCGACAGCTGCTCGAACGGATCGTCCTTGAGCCCGGCCAGGTCCACATAGGGAAAGCTCAACCGGCCTGCAGCCACCGCCTTGAGCACGCAGAACATCACGTCCGGCCCGTCCTCGTGGCAGAACAGGCCCCACGCGCCCGCCTGCATGGCATCGCGGATCTGTGCCGGGCGCGAACCCGGCAGATGCAGCACCACGCGCGACTGCGGATTGAACTGGCGCAGCCGCCTGACCGTCGATGCGATCTGGCTGTCATAGGCCCGCGCACTGACGATGACGATCGATGGCGCCGACCGGTCAAGCCGGGCCAGCACGCCGGCAGGCGTGTCCGATGCGACGCACAGGGCAAATTCTCCGCTGTCTGCCAGCACCGACTGCAGCGTGGCCACGAACCACGGATTGCCGCCGACCACCGCCAGATCGAGAGGCTGCTGCCTGGCAGGGGCCTCGCTGCGGTCCTCCGGCATTTGTCTGGCTGCCTGCATGATGAGCATGATGATCTGTGACCCGTGTGTGGACGTGTTGATCCGTGCGTGCATCTTTCCAGCGCACCTGTCCGCAATCCAGCCAATTCGGGTAGAGATGTAAACAGGTGCGTTTACAAGGTTTGTTTTTGTAAAACTGTAAATTTTTGCCTGTAAAGAATGTTGCAACGCACAAAAGCCCGCACGCGTGTGCAGCATCCACTCATTTGACGTAGGTCACGGCCTGTCCTAGGCTGGGCTGTTAACTTCCGTTAACGCGTCAGTGAGTTGAGGAGTAGCGTGATGTTTCACTTGGGCAAATCGGTCCTTGCAGTGGCCGCAATAATTGTCATGGCCGGCCTGCCGCCCTCTGCCGCAATGGCGAAGATGGCTGCCGTACGGCACCTCTCTACAGAAAGTTTCAGCGCAGATGCCGGCCTCGTGCACAAGACCGGCATGCGCCCGATCTCAGGCGCCTACCGCGCCTCCCGGCCGGCAGGCCCTGGCGCCATCGCCGGCCAGCACGGACACGGATATCGCCACGGCATGCACCGCCGCCACCATGGTGGCAGCTGGTTCGCCGGCCAGAGCTGGTTCGGTCATCACTCATGGTTCGGCCGCAATGAACGCCGGCACGCCACTGGTGCGATCCGGCCGGCTGCAGCCCAGCTCTCCGCGCGCGAAGCCCCCGCACCCGCCAGCAGGCCTGCCATTTCGGCTCAGCCCGGCGCCATCGCGGGCACAAATCCCCGTGCCGGCGTCACCCTGCCCGAAAAGTCCTACCGCGCGCTCATTCGCGCCACCTATCCGGTGGCCCTGCCGCACAAGCCCCGCATCCGCCATGTGCAGCGCCAGCACAAGGCCACGCCCCGTCTCAAGTCAGCCGGCTACTCCCATGTCCGCTGGTCCAGCAGCTCGGGCCGCCGCAACACCGCCATGGCGCCCTACATCCGCCGCTACTGACCGCGTCTGACGCGAGGGTCGCTGATCGCGGCAGACGGAATCGGTGCTGGCCAGTCACCTGGCGGCACTGGCAATCTCGATGGAGTACCACCACAGGATCCAGCCGGGTTTCATCCTTCATGCCGCTCACTCTTGCCGACCACATCGTCACCCGGCTGAAGGCGCGTGGCGTCAGGCGAATGTTCGGCGTGCCAGGTGGCGGCTCCAGCCTCGCCCTCATCGAGGCCGGTGCCCGCCATGGCGTAGAATTCGTCCTCGCCCGCAGCGAAACGGCCGCCGCCATCATGGCCGCCGTCACGTGGGAGCTGACGGGCGCGCCTGGCGTCGTCCTAACCGGCATCGGCCCCGGCGCCGCCAGCGTGGTCAACGGCATCGCCTATGCCTCGCTCGAACGTTCGGCGCTGATCCTGTTCACTGACTGCCTCAACGCCTCATCATCGATCCACCAGTGCTTTGACCAGCAGGCCCTGTTTGCGCCGCTGGCCCGGCAAACCACGCGGCTGTCCCCGGACAACGCCGCCGCGATCGACGGCCTGCTCGACGCCTGCCTGCGGCCCCTGGCCGGACCCGTCCACGTGGACCTCTCCGCCGCCGATGCCAACGCCGCCATCGCTGCCATCCCCACCTCATCAGGCCAGGCGCCGCAAGCCGTGCCCGCAACAGATGATCTGCTCGCCAAAGCGCGTGAACTTCTCGAACGTGCGCGCCAGCCTGTGCTGCTCGCCGGTCTCGAAACCCGGAGCCCCGCCGGCCAGCAGGCCGTGCGCGAACTGGCCCGCCGGCTCAACTGTCCCGTCCTGCCGACCTACAAGGCCAAGGGCGTTTTCCCCGATGCCGACCCGCTGTGCGCCGGCCTGTTCACCAACGCCGCCGCCGAGTCGGTGACCCTGTCAGCGGCCGATCTCATCATCTGCCTCGGTCTCGATCCCGTGGAGATGATCCCTCAAGGCTGGCGATACGAAGCGCCCGTCCTCGACCTGGCATTCTCCCCCGGCCACTTGTTTCCGTTCGACCCCGCCTTCTCGCTTGTCACCACTCCGCAACAGGTCATGGCAGAACTGCTCCACTCAACCCGCAAATCAGAGTGGACCATGGAGGCCATCGCAGACGGCAGGCACGCCATGCAGCAGGCGCTCGCCATGCCGCAATCGGGTCTCAACGCCCAGACCATCACAGAAGCCCTGCAGCGCGTGGCACCGCCCGGCACCCGGCTTACGGTCGACGCGGGCGCCCACATGTTCGCCGCCATGGGCTTCTGGCAGGCTGATGGATATGCGAGCGTGCTGAAATCCAACGGCCTGTCGACCATGGGCTACGCCCTGCCCGCAGCGATTGCATCTTCACTCGAAGAGCCTGACCGGCCGGTGCTCGCCATCACCGGAGATGGCGGCATGAACATGTGCCTGGCGGAGCTTGCAACCGCGGCCGCCCACGAACTGAAAATTGTTTGTGCCGTGCTGAACGACGCCGCCCTGTCACTCATTGACATCAAGCAGCAGCGCGACCAGCGCCGCCCGCTCGGCACCCGCTATGCGGCAAGCGACTATGCCCGCATTGCGGAAGGATTTGGCGTCAAGGCCTTCAGGGTTGCCAGCCTCGATGAGCTTGGGTCGGCTGCCCGGGCCGCCCATGCCCACGACGGTCCCGTGCTGATCGACATCGAGACCGACCCCTCGGGATATGGTGAGCAGTTGGCCAGGCTGAGAGGCTAGCAGTACCGGCTTCAGCGCCGGTCGACATGGTAGCGGTAGGCATCGAAGCTCTCGAAAGGCTTGTAGCCGCGCTTCGTCTCGGCGATCACCTCGCCATCGCTGTAGTGAAACACGCGCCGGCCACGATAGCGCGCCTTGCTGACAAGCCTGGCGCCGTTCCGGGAAATCGCCGGCGCTTCGAAATTACGCTTCGAGCGCGACCCGAAGGCAAGAAAAAGCAGGACGAACACCAGCACCAAAGCCAGCATTCCCGCCGCGCCAAGCACAATATAAGAAACCGAGGACGACAATCAGCATGCTTCCCAAAAGTCAGTTTGTCCGCTGACAAAACAAAATGCCCATGATTGGCATTATACTCGCAGCAGCCCGGCCTTTACAACCATGTCGGGAAGTAATCTACAGCGGTTATCTTACCTAACGGCTCTCGAGAGTCATGCCATCGAGGGGTATGCCCGAAGGCCTGCCGGCGATCAGGTCGGCCACGATCCGGGAGGCCCCGTGGCTCATGGTCCAGCCCATGTGACCCTGGCCTGTGTTCATCCACAAATTGGCGAACCTTGTCTTGCCAAGTATCGGGGTGCCTTCCGGCGTCATCGGCCGCAGGCCCGCCCAGTATTCGGTACGGGCATAATCAGCCCCGTCCGGGAACAAGCCCTTGATCACATTGGTCATGTGCCGGAAGTCCGACGGCTTGAACTCGCGGCCATAGCCCGAGAATTCGGCTGTCGCCGTCACCCTGAGCCGGTCTCCCATGGGCGAGTAGGCCACCAGGCTTTCCTCGTCGATGCCGCCGATACGCGGCGCGTTGTTCCGGCCTGCGATGGGGATCGTCATGGAGTAGCCCTTGACCGGATAGATCGGCAGGTCGATGCCAAGCTGGCGCGCCACGTGCGGCGAGTAGACGCCAAGGCTCAGCACGATGATGTCGGCGGTGAGCTTGCCCTGGCCGGTCACCACCGCGCTGACCCGGTCACCTTCCGTCTCGAAGCCGCGCACCTCGGTATTCCACCTGAACGACACACCCTGGTCCTCCAGCCAGCTCACCAGGTTGCGGGCGAAGATGCGGCAGTCGCCGGTCTCGTCGTTGGCCGCATGCAGCGCACCCGCGAACTGGTCCTTGCGTTCAGCCAGCGCCGGGTCCTTTTCGCCGATGCCGTCGCGGTCCAGCACGTTGATGACGGCGCCTTCCGCCCGCAGAACGTCGGCCTTCCTGTTTGCCGCCTCGAACGCACCTGCCGAGCGGAACAGGTAGAGGATGCCGCCGTCATTGGCATCGTAGCGGACGCCCGTCTTGTTGCGCGTTTCATGGAACACGGACTGCGAATAGTTGCACAGCCGCACCTTGCGCCGGGTGTTCAGCGCGGCCCGCTCGGCGTTGCACTCGCCCCAGAACTTCCACATCCATTTCAGGAAGGCAGGGTCGAGCGAGGGCTTGAGTCTCAGCGCCTGGTCGTTGCGCCAAAGCGACTTGAGCAGGATCATCGGGGCGGCCGGCGAGGCCCAGGCATAGGCATGGCCCGGCGCGATCATGCCGGCATTGCCGAAGCTGGTGAAGTCGGCGGCCCCCGCCTCGCGGTCGACCACCGTCACCTCGTGCCCGTCGCGCCACAGCTCGTAGGCCATGGTCACGCCAACAATGCCGGCTCCCAGTACCAGCGCCTTCGCCATGGCCCGCCTCCGCTATGGTCAGATTGCCGCTTCGATCATGATCTCGACATCGAGACCAGCCGCAGCCAGCTTGGCCGAATGCACAGCGGCCCGGCACGGCGTCTGGCCCGGCACCACCCACTTGTCCCATACCGTGTTCATCTCGGCCCATGTGTCCATGTCGGTCAGCCAGATCACCGCCTTGATGATCTTCGTCTTGTCGCTGCCGGCCTCGGCCAGCGTTGCGTCGATCTGGGCCAGGATGTCCGCTGTCTGCTCGGCCACCGTTCCACCCACGGCCTTCTCGGCCACATAGCCCGACAGGTACACCTTGTCGCCATGAACGATGGCGTCTGTCATGCGGTTGCCCGCGCCGATTCTCTTCAAAGTCATGCTTTTCTTGTCCTCATATTCTCGTGGATTCACTCAGTCCTCTGGCGGCTTTTGACAGCGGTTTCAACCAGATTTCAGTCACGATCCGGCCAGTGCCTGCTTGAATTTCAGCCGGATCGCATGCCCGTCGCGCTCGGGCAAAACTCTTGGCAGCTCGCCTGCCCTTGTCTTCAGCACGGCAAGCACCGGGCCTTTTTCTTCCAGCATCAGCTGCCGGATTTCAGCAAGTTCCTCATGCTTTCGCGCCGTCAGCACCTTGCGGAATCCGCACGCCAGCGCCACAGCCGCCAGGTTGGTCGTGAGCCCCGTATGGCTCGCCTGCCCGCCCGTCTCGCCGAAAGCCTCGTTGTCGATCACCAGGATTGCGAGATTTTCCGGCTGTTTCGCGCCGATTGTCGCCAAACTCCCGAGGCCCATCAGCATTTCGCCGTCGCCGGTGATCACCGCCACCCGGTTGGACGGCCTGGCCTGCGCCAGCCCGAGGCCCATCGAGGCCGCCCCGCCCATCGCGCCCCACAGATAGAAGTTCTCACCCGCGTCACCCGCCGCTGCCACGTCGTAGGTCGGCGAGCCAAGGCCCGTCACCACCAGCAGGTTGCCCGGCCGGTCCTTGAGAAGTTCGGCAATCGCTTCGCGCCGTTCGATCATTTCCCGCCCCTCAAAATGTCTTCGCGCCAATCAACCGCTGCGACAGCAAAACCGCGACCGCGCAGTTGCTGTCATAGGCAAGCCGGATGGCGGATCCGGTCATGGCCGCCGCATCCTCGCCCGTCTCGGCGCGGTACAAGATGAAGCCGGACCGCCTGAAGGTGTCCGGCGTAGCCTGGCCCATGGGCACCTGCCACGGATTGAACTCGGCCCACTCGCCGCGCATCGTCACCAGCGTCACGAATGGAAACCGGCACGAGGCCAGCAGCGAGAACATGTTCACGCAGTTGCCGACGCCGGACGACTGCATCAGCATCACCCCGCGCTGGCCCCCAAGCTCCGCGCCCGCCAGCAGCGCCACGCCCTCTTCCTCGGTGGTCAGCACCGTGCAGTCGATCTCACCATCCGCATGGCACGCCTTGATGAGCGAGGCATGGCCGGCATCGGGCACATAGGCCATCTGCTTAACGCCGCAGGCCTTGAACTGGGCGAAAATGCCGGCGCGCCAGTCGCCCTCGGCAAACGAAAACCCCGTCATCGCTCAGCCCGCATCCTTGAACCGCGCCTTGGGCACCCCGGCGCGTTCGCACCAGTGGTCCAGCGCCGACGAGAAGTCCCGCTCGGCATAGCCGCCCGCCTTGGCCAGCGACAGCGACTCGCGCACCGACGCCGCCAGCGGCACCGGCGCGTTGACCGCATTCGCGGCATTGCAGATGAGCGACATGTCCTTGTGGGCAAGCGTGACCCGGAACCCCGGCTCGGTATCGCCCTTCAGCACCTTGTTGGCATAGGCCACCTTGAGCTGGCCGTTGGTGCCCGTCGTGCCGTTGAGGACGCCGAAGGTGGTTTCGAGATCGAGACCGAAGGCTTGCGACAGCGTCAGCACTTCGGCGTTCATCTGGCACAGGCCGATGGTCAGGAAGTTGTTGACCAGCTTGGTGCGCGTGCCGGTACCGGGGCCCCCACAGTGGTAGATGGTCGTGCCCATGGCTTCGAGCAGCGGCTTCACCCGGGCAAAGTCATCGTCGCTTGCACCGACCATGAACAGGCTCTCGCCCGCCCACGCATGCGACGCCAGACGGCCCACCGGCGCATCGACAAACCCGATGCCCGCCTTGGCCAGTTCGCGCGCCAGCTTGTCGGAGGTTTCCGGGTCCACCGTGCTCATGTCCATGACGAGCTGTCCCTCGCGGCCGTTGGCCAGCACGCCGTCTGGACCCAGCACCACCTGCTCCACGTCGGCCGAGGCCGGCAGCATGGTGACGATCACGTCCGACGCCTTGGCAACGCCCGCCACGGAGCCGGCGTTCTCCGCCCCCATCGATACCAGTCCTTCGACCGGTTCGTTGCGAACGTCATAAACGGCAAGCTTGTGACCCTTGCTCTGGAGCTGCCGGGCCATGCCCTCGCCCATGTGCCCAAGCCCGATAAATCCCGTAAGCCCCATCTGGACCAGCCCTCCCGGATTTCCTGATGTTATTGATTGCGTTGCAGCTTGCGTTGGCCTTGCTTTCCGCGTCAAGCTGCAACCGATGCATAGCGGAGTTGCGGCGATGAAACACGTCACCCTTCCGGACGGTGAGAAGGTCCCGGCCCTCGGCCTCGGCACATGGCGCATGGGCGAGGACGCCACAAGCACTGACCGCGAGGCCGATGTACTGCGCGCCGGACTGGATCGTGGCCTTCGCCTCATCGACACCGCGGAAATGTATGCCGAAGGCGGCGCGGAGCTGGTCGTCGCCGAGGCTCTGAAGGGCCGGCGCGACGAAGCCTTCATCGTCTCGAAGGTCTATCCGCACAACGCCACTTATGACGGCGTACAGGCAGCCTGCGAACGCTCGCTGGAGCGGCTGGGCACCGACCGCATCGACATCTACCTGCTGCACTGGCGCGGGCAGGTGCCGCTGGAAGAAACGGTTGCCGGGTTCGAACGCTTGAAGGCCGACGGCAAGATCCGCCACTGGGGCGTATCCAACCTCGATACCGCCGACATGCGCGAACTGGCCACCTGCACCAATGGCGGCAACTGCGCCACCAACCAGCTGCTGTACAATCTGGGTGAACGTGGCATCGAGTGGGACCTGAAACCGATGCTGGAACAGGCTGGCCAGCCGGTCATGGCCTATTGCCCGCTGGGCGAAGGACGCCTGCTGCGAGACGGCACGCTGGCCGTGCTGGCAGAACGCCACGGCGTCACGCCGGCCTCCATCGCGCTGGCCTGGCTCTTGAGCCGCAACCAGACCATCGCCATTCCGAAAACCTCAAGGCCCGAACGCATTGACCCCATTGTGGCTGCACTGGATGTGAAACTGGACGATGAGGACCTGGCCCTGCTGGATGACGAGTTTCCGCCGCCCGACGGACCGACGTCGTTGGCGATTGTCTAGACCGGATAGACCAGCACCACCGCCATGCCCTTCATGGCGGCCACCCGCACCGGCGAGGACGTGACCTCGTTGGAGAGCGTCAGCGTCGAACCCAGCACCACGTCGCGCGCCTCCAGCGGCCAGCGCACGCCGGATATGCTAAGGCCGATAAGGTCGGTGACCGGCAACACGGACAGCCGCGCGCCAACCGGCAGGTCAAGTTCCAGCGCGTCGTCGATCACCGGCCAGGCCTCCTCGTGGCCGCTGGTCAGCATGACCTTTAGCCCGCGCGCGTGCGCCTTGAGCAGCAGCATCAGGTGGGCGAAGGCGTGGTCCATCTGCCCGCCCAGCCCGCCTGCCAGCACGATCTCGCTTGCGCCCATCGCCATGACCTCCTGGATGGCCAACTCGCCATCGGTGGTGTCCTTGGCCGGCGGATGGGTCTGGCGGGGAACCTCCGGATACTGCGCCATCAGGCTTGCGTCGGAGGAATCGAAGTCACCGATCCACAGCTCCGGCACCCTGTCCAGCGCCGCCGCATGCGCCATGCCGCCGTCAGCCGCGATCAGGCGGCTGTCCGCGATCTGCGACCTGAGCCGGTCGGTCACGGTCAGGTCGCCAGCCAGCAGGATGGTGAAACGCTCGTTCATGGCCATTTGCCATAGCATACGCGCGCAATGGCGCAAGGCTGCCCTGCGTGAGCAGCAAGACGCACGTCTTGCCAATCGCCCGGCGCGGTGAAACAGTGCGGCCCACCCAGACAAACCTCACCGGACATTCCAGATGACTATCGCAAACGGCCACCGGCACCTTGCCATTCCCGGCCCCACCAACATGCCTGACGAAGTGCTCAACGCGCTTCATTCACCCTCCGTCGACATCTATGGCGGCGTGTCGGAAGACGCCTCGCGCTCCTGCCTCAAGGACCTCAAGAAGGTCTTCGGCACGAAGGCGGGCAAGGTCTACATCTACGCCTGCAACGGCCACGGCGCCTGGGAAGCCGCACTGACCAATGTCCTGTCGAGGGGCGACAAGGTGCTGGTGCTGGTCTCCGGCCTGTTCCCGGTGGTGTGGGGCGAGAATGCCAAGAAGCTTGGCCTCGTGGTCGAGGAACTGCCCGAGCGTACGGGGCGCGCCGTGGACGCAAAGGCCGTCGAGGCGCGGTTGAAGAAGGACGCCGCGCACGAGTTCAAGGCGGTGCTGATGGTCCACGCCGATACCGCCACCGGCGTGGTCAACGACATCGCGTCCGTGCGCAAGGCAATGGACGCAGCCGGCCACCCGGCGCTGCTGATGGTGGACACCATCGCCTCTCTCGGGTCTATCCCGTTCAACATGGACGATCTGGGCGTGGACGTCGCCGTCGGCGGCTCGCAGAAGGGCCTGATGACCCCGCCCGGCCTTGCCTTCACAGCCGCCAATGCAAAGGCGAAGAAAGCGCACAAGACGGCCGGTCTCAAGACCAGCTACTGGGACTGGACCTTCAGGGACGGCAAGGAACATTACATGT
>CAZYKZ010000069.1:0-12195 GCA_964648175.1 uncultured Anderseniella sp.
CGTCGCGGGCGATCTTGTTGAAGCTGTCGATGGCCGGCTTGATGACGTGCTCGGCAAGGGCCGGGCCGGCATAAGTCTGCAGGCGCCACTTGATCTTCGACTGCGCATGCACGGCGGGTGCGGCCAGCGTTGCAGCACCTGCTACACCGGCTGTCTGGATAAACTTGCGTCTCGTGGTCATTGGCTTACTCCTCAACTTGGGTTTGGATCACAACTCACTCGGCAACTCACTCATCCCCCTGGCGTCACCCTATTTGCCGTAAACATATTCCGGCAGCCACAGGGCAATCTGCGGAAACAGCATGACAAGTATCAGCGCCAGCACCATCACGCCGACGAACGGTACAATCGAACGGTAGATGTCGCCCAGAGATATCTCCGGCGGCGCCATGGCGCGCATCAGGAACAGGTTGTAGCCGAACGGCGGCGTCATGTAGGCGATCTGCGTGGTGATCGTGTACAGCACGCCGTACCAGATCAGGTCGTATCCCAGCACCGCCACCAGCGGCACGTACAGCGGCGCCACGATGACCAGCATCGCCGTATCGTCGAGGAAGGTGCCCATGACGATGAACGACAGCTGCATCAGGACGAGGATCATCCACGGCTGCAGGTTCAGCTTTTCGGTGAACAGGCTTTCGATGGCCTTCACCGCGCCCAGCCCGTCGAACACCGCGCCAAAGGCCAGCGCCGCCAGGATGATCCACATGAACATGCACGAGATGCCGAGCGTCATGCGAACCGAGTTCTCGAAGACCTCGCGCGTCATGCGGCGCTTCACCACCGCGGCCATGAAGGCCGTCATGGCGCCGATGGCCGAACTCTCCACCAGGCTGGTCCAGCCGTTGATGAACGGCACCATCATCGCCAGGAAAATGCCGATTGGCAGCAGCCCTGCGCTCAGCAGCCGCAGCTTCTGAGCCATCGGGATATTGCGTTCTTCGGGCGGCAATGCCGGTCCCAGTTCCGGGTTGAGCCGGCAGCGGATGACGATGTAAATGACGAACATTGCCGCCATCATCAGCCCCGGCAGCACCCCTGCCAGCCACAACTGGCCAACCGGCTGGCGCGCGATCATCGCGTACAGCACCAGCACCACCGACGGCGGCACCAGGATGCCGAGCGACGAGCCCGCCTGGATAACGCCCGTCACCATGCGCTTGTCATAGCCGCGCCTGAGCAGTTCCGGCAGCGCAATGGTCGCGCCGATGGCCATGCCTGCAACGGATAGCCCGTTCATCGCCGAAATCAGCACCATCAACCCGATGGTGCCGATGGCAAGCCCGCCGCTCACCGGCCCCATCCAGACGTGGAACATCTTGTACAGGTCGTCGGCGATCTTTGACTCCGACAGCACATATCCCATGAAGATGAACATCGGCAGCGTCAGCAGCGGATACCAGTTCATCAGCTTCATGGCGGCGGCAAAGCCGATGTCAGAGCCGCCCGTGCCCCAAAGCGCAAGCGACGCCACCACGGCCACGAAGCCTATGGCGCCGAACACGCGCTGGCCCGTCATCAGCAGCACCATCATGCTGGAGAACATCAGCAGTGCAATCATCTCGTAGGACATCAGGCCTCTTCCCCCCGGATGCGGAAAATGTCCTTGAAGAACTCCGATACTGCCTGAAGCAGCATCAGCACGATGCCTGCCACCATGATCGCCTTGATCGGCCACATGTACGGCCGCCAGGCACGCCGGCTCACTTCAAGCCGGCCGATCTCCTCGCTGCCGGTAACAAGGCCCCAGAAGAACTGCAGCGGATGATCGCCCCAGTAGCCAAGCGAATAGGCCAGCGACGTCAGCCCGCCATAGAGCAGTACGCCAAGGAAGGTCACCAGGCAGACGATGGTGAAGGCGTCGAACCACGCCTTCTTCTTCACGCTCCAGTCGCCGTAGAACAGGTCCATGCGCACGTTAGAGCCCATCTGGATGGAGTACGGGCCGCCGATGATGTAGTAGGCCACCATCGCGAACTGGGCCATCTCCAGTGTCCAGTTGGACGGTGCGACCAGCCAGTGGAATGGGTCGTCGGACAGGATCTTCGAGATCGTCGACCACAAGAGGATGGCGATCAGAACGAAGATGCCATACATGGCGACCCGCCCGAGCCGGTAATTGACGGCGTCCACCCAGCGGACATAGGCGCGCATGAAGCCCAGCATCAGCTGCCCGCCCCCTCTGCCACCATTTGCACGCCGAGCCCGGCCAACGCTTCTTCCAGCACATCACAAAGCATGTGGGCCATGCCTGCCTGCTGCTCGCCGGTGCGTACCAGATCGTTGCGGATCTCGATCATCACGTTGAGGATGCCGTTGGAAAGCCCGTGCTCGATCAGTGTGTGGGTCACGCCGTCGGCAGGTCCATAGGGCTCGTTGCGGCGCACATCGAGCGAGGTATGACGTGCTGCAACCTGCAACATGGCATCCGCAAGCCGTGCATCCTCATCGCAAAGGATGCCCAGCTCCACGTCTCGCGTCACGCCCTTGTAGACCGGCGTGAAGGTATGGATCGTCACCATTACCGTCTGACGTCCATCGCGGGCGGAAAGCACTTCGGCCAATGCCTCCCGGAACGGCTGATAGACGAGTTCCGTGCGCAAGGCGCGCTCTGCCTCGTCCAGACTGGCGTTGCCGGGAACATCGAAAATCTCGCTGCGGGCGGGCATGGCGTCGGGCGCATGCGGCGGCCGGTTGCAGTCATACACCAGCCGCGACACCCGGGCGTTGACCAAAGTGGCGTCAAGCCGCTCGGCCATTGCCTCAGCAACCGGCAGCGCGCCCGGATCCCAGGCAATGTGACTTTCACGCACTGCAGGTTCCAGGCCCAGTCCGCGCAGTTCAGGCGGGAAGAAATTGGAGGCGTGCTCGCACACCAGCACCACCGGCGAGCGGCCATCCCCTCTGCGCACCTCAGGCAAGGGCGCGCTGAAACCGGCCGGGTGATGACGTGGTTCGGGTTTTGACAATTGCTGACGCCCCTGCGTTCCTTTGAAAAATTTTTTACAGACGCTGGCGTCTTGTCAATATGTTTCCTGTCTGGAATTCTTGGGGGATCGCGCCGGTGGGACGCAATTCCGGCATCTGGAGAGCGAAACATCATGACACAGGCGACCGTGGCCGATCTCCTGAGCGAAAACAGCGACGCCCTGACCCGGGCCGAACGCCAGCTCGCTGCAGTGCTGCTCGACAACTATCCGATCTCCGGACTGGGCACGATCACCGAACTTGCGGCCAAGGCCGATGTTTCGGCGCCTACTGTCATGCGGCTGGTGCAGAAGATCGGCTTCAGGGGATTTTCAGACTACCAGGCCGCCCTGCGCCACGAGCTTGAAGCCCGCATCTCCAGTCCTATCGCCAAGCAGGACGGCTGGGCCGCCACGGCCCCTGAAACCCACATCCTGAACCGCTTCACCGAGGCAGTAACCGGAAATATCCGCCAGACACTGAACCATATCGACCCGGTCTCGTTCGATGCGGCCTGCGGGCTGCTGGCCGATCATGACCGGCATCTATACATCGCCGGCGGGCGCATCACCGGCATGCTGGCCAGCCACCTCTTCCTTCACATGCAGGTCGCAAGACCGGGCGTGACGCTGATCGAGGCAAGCTCCAACACCTGGCCGCACCACTTGTTGAACATCAAGGAGGGCGATGTGCTCGCCGTCTTCGACATTCGCCGCTACGAAGTGTCAACGCTGAAACTGGCAGAAGTGGCCGCCCAGCGCGGCGCACGGCTGATCCTGTTCACCGACCAGTGGCGCTCGCCTGCGGCAAGGGTCGCCCACCACTGTTTTCCCGTGCACATCTCGGTACCCTCGGCCTGGGACTCGACCGCAGCAATGGTGCTGCTGGTTGAAACCATGATCAGCGCCGTGGTCACCGCCACCTGGGACACCGCCCGCGAACGCATGGAGGCGCTCGAAGGCATGTTCGACGCCACCGGCCTGTTCCGGAAGTTCAAGTAGCGATTGGTCTCAATCGGCTTCCCGCTTGCGCCGGGTCTGCCGCCTTGCCGGCTTTGACGGCTTTGACGGCTGTTCGAGTTCCACCTTCACCGGCCCCCTGAACGCAACGTCGCGATGCGGATACGGGATTTCGATGCCAGCCTCTTTCAGCGCGTCCCACAGCGCAAGGAACAGGTCCCCGCGCACGTTCACCGTGCCCTGCCCCGGATCGCGTATCCAGAACCGCAGCTTGTAGTTGATCGAACTGTCGGCAAATTCGGTGATGTGGCACACCGGATTGGGCACCGCCTGCACCCGCTTGTGGCTGGCTGCCACCTTCTTCGCCAGTTCGCGCACCTCGTGCGGGTTGGCGTCGTAACTCACGCCGAAATCCAGGTCCAGCCGCACAAGATCGGACGAGTAGGACCAGTTGATCACCTGGCTGGTGATCAGGTCCTCGTTGGGTATCAGGTATTCGCGCCCGTCGCGCGAGATGACCGAAGCATAACGGGCCGCCAGTTCGTTGATCTTGCCGTAGGTGTCGCCCACGCTGATCACGTCCCCCGGCTTGATCGACTTGTCCGCCAGCAGGATGAAGCCGGAAATCAGGTTCGACACCACCTTCTGCAGGCCGAAGCCTAGACCCAGGCCAATTGCGCCGGAGAACACCGCCAGCGCCGTCAGATCGATGCCGACCATGGACAAGGCAGCCAGCACCGCAGTGACCAGCAGCACTGCCTTCACCAGCTTGCCCAGCAGCACCTGAGACGACGGATTGAGGTCTTCGCTGGCCCGGAACTTGGTGTCGGCATATCGTCCCAGCACCAGCGCCAGCCACACCAGCACCCCGACGGTCAGCAGTGCCTTGATGATCAGAAGCGGAGTCAGCCGCACGCCACCGGACAGCTGGAACCCGAAACTGTCGAGCAAGGCAATAGTCTCGGGCAAAAGGTCGAGAATGCTCAAGGCCGCCACCGACCAGGCAAATGCCGCGGCCAGGTTTGCCATGAACCGGTTCCGGATGATGCGGGTGATGATGGCGATCACCACCCAGGCCGTGGCCAGATTGGCGGCAATGCCGAGCAGGTAACTGCGCGACAGCCAGGTCACTTCGCGCATGATCCACAACGCAACCCACAACGAGATAGCGAAGAATATCCAGCGCGAACGGCGCAGGAATATCACGATGAACCGCAACAATTGCGGCTTTCCCTTGATCTCGCGTGCCCGCGATTCCAGCCGCGGCGTCACGGTGCGATCAAGCACGAGTGCGGCGGCAAAGGCAGCGATAATCACGGCGAACTGAATCGATGCCCATTGCAGCCCCGTGGCCGTGGACGTGATGCCGATCTGGTTCAGCCAGTTGGAGAAGAAATTGACCGTTCGGTCAAACAGGTCGCCGACGTGCTGAACCGTCACCCCCTCCGGTGCGGGCGCAGGTGCAGCCGTGCCCGTGCCTGCCGCCTGTCCGGCAGTGGCGGCGCCGTCACCGGTACCGGTCGTTGTGGCGTCCTGGGCCGCCTGAGCAAGGATGGTGGGTGCCGTACCGATCGCCTGTCTCCCTTGTTGGGCCTCAGCCCGGGCGGCGCATCCGGAAGGCTTCCGTCACCACCGCATACTCAGAATACCCCATTCGCGCCAGAGGTTGCATCCCTGCCGTATCAACCCGCCCATCGTGGATAAAGGCGTCGTCGATATGGACCCCGATCACCTGGCCGACAACGATGGCATACCCGCCCTTCTCGTTGTCGTGCCCGGGCAAGTCGACGGTCTTGACGTACTTGCACTCCAGTGCAACGGGACTGGCCGCCACGCGCGGGCACTTGACCAACTGCCCCGCCGCCTTCTCCAGTCCGGCAGCCTCGAACTCGTCCACGCCATAGGGCAGCGCTGCGGACGACGCGTTCATTTTCTCCCGCAGGTCCCACGTTGCCATGTTGCAGGTGAATTCACCGGTAGCTTCGATGTTGCGGATGCTGTCCTTGCGACCTGCAGACCCGAACACGACGTAGTGCGGGTTGTCGGCCATGGCGTTGAAGAAACTGTACGGCGCGAGATTGGCAACGCCATCGGGCGACAGCGAGGATATCCAGCCAATCGGGCGTGGCGCGACAACCGCCTTGAACGGATCGAACTCGTGGCCGTGGTCATTCTTCCGGGCGTCGTAAAACATGCGGCAAGGCTCCTCGCTGGTCAGCGGCAACACCGGTCATTCCGGACTCTCACAGTCTTGATGGCGGCTTGCGGGGTAAAGAGTCAACCGCGCAGCTGCGCAAGCAGGCCCTGAAGGAAGGAAATGTCCTCAATCACATGATCGGCAAGCGCGCTGAGCTCGGCATGGGTCGAGTTGCCGGACAGCACGCCGACGCACAAGCCTGCCCCGCCAGCGCGTCCGCAGTGCATGTCGTGCGTGTTGTCGCCCACCATCATCACCGCCCCCGGCAGAAGGCCGGTGTGCCCGCTGAACGCCACGACGGGATCGCCTGCGGGCTTCGGATTGGCCACGCTGTCATAGCCCAGCACGATGTCGAAAACGTCCGAAAGACCGAAATGCGCCACGGTGGCCTTGGCGGAGGCCTCCATGTCGTTGGTCGCCACGCCAAGCTTCAAACCCTGCCGCTTGAGCTCGCTGAAAATCCTCAATTGATCGTCATGTACGAGGACCGGATGCGGCTCGGCCTTCACGCAGTGGGCGCCTACAAGATCGAAAAGTTGCTGGCGGCTGCGCCCGCCTGCCAGCGGCAGCCAGGCCTCGACGAGGTCGTCGGCGTGCCCGGCCGCCCAGATGGAGCCCGGCAGAAACCTGTCACTGGCCGGATCGAGCCCGGCCACCTGCAGAAGGCGCTCGCCGGCTGACTGCTCGCCGGCGGCAATCTCGTGGGCGGCTGCCTTCAGCACCGGCGTCCACGTCTTTTCAAAGTCGACGAAGACACCGTCCTTGTCGAAAAGGATACCCTGGATGTCAGCCATTTGCCGTGGGGTTCTCCGTCAGAACCGGGTGGTGATGCTTGCCGGCACGGGCCGCGGACGGTCGCCCTGCACCTCGGTCGGCGTTCCGATATATATGTAGCCTGCAATGCGTTCGCCAGCGTCAAGTCCGAACGCCGCCAGCACCTGCGCATCGAAGGCGTACCAGCCGGTGATCCACTGCGCGCCATAGCCCATGGCAGTGGCGGCAATCACCAGGTTCTGGCAGACAGCCCCCGCCGACATCACCTGCTCCCATTCCGGAATCTTGGGGTGATCCGCAACAGGGCTGCTCACCACCGCCACCACGCACGGCGCGCGAGAGAACATCTGCCGTTGCTGGGCAAGTGTTTCCTCGCCATGAGCGGGGTGCAACTCGTGGTAACGCCGCTTCACCACCTCACCAGCGCGTTCGCGGGCTTCGCCTTCGAACACGATGAACCGCCACGGCGTGAGCTTGCCATGATCCGGCACCCGTGCCGCGATCTTCAGCAGCCGCTCGAGTTCCGCCGCGTCCGGCCCCGGCCCCGTCATCGCCTTGGCGGAGGCGGACCGCCGGGTTTCCAGCAACTCCAGCAGGCCCGAACGGTCATTGAGAGCCTCGACCGGCAGGCCTTCGTTCAGTTCAACCGGCATGCATCGTCTCCTTGCGGGTGAATCGCGCCTTTCATGCGGCCACACTTAGCACCTCTGAACGAATTTACTAAACCCTTCCCCCGCCCGTTAACCCTTTATTAAGGACGCCGTTGCGAGCGGCAACAGGGCATGGTTTTCTTCACATGCCGGCCGGGAAATGGTCGGGGGAAAGTTCAGACAGAGCGTTCCAGGAGTTGGGTACCTCGAAGTCTGACAGGGAAGCTGAAAGCATGCACGTCTCTCTCTCACGTGCGCGCGAGCACCATCGGGGCCGCCTTCTCACAGGGGCGGCCCTGACGCTGGCGGGCACCTTGCTCGCCGCTGGTCTTTTCACCTCAGGCCTCAACGCCGCGCAACGCGCCGACGCTGACGCCATCATCACCGGCTCGATCGAGCCGCAGAAAACAGACATTCCCTTCGAGCTGCGCATCGAGGTTACCAAGCCCGGCAATGAAGGCATGGAGTTGTCGGCGCGGCTGTCTGAAGACGGCGGCCTGATCACGCGGCCCGTGCACTGGAAGGTCCGCCGCGCCATGACAGATGGCGGGCTTGCCGCTGGCAGCGCGCCAGAACTTCTGGAAGCCGAGGAGCCGGTCAGCAATCTCTTCCTTGAGCCCGGCACCTACACCATCGAGGCGACGTACGGCTCCGTATCCATCGCAAGGGACGTCGAGGTGCTCAAGGGCCACTACATGGTCTACACCTTCGTCTTCAACGTCGGCGGACTGCGCACCCTGTCGACGCTCGCCAGCGAGCCCCTGCCGACACCGTTCCGCGCGGTTCACAAGGTCTATGCAACCAGCGGCGAGGCCTCAGGCCAGCTCATCGCCACGTCGGACGTACCCGGCGGACTGATGCGCCTTGGCGCGGGCAACTACCGGCTGGAGAGCGTCATCGAGCCCGGCAACACTGTCACCCGCACCGATGTGTCCATCAAGCCCGGCATCCTCACCACGCTGCAACTTGACCACCAGGCCGGTATCGCCACGGTCAACACGGACGCCGGCACGGCATGGACCATTACCGACCGCAACAGCAGCTGGTCAGCAAGCGGCACCGGGCCGCAGCAACTCACGCTGGCGCCCGGCACCTACGACTGGGCTGGCGGCCAGAAGACCCGCATGGTGATCATCGAGGCCGGCAAGCACACCGAGGTCCAGGGAACCGACTGAGGCTTCAGCGCTCCGGCAGCGGGATGAATTCCTCCGCATCGCCCGGCACGATGTCGAACTTGCCCGTCTTCCACTCGTTCTTCGCCTGCTCGATGCGCTCCTTCGACGACGACACGAAGTTCCACCAGATGTGTCGTGGTCCGTCCATCGGCTCGCCGCCCAGCACCATGATGCGCGAAATCTTCGTGGCGACGATGGAGATGTGGTCGCCCGGCCTGAGGATCAGCAGCTGGCCGCCTTCGAACAGGTCGCCCGCAATCCTGATCTGGCCGGACACCACATAGATCGCGCGCTCCTCGAACACCGGGGGCAGAGGCATTGCCCCGCCGGGATGCATCACCGCCTCGCCGTAGAACATGTCCGTCGCCGTTTCGACGGGCGAGCGCTCGCCGAACATCTTGCCGGCGATGACCCTCAGCATCACCCCGCCATCGGAAATGATTGGCAGATCATCGGCACCATGATGCCGGAAGGCAGGTGCGTCCTCTTCCCTGTCCTTCGGCAGCGCCACCCATGACTGGATGCCATAAAGCCGCTTGTCGCTGGCGCGTTCCTCCGGCCCGGTGCGCTCGGAATGCACGATCCCCTTGCCCGCCGTCATCCAGTTCACCGCGCCGGGATTTATCGGCAGTGCCGAGCCGAGACTGTCACGATGGAAGATCTGCCCCTCGAAAAGCCACGTGACCGTGGAAAGCCCGATATGAGGATGCGGACGCACGTCTATGCCCTTGCCCGCCTCCAGTGTGGCCGGTCCCATCTGGTCGAAGAAGATGAACGGCCCCACCATCTGCTTTTTGGTCGACGGCAATGCCCGGCGCACCTCGAAGCCGCCTATGTCTCGCGCCCTCGGCACGATGATGTGCTCCACTGCATCGCACGAGCGCGGGTCGCGCGGGATCGGGTCATCGCAATCAAAGCGGCTCATTTCAGCTTCCGTTCGCTCACAATGCTGTTGTTCAAATCGTGTGCCATGGTCCACGATAGCGCATAAACGGAATAAAGGTTCAACCTTGGGCAACATTTCTCTATTTCAGGTCGCCGTTCTTCTTGCCTCTGCAGCCTTCATAGCGCCGCTTGCCAAGCATCTGCGCATTGGTGCCGTGCTGGGTTACCTGTTTGCCGGCGTACTCATCGGCCCCTATGTCCTGCGCATCTTCACCGACGCCGACAAGATGCTCCATGTGGCGGAATTCGGCGTCGTCCTCCTGTTGTTCCTGATCGGGCTGGAACTGAGACCGCAACGCCTGTTCGCCATGCGCCGTTCCGTCATTGGCGCCGGCGGCAGTCAGGTTCTCGTCACGACCGCTGCCCTGTTCGTCCTCATGGTGCTGGCGCAGTACAACTGGCGCTACGCGCTGTTCGCGGCCCTTGCCTTGTCCCTCTCCTCCACGGCAATGGTGCTGCAGGTTCTCAAGGAAAAGGGCGAGCTCGAGCACCGCCATGGACGCCTCGGCTTTGCCGTGCTGCTGTTCCAGGACATTGCAGCCATTCCCATGATCGCCTTCGTGGGCTTGCTTGCGGTCGGCGCTGCCGACCAGCCAACCATGACCTGGGAAGGCGCACTGAAGGCGCTTGGGGCGTTGTGTGCCGTCATCCTCGCGGGCCGATACGTGCTGGGCTGGATATTCCACCTGATCGCCAAGACCGGCATATCCGAGGCCATGACGGCATTCGCGCTGCTGTCGGTGGTGGTCATCGAGATCATCTTCAAGGGCGCGGGCCTGTCGCCGGCCCTTGGCGCCTTCATCGCCGGTGCGCTGCTGGCAGACTCCAGCTACCGCCACGAGATCGAGGCAGACATCAAGCCGTTCGAGTCGCTGTTGCTGGGCATGTTCTTCATCTCGGTGGGCATGTCGCTCGACCTGAAGCTGATCACCGAAGAGCCGCTGAAAGTATTCGGCGCGGCCACCGTACTGATGCTGATCAAGGCCGTGATCTTGTTCGCCGTCGGCCGCCGCTTCGGCCTCGACATTGCCGGTGCCCGCCGCTTTGCGGTGGCGATGGCGCAAGGCGGCGAGTTCGCCTTCGTGCTGACCGGAGCCGCCATTGCATCATTCGTCATCACCCGCGATTTCGCTTCGCAGATCAACGTGATCGTGACTGTGACCATGGTCGCCACGCCGCTTGTGATGCTGGCGGAGAGCTGGTGGACGCAACGCAGGACGCCGGTCGAGGAAAGCGATGCCGGTCACGACGAAATGCCGGAACAGGGCGGCCACATTGTCATTGCCGGCCTTGGCCGCATGGGGCAGATCATTGCCCGCGTCCTCGCAGCCCGCAAGATTCCCTTCACCGCGCTGGACGGCGATCCAAGCCAGATCGAGATCGTGCGCCGGTTTGGCGGTACCGTCTATTTCGGTGATGCCACCCGCGCCGACATTCTGGCAGCAGCCCAAACCGAGAAGGCCCGTGCCATCGTCGTTTGCGTGTCGAACGTGGAAGCCTCGCTGCGCATCTGCGAACTGGTGCGCAAGAATTACCCCGATCTCCCCATCTATGCCCGTGCCCGCGACCGCCGCCACGTCCACTGGCTGATGGACCTTGGCGTCGAACACATCATGCGCGAGACGTTTCTCTCGTCGCTGGAGCTTGCGCGGCGGGTCCTGCTGGAAACCGGCATGAGCCGCGATGAAGCAGCCGCTACCATCAAGACGTTCGCCGAACGCGACCGGCGCCGCCTGCACGACGACTACGCCCACCAGTCCGACGACGAGAAGCTGGCCGAGAGCGCCAAGCGTCATGCCCAGGAACTCGCAGACCTGTTTGCCTCCGACGCGCCGGAAAATGCCGGCATCGATGACGCTGAGTCGCGGTCTGAAAGAACCGCGGCAAAGCGTTGACAGGACTCAGGCTTCAGCGTTGCGGCGCTTCACGTCAGGCGGCGTGGCCTCGTCCACCAGGGCCGCTGTCACTTCGTCCAGCGACATCGAGGTCTGGGCCTGCGAGCCCAGCCGGCGCACGTTGACGGAATTCTCCTCCGCCTCGCGCTTGCCGCAAACGAGAATGACCGGCACCTTGGCCAGCGAGTGCTCGCGGACCTTGTAGTTGATCTTCTCGTTCCTGAGGTCCGTTTCCACCTGAAGGCCCGCCTTGCGCAGATGCTTGGCCACCTTCTCCGCATACCCGTCTGCATCGGAGGTAATGGTGGCCACGACCACCTGCACCGGCGCGAACCACAGCGGCATGTGGCCGGCATAGTTCTCGATCAGGATGCCAAGGAAACGCTCCATCGAGCCGCAGATGGCGCGGTGGATCATCACCGGCTGCTTCTTTTCGGAATCCTTGTCGATGTAGAAAGCACCAAACCGCTCCGGCAGGTTGAAATCCACCTGCGTGGTGCCGCACTGCCAGTCACGGCCGATGGCGTCGCGCAGCACGTATTCGAACTTGGGTCCATAGAACGCGCCTTCGCCCGGGTTGATCTCGGTCTTGATCTTGCCGCCCGACTGTTCCTTGATCTGTTCCAGCACGCG
>CAZYKZ010000070.1:0-12172 GCA_964648175.1 uncultured Anderseniella sp.
TGCGAGACAATCATGCAATGCAGCATACACACCAGTATGGTGTTGTGTCGAGCAACCATTGGTCTCATCATCCGCCTACGAAGTTGCAGCCGAGGCTTGCCCGACGGCGCATTGCACATGTTAGGCTGGAGAGGAAGCCACACGACTAATTGTGCAGTGCACAAAGCAGTTTGGCTGTGCTAGATCAACGTCATCACAACTCGCCGTTCAGGAGGTTTCTGTTATGTCCGGTTCCGGAAATGCCATCGTCATCGTCTCCGCCGCCCGCACGCCCGTAGGTTCCTTCAATGGAGCTCTCAGCTCCGTGCCTGCCTCGGAACTGGGCACGGTTGTGCTCAAGGCGGCCATGGAGCGCGCAGGACTTGAAGGCCGCGACATCGACGAGGTCATCCTGGGCCAGATCCTCACTGCAGGTGCTGGCCAGAACCCGGCCCGGCAGGCTTCCGTGAACGCAGGCATCCCGGTCGAAAGCCCGGCCTGGGGCATGAACCAGCTGTGCGGGTCGGGGCTGCGCGCCGTGGCGCTCGGCATGCAGCAGATCGCCAATGGCGATGCGAACATCGTTGCTGCCGGCGGGCAGGAGTCGATGAGCCAGGCGCCGCACTGCGCGCACCTGCGCGATGGCGTCAAGATGGGCGACTACAAGATGATCGACACGATGATCAAGGACGGCCTGTGGGATGCCTTCAACGGCTATCACATGGGCACCACCGCCGAGAACGTCGCCAAGCAGTGGCAGATCACCCGCGAGCAGCAGGATGCGTTCGCCGTTGCCTCGCAGAACAAGGCAGAAG
The DNA here is from genome assembly GCA_964648175.1 of uncultured Anderseniella sp. Classification (GTDB taxonomy): domain Bacteria; phylum Pseudomonadota; class Alphaproteobacteria; order Rhizobiales; family Aestuariivirgaceae; genus Anderseniella. The sequence goes on from CAZYKZ010000070.1 coordinate 795, forward strand.
CTGCCCAGAAGGCTGGCAGGTTCAAGGACGAGATCGTGCCGGTCACCATCAAGACCCGCAAGGGTGACATCGTCGTGGACCAGGACGAGTACATCAAGCATGGCGTGACCCTTGAATCCGTTGGCAAGTTGCGGCCTGCCTTCGACAAGGAAGGCTCGGTCACGGCGGGCAACGCGTCCGGCATCAACGACGGCGCTGCCGCCGTGATCCTGATGAGCGAAGCCGAGGCCAACAAGCGCGGCCTGAAGCCGCTCGCCCGCATCGTTTCGTGGGCCAATGCAGGCGTCGATCCGGCGATCATGGGCACCGGCCCCATCCCGGCCTCGCGCGCTGCGCTGAAGAAGGCCGGCTGGAAGGTCGAGGATCTCGACCTGGTGGAAGCCAACGAAGCGTTCGCCGCCCAGGCCTGCGCCGTCAACAGCGACATGGGCTGGAATCCGGACATCGTCAACGTGAACGGCGGCGCCATCGCCATCGGTCACCCGATCGGTGCGTCTGGCGCTCGCGTGTTCGTGACGCTGCTGCACGAAATGCAGAAGCGCGATGCCAAGAAGGGCCTTGCCACGCTGTGCATCGGCGGCGGCATGGGCGTTGCCATGTGCGTCGAGCGCGACTGACGCGCGCCAGCCTGAACACCAGAACTCCAGGAAGGAAACATCATGTCACGTATTGCAGTTGTCACCGGCGGAACCCGCGGCATCGGGGCGGCCATCGCCACTGCGCTCAAGGGCGCGGGCTACAAGGTTGTTGCCAGCTATGCCGGCAATGACGAGGCCGCCACGAAGTTCAAGGCCGAAACGGGCATCGAGGTGATGAAGTGGGACGTGGGCAGCTATGACGCCTGCGAAACCGCCATCAAGAAGATCGAGAACGACTTCGGGCCGGTCGACATCCTGATCAACAACGCCGGCATCACCCGTGACGCGATGTTCCACAAGATGACGCTGGAACAGTGGAATGCGGTCATCAACACCAACCTCAACTCGCTGTTCAACATGACCCGCCCGGTCTGGGAAGGCATGCGCGACCGCGGCTTTGGCCGCATCGTCTGCATCTCCTCGATCAATGGCCAGAAGGGCCAGATGGGTCAGGCCAACTACTCCGCGGCAAAGGCGGGCGACATCGGCTTCGTCAAGGCGCTGGCCCAGGAAGGCGCCAAGAAGGGCATCACCGTCAACGCGATCTGCCCTGGTTACATCGGTACGGAGATGGTTCGCGCCATTGCGCCGGAAGTGCTGGAAAAGGCCATCCTGCCGCATATCCCGGTCGGCCGTCTCGGTGAGCCGGAAGAGATTGCAAAGTGCGTGCTGTTCCTGGTGAGCGACGACTCGGGCTTCATCACCGGTTCGACCATTTCCGCCAATGGCGGGCAGTACATGATCTGACCGGCTTGCCGGCCAGAAGGCGAAAGATTGCAGGGGCAGGTGGAATTCGTTCCGCCTGCCCTTTCATTTGCGCTGTGGTGCGCCTACATAGCTGGTCAAACGGAAACACCGCGAAGGTGCAGGGGCAGTGATTTTCACCATTTTGAGTTTGCTGGCAGGATTTGTTCTCCTGCTGGGCGGCGGCGAATATCTTGTGCGCGGCGCAGGTGCGCTGGCGCTGCGCTTCGGCCTTTCGCACCTGGTCGTCGGCATCATCATCGTCGGCTTTGGCACTTCGGTGCCGGAACTTGTGGCCTCGATCCAGGCGGCATTGTCCGGCGCGCCCGGCATCGCGATGGGCAACGTGGTCGGTTCCAACACCGCCAACATCCTGCTGATCCTCGGCGTTGGCGCGATCATCTATCCGGTGATCGTCTCGGGTGCCGCCATCTATCGCGACGGGGTCACCATGGTGGCAACGGCAGCTCTGCTGCTGTTTGCGGTGTGGGGCGGCCAGCTGTCCACGCTGGCGGGCCTCTTGTTCGTGCTGCTGCTGGCGGCCTACCTCGTATACCTCATCTACAGCGACCGGAAGGCGAACGGAGAAGCTGCCGCCGATGAAGATGACGACGACCTGCCCAAGCCGTCGAAGTCGATTTGGCTCGACATCGCCATGGTTGCAGGTGGCACTGCGGCCGTCGTTGCCGGCGGCAAGCTGCTCGTCGATGGAGCCATCAGTGTGGCGCAGGCATTTGATGTCAGTGATGAAGTGATCGGCCTGACGCTGGTCGCGATAGGTACCTCGCTTCCCGAACTGGCGACCTCGATCATGGCGGCGCTGCGCAAGCATTCCGACATTGCGCTGGGCAACGTACTGGGCTCCAACGTCTACAACATTCTCGGCATTGCGGGCATCACCGCGCTGATCAAGCCGATCCCGGTATCGGCGCACATGGTGAAGGTCGACATTCCCGTGATGATCGCGGTGTCGGTGGCATTGTTCGTGCTGGCAGTGGTGGTGAGGCGTTTCGGCAAGCGGGTGGGCTATGCCTTCCTGGCGGGTTACGCGGTCTACATATACGCGCTGGTGGCCTGATCCGCTCAGCCGTTGCGGGGCTGCCAGCCGTCAGGTGCCATTTCAAAGCCTGCAAACTCGAACGCCGGAGACACGGTGCAGCCCACCAGCGTCCATGCGCCGAGGCTGCGCGCGCTCTGCCAGCAGTTTTCGGGAACGATCGCCTGAGGGGCTTCGCCGCTGTCCAGCCGGTTGCCCAGAACATGACGCTCCAGGGTATTGCCGTCTGGCGACAGGCTCAGCTCCAGCGGGCTGCCGGCGTACCAGTGCCAGATCTCGGCGGCATCGACCCGGTGCCAGTGGCTCTGTTCGCCTTCGCGCAAGAGGTAGTAGATCGCGGTGCCAGCGGCGCGCTCGCCGCTGGGCGAGGACGCCCGCCAGGTTTCGCGGAAGTGTCCGCCCTCGGGATGGGGCTCGAGACCGAGTTGCCTGATTATCTTTTCTGCGGTGTCCAAGCCGGTGCTTCCCGAGCGGTCAGAAATTGTCCTTGGCCTTGCGGACCTCGGCGAAGCGTGCGGCCGAACCGGCCCTGAGGAACGGATTGGTCTCGAGCTCCTCGGCAATGGTGGTCGGCACAGTCGGCTTGCCCTCGGCGCGTAGCTTCTCGATGTCCGCCATGCGGGCTTTCAGCGCCTGGTTGTCAGGCTCCACCGTCAAGGCGAACTTGCCGTTCGACAGGGTGTACTCGTGACCGCAGTAAACGACCGTTTCCGGCGGCAGCGCGGCGAGCTTCCTCATCGAGTCCCACATTTGCTCCATGGTGCCCTCGAACACCCGTCCGCATCCCAGCGTGAACAGGGTATCGCCGGCAAAGGCAACGCCGTCATCGGCGAAGTGCCAGGTGATGTGGCCAAGCGTATGGCCGGGCGTGGCGATGATGTGCGCCTTGTGCCCGGCGAAATCGTAGGTGCCGCCGGGCGTCACGGTGCCGGTGAGGCCGGGCAGGCCGTGGGGCTCGTCTGCATTGCCGATGACCTCGCAGTTCCACTTGTTCTTGAGTTCCTCAACCCCGCCGACATGGTCGTGGTGATGGTGGGTGATGAGGATGTGGGTGAGCTTCCAGCCTCTCCCGGCCAGCGCCTTTTCAACGGAGGCCGCCTCGGGCGCGTCGATAGAGGCGGTCGCGCCGGTTTCAGGGCAATGCACCAGCACCCCGTAATTGTCGGACAGGCAGGGGAACAGATGGAACTTAAGAGTGCTCACGGTTTACCTCGTATTTGCTTCGGCCGGGTCTTATTGTGCTCAGCCATGTCCGGCACCACATTGGCCGGTATTGAATTCAACGGACGGATTGGATCAGGGTTGCGCCCGTCATGGATGTCGTCGATCTCAGGGAGTTCTACGCCAGCAAGCTTGGCCAGGCAACGCGCCGGATCATCGTTCACCGGCTGCGCTCGCGGCTGAAAGGCCTGCGCGGTGCGCGCGTGATCGGGTTGGGTTACGCCACGCCCTATCTCGACATGGCCGGCGAGGAGGCAGCCAGCACTATCGCCATGATGCCGGCGCGGCAGGGCGTGCTGCACTGGCCTGCGCAAGGCGGTGCACGCTCGGTGCTGGTGGACGAAGCATGCCTTCCGCTGGCCGACTCGAGCGTCGACTTTGCGCTTGTGGTGCACGGGCTGGAGCTGACCGACCAGCTTCCCGACATGCTGCGCGAACTGTGGAGGGTGCTGGCGCCGCAGGGCCGGGCGATGTTCATCGTGCCGAACCGGCGCGGGCTGTGGGCGCGGTTCGACACAACGCCGTTCGGGCATGGACGGCCTTTTTCGAGAGGTCAGCTCACAACGCTGTTGCGCAATGCGCAGTTTTCGCCGTCAGGCTGGCAGTCGCTGCTGTTCGTGCCGCCATCCCAGCGCGGCTTCATGGTGCGCAGCGCCACCATCTGGGAGCGGACCGGCTCCTGGATCGGGCCGGGCTTTTCCGGGCTCATCATGGTGGAGGCCATCAAGCAGGTTTATGCGGTGTCAGGCAGCAAGCAGAAGGTCAGGCGCCTGGTGCCGGCGCTGCGGCCCAACATCATGCCGCAGCCGGCGCGCACGGGGCTGGACGTGCCGTCCTGAGCTAGGGGCGGCCGGCTGCTGCGGGTTAACCTGTTTGTCTTTGATTTTTCCCGGCAGCAACTCTAGAACCTGCGGATGATTTCGCGCGGCGCGGGGGCGCCGACAGTGTGAACGGGCATTGCCGAACATGGACAAGCAGGCCGGCCAGGCTTCCGGGCTTGACAGCATCAGGCAGGAAATCGACAGCATCGACGACCAGATCGTCGCGCTGCTGAGCCGGCGTTTTGCGGCCAGCGCCCGGGTGCGCGACGCCAAGGCGGCAGCGCCAAAGAGCGCTATCCCCTACCGGCCGGGACGCGAGGCGATGATCCTGCGGCGACTGGCCGAAAAGGCTGCTGGTCAGGTGCCGCCGGGCGTCGTCGAGCGGGTGTGGCGCACGGTCATTTCGGCGTCCACGCGGCTGCAGGCGGACGTCCGGCTGGTGACCACGCAGGAGGTGATGAACGATGCGCGGCACCGGGCTGCAGTGGACCTGTTCGCGGCCATGATGCCGGTCGAGAAAGCGCGCTCGCTCAAAGGTTGCCTGGAGGGGTTGTCGCCGGATGAACCGGTGATGGCGGTGGTGCCGATGAAGTCGGACTGGTACGCGCAGATTGCCAGCGTTGCAGAGCCGGTGCGCCCGCGGGCGGTGGCGGTGCTGCCGTCCGACACGGGCAAGCCGTCCCGGGCGCTGGTGGTGCTGGGCTTTGCCATCAGCGAGCCGACCGGCGAAGACGAGACGCTGGTTGTCACGGCCGGCAAGCTGCCGCGCGATTTCGTGCCCAAGCCGGTTTGGACCATGAAGATCAATGACGACCTGCACCTGACGGCGGTGCCCGGCTACCTGAGCACCAGCGAGCAGCCGCTGGTGGGGCTGAAGGGCAATGCCGGGCTTGCCCTCAGGGTGGCGGGCCGTTATCCGACCGCGATGGAGATGAGCGAAGAATGAGCGAGCAAGCGCAACTGCCGCGTCCACGTGACGGGGTACTGGACATCGCCGCCTATGTGCCGGGCAAGTCCGGGGCCAAGGGTGCGGGCAAGGTTCACAAGCTGTCGTCGAACGAGTCGCCGCTGGGCGCGAGTGCGGCGGCGAAGCAGGCTTATGCCGCCTGTGCCGATGAACTGCACCTCTATCCCGACGGCGGGGCCACGGCGCTGCGCGAGGCGCTGGCTGAACTGCACGGCATCAACCCGGCCAACATCGTGTGCGGTGCCGGGTCTGACGAACTGCTCAACCTGATCGCGTCGGGTTATCTTCAGCCGGGCGATGAGGCGATCTATACCGAGCATGGCTTCCTGGTGTACCCGATCGTCATCAAGGCAAACGGGGCAACCCCTGTAGTGGTGCCCGAGAAGAACCTGACTGCAGATGTCGACGCCATCCTGAAGGCTGTGACGCCGCGCACCCGCATCGTGTTCCTCGCCAATCCGAACAACCCGACCGGCACCTATGTGCGGTTCGACGAGGTGAAGCGACTGCATGCGGGCCTGCCAAAGGACTGCCTGCTGGTGCTGGATGCAGCCTATGCCGAGTACGTGCGGCGCAACGACTATGAGTCAGGCATCGAACTGGTGTCGCAGTCGCGCAACGTGGTGATGACGCGGACCTTCTCGAAGGCTTATGGCCTGGCGGGGCTGCGGCTCGGCTGGGCCTATTGCCCGCCCAATGTGGCCGACGTACTGAACCGCATCCGCGGGCCGTTCAACGTGGCGCTGCCGTCGATTGCAGCCGGCGTGGCGGCCGTGCGCGATACCGCTCACCTGACGAAGGCGGTGGAGCACAACGATGCCTGGCTGCCCAAGGTGACCGCGGCGCTGGAGTCAATCGGGCTGCAGGTGACGCCGAGCGTCGGGAATTTCGTGCTGGTGCATTTCTCCGGCGACCACGGCAAGACGGCCGCTGCTGCGGATGCGTTTCTGACCTCGCGCAATGTCGTGGTGCGGCGCATGGAGGCGTATGGCCTGCCACAGGCGCTGCGGGTGTCCATCGGCGATGCGGACGGGTGCACCGCTATGATTGCCGCACTGACCGCGTTCATGGCAGGCGAAGGTTGAGGTCTGCCGATGGCGTTTGAACCGTTCAACAAGGTGGCCCTGATCGGGCTCGGGCTGATCGGCTCGTCGCTGTCGCGCGCCATACGCCGCGGCAAGCTGGCGAAGTCCATCTCCGGCCATGCGCGCTCGGCAGAGACGCGAGAGAGGGCGATGGAGCTTGGCCTGGCAGATGAGATGCACGCCACCGCGGCCGATGCGGTGAAGGGCGCGGACCTGGTGATCCTGTGCACGCCGGTGGGCACCTATGCCGCTCTCGCCAGCGAGATCGGCCCGCACCTTGAGGCAGGCGCGATCCTGACGGATGTCGGCTCGGTGAAAAAGTGCGTGATCAAGGATGTCGGTCCGCACGTGCCAGCGGGCGTTCACTTCATTCCGGGTCACCCCATCGCGGGGACGGAGCATTCCGGGCCAGACGCAGGCTTTGCCTCGCTGTTCGAAAACCGTTGGAGCATCCTGACGCCGGTCGAGGGAACCGACCCGGATGCAGTGGCGCGGCTGCGCGCGTTCTGGGAGGCGTGCGGGTCGAACGTCGATATCATGGATGCCGACCATCACGACCTGGTGCTGGCCATCGTGTCTCACCTGCCTCACCTGATTGCCTACAACATCGTCGGCACGGCGGCGGATCTGGAAGAGGTCACCAAGTCCGAGGTGATCAAGTATTCCGCCGGCGGCTTCCGCGACTTCACCCGCATTGCGGCATCTGACCCGGTCATGTGGCGGGACGTGTTCCTGACCAACAAGGATGCGGTGCTGGAAATGCTCGGCCGGTTCTCGGAGGACCTGTCGGCCCTGCAGCGGGCGATCCGCTGGGGTGATGGCGAGATGCTGGAAGAGTTTTTCACCCGCACGCGGTCGATCCGCAAGGGGATCATCGAGGCCGGGCAGGACACGGCCAAGCCGGACTTTGGCCGTGGCGGCGGCAACGAGGGCGCAGCCGACTGAACTGTGTGACCGGTCTGGCTGTGCCCGTCAGTGCCGGGTGATCTGGAACGGACCCCAATACCAGGCGCCGTCCTTCATCTGGATCGGCAGCTTGTTCTTGTTGGCCTTGAGCAGCGGTTGGATGATTTCCTGGGCCGCGTTCATCTCGGCGTCGCCGAGGCCGGCAATGCGCTGGGCGAACCAGATCGCGTCGAGATAGTCCGACGGTTCGGACATCAGCTCGAATGTGCCATCGGGCTTGATGGTGCCGTCGACGGTGAAGCTTTCGAGGCGCAGTTCCTCCAGCGCCAGCTTCTTCAACGTTGCGATCACCATCAGGTTGGCAGGCGACGCCGGTTCCGGCCTCGCGTGCGCCTCGGCGGTTTCGATGCTCAGGCTCTTGCCGCCCGGCAGCGTGACTGTCTGGTTCTCGGCCAGGACGGACGCAAGCGCCAGCTGTCCGTTCGAGACGCGGTGGCTGAAGCGGATCGGGTCGCCGGACACCTGTATGCCGTTGACGGTGACCGGTCCGAACACGGCGCCGATGACATGGTTCGGATTCCAGGCCTGGATGATGAGGCGCAGTTTGTCGGCGCTCGCCTTGACCTTGTCCGTCTCTATGCGGGGCTGCAGGCAGTCGACATGGATGCGGAACGGATAACCGCCCCAGTCCCGGGAGGCGCAATTGAGCGCGAGGGTGTTGGCCTCGAAGGCGGCGAGCCGGTCCTGCGCCAGCCCGCGCGCATAGAACCACCAGCCGCTCCAGGCCGCGGCGATGAGCAGGAACACGATCAGGGGCGACATCATCTTCAATGGGCTGGTGCGCTTGACGGCAAGCGGGTCAGTCATGGAACTGGCGGTCTCCGGCGATTCGCGAGGCTGATGAAGCCACTTTCTAGCATGCTGTCGCTGCCGCGCGGAATGTTGTAGGCAAGGGCAACCGTATTCAGTCGCGAAAAACCATCAGGACAAGGCAGGATGAGTGGACCGCTTTGGGTATTCGGCTACGGATCGCTAATGTGGCGGCCGGGCTTCGAGTTTGAGGAACGTTTGCCGGCAGTGATGCACGGGGTGCACCGGCGGCTGTGCATCTACAGCCATGTCCATCGCGGTACGCCCGAAAAGCCGGGCATGGTGTTGGGCCTCGACCGGGGCGGGCGCTGCCGGGGCATCGGCTACCGGGTCGCGCCGCACCGGCGGGACGAGACCATTGCCTATCTGCGCGAGCGTGAGCAGGTGACGATGGTCTACAAGGAGAAGTGGCGGCCAATGCAGGTTCAGCGCGAGGGGGGACCGGAGCAGGTCAATGCGCTGGTCTATGTGGTTGACCAGACCCACAGCCAGTACGCTGGAAAGCGCACGGCGCAGGAGCTGTTGCCGTTCGTGCTGCAGGGCCACGGCAAGGGCGGACCCTGCATCGAGTACATCGCTTCAACGCTGGACCACATTCGCGAACAGGGGATGAGCGATCATCACCTGGAGGAAGTGCTCGCGCTGGCTCAGACCGTGTTGGCTGCCTCAGGCCGCAAGGCCGGCGAATAGGGGCAGGCTCACCTGTTCGGCGAAGCCGCCGTCCCGGCGGGCCAGGACCGGTGCTGCCTTTGCTGACGGCTTTGCCGGAGCTGACGGCACGTCCAGGCCGAGGCCTGCGCGCAGGTCATCCAGCACGTGGGCCGTTGCCATGTCATCCTCGGCCAGAAGGTGTACGTGCACTTCGCGGCAGGCCGCGTCGAGCCGGTTTGCCGAACTGGCTGCAAGGTCCCACAGCGGCGAAAACCGGCCGGCGCCCAGGGCCTTTCGCGAACCGTCGGCCATGCGGCAAACCTCGATGAAGATGGCGCCCGGCAGCGGCGGGCAATCCTCAGGCTGGTAGACGGAGTGGATGTACCGCTTGCCTGAAGCGCCCGTCCAGAACCAGAACCGGTCGCCGAACTCGTTGTCGAGGTCGAAAGCAGGGCTTGATGACATGGCGTTCACTCCTGTTCCAGATTTGGAACAAAAGTAGAACATCACTTGACGCCTGTCAACGGGAAAGGCGAGGGATCAGCTGCACTTGGAGTAGCCGCAGGACAGGCAGGTGGAGCATCCCTCCTGGAAAACGAGCGAGGCCTCGCCGCATTTGGGGCATTGCCCGCCGGGTGCGTGTTGACCTCCTACGGCCATGCGCTGGGCTCTTGCATGACCGGTTGCTCCCTCATCAGCGCCGATGCCTTCGGCCCGCTTCAGGAAGCCGGTTGCCAGCATGTGCTTCTCGATGACGCCGCCGATGGCTGCCAGCAGCGACGGCACGTACCGGCCTTCCATCCAGTGGCCGCCACGCGGGTCGAACACGGCCTTGAGCTCTTCGACCACGAACGACACGTCGCCGCCGCGGCGGAACACGGCCGAGATCATCCGGGTCAGCGCCACGGTCCAGGCATAGTGCTCCATGTTCTTGGAGTTGATGAAGATCTCGAACGGGCGGCGGCGGCCATCCTCGACGATGTCGTTGATGGTGATGTAGATGGCGTGGTCGGAGTCGCCCCACTTCAGCTTGTAGGTGAAGCCGGGCAGAACCGGGTCCCGGCCCAGCGGCTGGCGCATGTAGACCACGCTGGAACTCTCGCCCGGCGCTGCAGGTGCGGCCAGCGGCAAGGCCGGTTGGGCTTCGGCGGACTGGCTGTCTGCGGTTGCATCCGACAGCACCGAACCGGTCACCGCGTTGGGCCGGTAGGTGGTGCAGCCCTTGAGACCGAGATCGTAGGCCTGAATGTACACGTCGCGGAAGGCCTCGAAGCTGATGTCCTCGGGCACGTTCACGGTCTTGGAAATCGAACTGTCCACGTGGGCTTGCAAGGCTGCCTGCATCACGATGTGGTCGCGAGGGGAGAGTTCCGCGGTGGTCACCATGGCTTCCGGCAGCGGAGCATCGTGACCGTGCATCTGGCGGAACAGGCGTAGCGCAAAGTCCTCCACCGGTTCGATGGTGTGGCTGCCATCCGGCTGGAGGACCCGGCGGTTGTATTTCAGCGAGAATACCGGCTCGACGCCTGACGACACGTTGCCGGCGAACAGGGAAATCGTGCCGGTGGGCGCGATGGAGGTGAGCAGCGCATTGCGGATGCCGTGCTCGGAAATCGCCTTGCGAACGTCCTCGTCGAGCTCCTTGACGTGGCCCGATGCCAGATAGGCGTCCCGGTCGAAGAGCGGGAAGGCGCCCTTCTCGGCGGCTAGCGAGGTACTGGCAAGATAGGCTGCCCGTTCGATCTTGTGCATCCAGTGCCTGGCCATGTCTGCCGCAGGCTGGCTGCCATAGCGCAGGCCGCACATGGCGAGCGCATCGGCCAGCCCGGTCACGCCAAGACCGATGCGGCGCTTGGAGCGGGCCTCGTGCGCCTGTGCTTCCAGCGGGTAGTTGGAGATGTCGACCACGTTGTCGAGCATGCGCACAGCGATGGTGGTGATGCGCTCCAGTTCAGCTTCGTCCAGCCTTGCCTCGGCGCTGAACGGCGAAGCAACGAGCGCTGCCAGATTGACCGACCCGAGCAGACAGGCGCCATAGGGTGGCAGCGGTTGCTCACCGCACGGATTGGTGGCGTGGATGGTCTCGCAATATGCGAGATTGTTCTGCGCGTTGATGCGGTCAATGAAGATCACGCCGGGTTCGGCATAATCGTAAGTGGCGCGCATGATGCGGTCCCACAGGTCGCGGGCGCGCACAGTCCTGTACACCTTGCCGGCGAACACGAGATCCCAATCCGAATCGTCCTTCACGGCTTCCATGAATGCATCGGTCACCAGCACAGACAGGTTGAACATGCGAAGCCGGCGCGAATCCTGCTTGGCGGTGATGAAATCCTCGATGTCCGGGTGGTCACAGCGCATTGTGGCCATCATGGCGCCACGGCGCGAACCTGCCGACATGATGGTGCGGCACATGGC
>CAZYKZ010000071.1:0-12124 GCA_964648175.1 uncultured Anderseniella sp.
GACAGCCCGATGATCGGCCGCGTGCTTTTCGACGAGTTCTTCCTCAACCGCGACTGGCCGGTGGCGTCCGCCGTCGCCGTGGTGCTGTTGTTCCTGCTGGTGGTGCCGATCATGATCTTCAACCACTACAATGCAAAAGCGGAGGGGGTTGAGTGATGCAGAAGCGCTCTGTGTTCCTCCTGTCGGTCCTGTGCTTCGGCTTCGCGTTCCTCTACGTGCCGATCCTGATCATGATGGCCTACTCGTTCAACGCCTCCCGGCTGGCAACGGTGTGGGGCGGCTTCTCGACCGAGTGGTACGGGAAGCTTCTGCAGAACGACCAGGTGATCGATGCAGCGCTTCTGTCGCTGCGCATCGCGGTGGTATCGGCCACGTTCGCAACCATTCTCGGCACACTGGCAGGGCTGACGCTTGCCCGGCTCGGCCGGTTCAAGGGGCGCACCCTGTTTTCCGGCATGATCTCGGCTCCGCTCATCATGCCTGACGTGATCACCGGGCTGTCGCTCCTGATGCTTTTCGTCAGTCTTGAAACGCTGATCGGCTGGCCGAGCGGGCGCGGCGCCAACACGGTGACGCTGGCACACATCACCTTCTCGATGGCCTACGTCGCCATCATCGTGCAATCGCGGCTGACCTCTATGGACCAGTCGGTCGAGGAAGCTGCCATGGACCTTGGCTCCACACCGTTGCGCGTGCTGTGGGACATCACGTTGCCGATCATCGCGCCAGCCATGATCTCCGGCTGGCTGCTGGCTTTCACCCTGTCGCTGGACGACCTCGTCATTGCCAGCTTCACCTCCGGCCCCGGCGGCACCACCTTGCCGATGCTGATCTTCTCGAAGGTGAAGCTCGGGGTGACGCCGGACATCAATGCGCTGGCGACGATCATCGTGTGCATCGTGACGGTGGGCGTGGTGCTGGCCGGCATCCTGATGATGCGATCCGAGCGCCAACGCCAGCTCGACGAGCAGCGTGCCCAGGCCGAGGCGTCGGCGCCTCAACCCGGGATCGCCTGATGCGCGACCCCAGATTCGACGTGCTGTTCGAGCCGGTCAAGATCGGCCCGGTCACCGCTCCCAACCGGTTCTACCAGGTGCCGCATTGTACCGGCATGGGCTACGCCCTGCCGCAGACGCTTGCCGCCATGCGCGAGGTCAAGGCCGAAGGCGGGTGGGGCGTGGTCAACACCGAGTATTGCTCAATTCACCCCTCCTCGGACGACATGCCGTTCCCGTTCTGCTCGTTGTGGGACGAACAGGACGTCACCAACATGCGGCTGATGACGGACAAGGTGCACGCCCATGGTGCGCTGGCCGGCGTCGAGCTTTGGCACGGGGGCCTGCGCTCGTCCAACCTGCATTCCCGCGCAACGCCGCTGGCCCCGGCCAGCCTGCCGGTCTCCAACGATCCGTGGCAGGCGCAGCGCATGGACAAGGCAGACATCCGCGAATTCCGCCACCGCCACCTCGATGCGGTGGGCCGTGCGCGCGAGGCGGGCTACGACATCATCTATGTCTACGCCGCCCACACCTACCTGCTGGCGCAGTTCCTCGATCCCGTTCTCAACACGCGCACCGACGAGTATGGCGGCTCGATGGAAAACCGCTCGCGCCTGATCCGCGAACTGCTGGAAGAAGCCCGCGACCTGGTGGGCGACAGTTGCGCACTGGCGGTGCGCGTCGAGGTCGACAACGAGGACGGCTCCAGCGACGGCCGCGAGGAACTGCTCAGCGGACTTGCTCCGCTGTGCGACCTGTTCGACGTCACCGTGGCGGACTATGGCCACGAGATGGGCGTATCGCGCTTCGTCAGGGAAGCAAGCCTCGAGGACAAGATTGCCCATGTCCGCGCACTTACCGGAAAGCCCGTGGTCAGCGTCGGCCGGTTCACCTCGCCCGACACCATGCTCTCGCAGGTCCGCCGCGGCATCGTCGACCTGGTCGGCGCAGCCCGGCCTTCCATCGCCGATCCGTTCCTGCCAGCCAAGGTTCGTGACGGCCGGCTCGACGAAATCCGCGAATGCATCGGCTGCAATGTCTGCTATGCGGGCGACGGCCAGGGCGTACCGATCCGCTGCACCCAGAACCCGACCATGGGCGAGGAATGGCGCCGCGGCTGGCATCCGGAACGGGTGCCGCGGACGGACAAGGCCGACACGGTACTGGTGGCGGGCGCGGGGCCGGCCGGCCTCGAGGCGGCGCTGGTGCTGGGCCGGCAAGGGCACACCGTACTGCTGGCTGAAGCAGGCGAAGAGCTGGGTGGCCGCGTCACCCGGGAAGCGAAGCTGCCAGGCCTTTCAGAGTGGATCCGGGTGCGCGATTACCGCGTGCGCCAGCTGTCACAGATGGCCAATGTCTCGATCTACCCGGCGAGCCCGATGACGGCTGCGGACGTTCTCGCGGCGGATGCAGCACATGTGGTAATCGCGACCGGCAGTCACTGGCGGCGCGATGGCAGCGGCCGCTCAAAACCTGGCGGTATCGAGGGCATGGACAAGGCCTCCGTTTTCAGCCCGGACGATCTCATGGCGGGCCGGCGGCCACCCGCAGGCGGCACGGTCGTGGTCTATGACGACGACGATTACTACATGGCCTCGGCGCTCGCCGAACTGCTGGCCCGCGAAGGTCATGCCGTGACTTACGTGGCCAGCGCACCGCGCGTGTCCGATTGGTCGGTCCGCACCACCGAGCAACCTGCGGTTCATCTGAGGCTGCATGAGCTAGGCGTCCGCATCATCGTGCATCACCTGCTGAACCGGGCTGATGCGCGCGAGGTGCACCTTGCCCACGCCATCACAGGCCAGTCCCTGACGCTGCCCTGCGACGCGCTGGTGCCCGTCACCTCGCGCGAGCCCGATGACGATCTGTGGCGGCAACTGCGCGATGCCCCCGGCAAACTGAAGACCATCGTACGCGCCGGCGATTGCCGCGCTCCCGGCCTCATCGCCACCGCCGTTTATGACGGACATCGAACGGCGCGCGAACTGTTTGATCCGGGTCTTGCAAGCCAGGTTCGCCGCGAGCGGTTCGTGGTTTGACAGCTGGGCTGCCGCGTTGGTCAATCTCTGTGGCTTGCGCTCCTGGTTCAGCCTTGGTCCGGCACCGGTTGCCGGTCAGATGGCAAGGGTTCGCCAATCAGGTCGGGCAGGTGAACGGACATTCGCCATACGTGATAGCTGACCCGGTGCAGCCATCTTATCGCATCAAGCCGCACGAGCGCGGTGGCCGAGTCCATCCTGCCTTCGGACGTCATGGTTATGGTTTCCTCCCGCATGGAATGCCGGAGTTCGCGCATCCGCTGGCGGAAACGATCAAGCTTGTCCCTTGTCTCGCCTGCCGCAGGATCGGCCACAAGCGCCGATATCAGTTCTCGCAGTTCCTGACCCAGCGCGGACAGTGAAGCGTCTTCGCGCAGCAGCGCCAGCCGCTCGTCCTGGGAGCAACGGTGGAGCACCCTGAACACGTGATCGAGGATGTGCAGCGCCGCCTTGCGGCGGCTGAACGCCTGCTGCTGGTGCGGCTGTATCTGAATGCGGTCGCTGTAGCTGCGGGTATCGCGGGCAGCATCGCGGATCTCGCTCAACCTGTCCGCAAACCGGCGCCCACCCGGACGTGAAATGACATCGCAGAGCAGGGCAAGCGTTTCCAGGGTGATTGCCGTCGCGCTGGCCCCGGCTGCGTAGGTCGAGGCATCGGCATCGTGAAGCAGCCTCTCATCAAGTTGTGACGTGAGCGAGGAAGAACTGTCGGGTATCAGCCAGACGATGAACCTCGCGAATGCAGGCGTAAAGCCGATGACGGCCAGCACGCCGATCGTGTTGAAGGCCGAGTGAAAAGCGACCAGCCCGATCTGCGGATCGAGAACATGACCGGCATGCTGCCAGGCCTCCACCATCCATTGCAGCGGGTAGAGAAGCAGGAACGCCATGATGCCGGTGAGCACGTTGTAGATGACGTGAGCGAAGCCGGTCCGGCGGCTGCTGATGTTGCCGCCGAGCGCTGCAATGGCGGCAGTGACCGTGGTTCCCACATCCATGCCGATGACCATCGCTGCTGCCTGCACGAAGGAGATCGACCCGGTGCCCACCGCCGCCAGCGCAGTCGCCACCCCAGCGCTCGACGACTGGGTGACCAGCGTGATGGCGATGCCGATCAGGACCAGCTTGAAGCGGCCTGCAAATGTGTCCGCGGGCAGGCTGTCCGGGGTTACCACGCCTTCCAGCGCCTGCATTCCCTCTTGCAGCAGTCCGATGCCGACGAACAGGAGGCCGAAGCCGGCGAGCGCAAAACCGGCATGCCTGAGCCAGCCTCTGGCAAACAGGCGCAGCAAAACGCCGGCGAGCACCACCGGCATAAGGACCAGGCCGAGCTGCAGCTTGAAACCGACAAGCGCCACCAGCCAGCCGGTGACCGTGGTGCCGATATTGGCGCCGAAGATGATGCCGAGCGCCTGGGTGAAGGTCAGCAGCCCTGCGCCGACAAAGCCGACGGCAGCGACCGTCGTGGCGCTCGACGACTGCAGAACGGCAGTCATGACAGCGCCTGCCACTGCCCCGCTTGCCGGACTTTGCGTGCGCCGGGCAAGAAAGGCCTGCAGGCGGCCGCCGACGAGGTTCTTCAGCCCGTCGGTCAGGACCAGCATGCCGAGCAGGAAGATGCCCAGTCCGCCCGCTGCCGTCAGTATCGAGCCGGTCAGGTTGTCCATGCGCGCGCGTGCCTGTTGCCTGACAAATGCATGCTCCGGCTAGCTCCAGAACGCCTTGAGTTTCTTCAGGTCCGCCCACAACTGCCTGGCTTCGTGCCAATGCATGTCGGCCCTGGTCCGGAAAGTGCCGATCAGCAAGCCGGTTGCATGCTGCACTTCGGCGTCCGCCAGCATGTCAGCCGGCAGTTCGCCCAGCCGCGCCTCCAGCACTGCGGTATCGTTCAGTTCACCGAAGACATCCTGCAGCCGTTTCAGCGCCGCCAGGAACGGCTTGACCCGCGACGGGCGGAACAGCGGCTCGAAAAACTCGGCCGCGTAGCGCAGCTTCTTCAGCTCCTTGCGAAGCGCATGGCGCTCCTCGACCGAGAGCGTCTCGATGTGCCTTGCCGTCTTGCGCACCTTGCGCCAACGCTTGTCGAGCGACTTTGCTGCGAACCGGTCGACCCGTTGACCCAGCCTCTCCTGCTGCCTGTCCCCGGCGGATGCAAGCCAGCCACAGGCTTCGGTGAACCGCACCAGGTCAAACAGGAACGCTGCCGCCCGCTCCGACTGAAGGCTGTCGCGCAGGCTGGTTCTTGACTGTTCCGCCATTTCGTCAAGCGCTTCCGTCAGCCGGTCGAGACCTGCCGTGCGGCCGCGTTCCGCTTCATAGCCGGGGACAAGCGAGGTGGTGATCACCTGAAGGTCCCGAAGCCGGCCAGCCTCCTGCCCAAGCCAGCGGGCTTCCGATCCGAGCTGCCCGGCAGCGGGACTGCCGAGAACCTTCCGGAACAGCCCGATGGCACTGCGCAACCGCCTCAGGCCGACACGCAGCTGGTGCGGTCCCTCCGGCACGTCCAGCGCCAGCACCACTTCAACATTGGCGCTGATCTGGGCCGCGCACTCGCGAAGAACCAGCTCCAGCGCCTGTGCGCACGTCGCTTTCGCGGGCAGGACTGCAGGCCCGGCAAACCTCGGTTCGGGCGCCGGTTCCAGCATCCCGGTCTCGGCCAGCAGAAAGCCCCGTTCAGCCTTCGACATCGTGGAAAACCGCAGCCGGCCAGACGGCAGCAGGATGCGGGCAATCGCGAATAGTCCTTCCACCGGACCGGACAGCAGCTCGATCTCCAGTTCGCGGAAGGAAGCCCGGGTGCCGCCGGCCACGATGGTTGCATCATCGACCGCCAGCAGGGCGGACGTGCCAGTGTCATGGCGAACCTCTGCCTCGGTCCGCCGGACGATGGTTTCAAACACCGGCGCCAGCGGCTTGCCGGCGGCAAGTCTGGATATCTGGCTGCGCAGACGAGCGTCGGCGATGGCGGCCAGATCGGGCTTTGCGTCCTCCAGCACGCTTTCCACCTCGATGGCGCGCGACAGCCCGCCATGTATCGATGCCCGGGCCTTGACGGTTTGCAGGATGCGGTCGCCGTCGCGCCGCACGCGCAGCGCAATGCCCGCCTTGCGCAGGCAGTGGCCGGGCGTGTCGAAGTACGTGCTGGTCAGCAGCCTTGCCGGTGGCTCCCCGGACGACAGCCCCGCCGCAACTGCATTCGGCCATGCAGCGCGAGCCGCGTCCTCATCGGCCAGCAGCTTCAGTTCGATCTCCTGCGTACGGTGCGGACACGGCTTTGCCGGCGCCATGGCAATTCTCCAATGCGGCGGCCCTACCAGAACCACCGCATGTCTTCCTCTTCCGGCCCAAGGCTAGCCCGGCGGCCCGGCAAACGGAAGCAGACCCAGCGGAAATTGACTCCGATCAACGACAGTCAGGCCTTAAGGCCCTAAAAGTTGCGTTCAATTTCAACGGTTAGCCGGCCCGGCGGAAGGGCCTTGAAACCATGGCTGAGCTCATCAAGCTTGAAGACGGCGACAACCCGCTCAACATGCTGGCCAGATGCCGCCAAAGCGTGCGGGAACTGTGCGGAGACCTGGAGTCGCTGGCTGACCAGTTGGGCGCGCGACATCTTGCGCCGGCCGCATGCCGGTCGGTACTGAGCCGGCTGCGCAGCGACCTTCCACTGTGTCACCGCAACGAGGAATTGCTGTACCGGCTGCTGGTGGCGCGAAGGTCCGGTCCAGCCACGCTGACGCGCTGTGTCGAGGTGGCAATTTCAGAGCACAATCGGGCCGAGACCTGCACGATCGAACTGGCTGAACCGCTGAACGATGCGCGCGAAGGTCTGCTCGACTGGAACCCGAATGCGCTGGGCTATCTCATGCGGCACTGCTTCGAGACCATCGCCCGCCACCTGGATTGGGAAGAGGCAGCGATCTTCAGCGAACTCGACGGCGACATGTCGCCGATGGAAATTCGCGTGCTGCGGGAAGGCTTCCGCCGCAACTTCCTCATGCTCAAGCAGAACACGGCCTGAAGGTGCGCGACGGCACGCGCGCAGTTGACCCTGGTCAAGGCGGCTGGCGGGGCAGGCAGTGCAATCTGGAATGGATGTTGAAGGGACAAGCAGATGAACTCATACAAGACGATCCTGGCGGTGGCTCGCGACCCGGGCAAGGCCGCGGCCCTGTTTGCCCAGGCCTTCGAGCTTGCGGGGCGCTGGAACGGTCACGTGACGGGCATGTTCGCAGCCGCGCCGATCGCCGTGCACCCTGCGCTGCGGGGCCGGCAGCTTGACGAATGGCTGGAAGGCCGAGTTCGGGAGCAGGCCGAAACCGCTGCAAAGGTGAAGGCGGCATTCGATGCGGCCACGCGCAGTGCCGGCGGCAACGCAGAGTGGCGCAACGAGAACGCGGCAGTGACGCCCGACACCCGGCGCTCGCTCGACTTTGCGCGTTGCGCTGACATCACGCTGATCTGCCGCAGCCGGAGCGACTCCGACTTCATGGACCCGGACCTGACGCTGGAAGACCTGCTGATCGGCTCGGGCCGGCCCGTGCTGATGTTGCCCGGCACCACGACCGCCACATCTCTTGGACAGCGGATCGTCATCGCCTGGAACGGCTCACGCGAAGCCGCACGTGCGGTCCACGATGCAATGCCAATGCTCAAGACGGCACCGGACAACAGTATCCAGATCATTTGCCCCGGCGAGCGCGGCAAGTCTGGCCTGGTGCCGGTGGGCGCCGAGCTTGCGCAGGCCCTTTCGCGGCACGGCATCGGGACCCAGGTGGTGACGCTGGACAAGCGCCACATCAATGCCGGGCCGGACGTGCTTGCGAAGGCGGAGGAACTTGGCGCCGACCTCCTTGTGATGGGCGCCTGGGGCCATTCGCGGCTGCGCGAGTTCGTGCTCGGCGGCGCCACGGATACCGCACTTCGCGAGAGCAATATTCCAGTGCTGATGTCCCATTGACGGCGCGGGGCTGCAGGCCCTGGCAGAGGTTGACAAGACATGCTGCAAGGCCAGCCGCTGGCTGTGAACATTGCCGTCCTTCTCGTTGCCGCCGCAGGTGTCTGGCTGGCTGGTCACGGGCTTGCGCGCGACGCCGATGAATTCGCCCGGCGCACCGGCCTCGGCAGCGCCTTCGTCGGACTGGTCTTGCTGGCAACGGTCACCTCCCTGCCGGAGATCGCCACCACCGTCACGGCAGCCGTCTCGGCAAAGCCGGCACTGGTGCTCGGCAACATTCTCGGCGGCGTGACGGTGCAGACAGCCATACTGGCGGTTGCCGACGCTACTGTCGTGCGCGGCGCCCTGACACGGTATCCACGCAAGCCAACCCATGCACTGGAAGCGGTGTTGCTGATCGCGCTCCTTTCCATTCTGCTGGGCGTTTTCATTTACGGCGACGCGGAAGTGGCTTTCGGCATTGGCGGCGGCGCGTTGCTTCTTGGGCTGGCCTACGGGTTCACGGTCTGGCTGCTGCGCCGGTATGACGCCAACAGTGACTGGGTGCCGCTTGACCTGCCCGACCTGCCTGCCGAAGAAGCGCCGGCGTCACAACTCGCCCCGTCAGAAATGACAAGCAGGATGCTTGGGCTGCGCATGGCCGGCTTCAGCCTGGTGATCCTGGCCTGCGGCGTGGCGCTGGTCTGGGCGTCGGACGCGCTTGCCGAGCAGACCGCGCTTGGCGCCACGTTCGTCGGCTCAACGGTGCTGGCTGCTTCAACCTCATTGCCGGAGCTGAGCACCACTTTCGCCGCGGCCCGGCTTGGCGCCTACACAATGGCGATCTCGAATATTTTCGGCAGCAACCTCATCATGCTGGCGTTGCTGCTGCCGGCGGATGCGCTTTACCGCGGCGGCCCGTTGCTGGCCGAGGCCGGCCGCGCCGAAATGCTGACACTCGTTACCGGCATTCTGGTGACCACGGTCTACGTGGCTGGCCTTCTGGTCAGGCGCAAGCCGCAGGTGCTTGGGATGGGCGTGGACTCTGCTTGCGTGATGGCGATCTACCTGGCTTCGCTGGCGATGCTCTATGCCATCCGGTGAGATAGGACCAACGTAGCAGGCGACAGGCCTTGTAAATCGGCTGCGCTGACTTTATATTCAAAAAACAGAATATGTATCTGGAGGTACAGCACCATGAAATATCCGGTCAACATGAACGTCAAGCCTGACGTGAAGGCTTTCTTCGACCCCGCCACCAACACCATCAGCTACGTGGTCAAGGATCCGGCCAGCAAGTCCTGCGCCGTGATCGACTCGGTGATGGACATCGACTATGCCGCCGGCCGCATCACCTATGACCATGCCGATGAAATCATCGACTACATCAAGTCGAGTGATCTCAAGCTGGAATGGATCATTGAGACGCACGTCCACGCCGACCACCTGTCGGCTGCGCCCTACATCCAGAAGAAGCTGGGCGGCAAGATCGGGATCGGAGACAAGATCCTCGTCGTGCAGGACACGTTCGGCAAGATCTTCAACGAAGGCACCGAGTTCCAGCGCGACGGCTCGCAGTTCGACCGCCTGTTCAAGGACGGCGACACCTACATGATCGGCAACATGCAGGCCGTGGCCATGTACACGCCTGGTCATACGCCTGCCTGCATGACCCACGTGATCGGCGACGCCACCTTCGTGGGCGACACGCTGTTCATGCCCGATGGCGGCTCAGCGCGCGCCGACTTCCCCGGTGGCGATGCAGGCACTTTGTACGACTCGATCCAGAAGGTACTGGCCCTGCCCGACGACATGCGCCTGTTCATGTGCCACGACTACGGGCCGAACGGCCGCGACATCAAGTGGGAAACCACCGTCGGCGAGGAGAAGGAACACAACATCCACGTCGGCAAGGGCAAGACGAAGGAAGAGTTCGTCAAGATGCGCACAGAGCGTGACGCGACTCTCGACATGCCGAAGCTGATCCTGCCGTCGCTGCAGGTCAACATGCGCGCCGGCGACGTGCCGAAGGACAAGGACGGACGGCCCATGCTGAAGGTGCCGGTCAACGCCATCTGACGCGCGAGGAATACCGGCAACCGGCATCGCAGCGGCAGCCAGCGCGGCTGCCGCGCCCTGCCAACAGGAAGGAACCAAAGGGATGGAAATCAAGACAATCGACAAGGGTCTGAGTGTCAGTCCCCAGATCGCTGCCGCCGACGTGGCCGAACTGAAGAAGCAGGGCTTCCGCTCGATCATCTGCAACCGGCCGGACGGCGAAGGCGCCGACCAGCCGACATTTGCCGAAATCGAGAAGGCGGCGAAGAAGGCCGGGCTGGAAGCCCGTTACCTGCCGGTGGTCTCGGGCCGCGTACAGGACGAAGATGCCGAGAAGTTCGGCGCCGCACTGTCCGAGTTGCCCAAGCCGGTATTTGCCTATTGCCGCACCGGCACCCGCTCGGCGACCCTGTGGTCGCTCGACCAGGGCGCCAAGGGCACGCCCCTGCCCGAAATTCTCGCCGCCACCAAGAAGGCCGGCTACGACATGTCCGGCGTGGTACGCCGCATCGCCAACGGCGGCAAGACGCCGACCGATGTCACCGACGCCAGCCATGACATCGTCATCGTGGGCGCAGGTGCGGGCGGCATCTCCGTCGCCTCGAGCCTCCTGTCGCGCGACAGCAGCCTCGATATCGCCATCATCGACCCGGCTGACGTTCACTACTATCAGCCGGGCTGGACGATGGTCGGCGGCGGCATCTTCGATGCGTCCGAAACCGCCAAGACCATGGCGTCGCTCATCCCGCAAGGCGTGCACTGGATCAAGGCCGCCGTGTCTGCTTTCGAGCCGCAGGCCAATGCCGTCATCCTCGATGGTTGCCGGGTGGTGAAATACAAGCGCCTGATCGTCACGCCGGGCCTGAAGCTCAACTGGAACGGCATTCCGGGCCTTGTCGACACGCTCGGCAAGAACGGCGTCACCTCCAACTACCGCTACGATCTTGCGCCCTACACCTGGAAGCTGGTGCAGGAGCTCAAATCGGGCCGGGCGCTGTTCACCCAGCCGCCGATGCCGATCAAGTGCGCTGGCGCCCCGCAGAAGGCGCTCTATCTGTCAGCCGATCACTGGAACCGCACGGGCGTGCTGAAAAACATCGACATCAACTTCTACAATGCCGGCGGCGTGCTGTTCGGCGTGAAGGAGTACGTGCCGGCGCTGATGGAGTACATCAAGAAGTACGATGCGCACCTGCACTTCATGCACAACCTGAACCGCATCGACGGGCCGGCGAAGAAGGCCTGGTTCACGAAGACGGATGCCGACGGCAAGACCGAGACCGTAGAGACTACGTTCGACATGATCCATGTCGTTCCGCCGCAGACGGCGCCGGACTTCATCCGCGTCAGCCCGCTGGCCGATGCCGCAGGCTGGGTCGACGTTGACCAGAACACGCTGCGTCACAAGTCGTTCGACAATATCTGGGCGCTGGGCGACGTGATGAACGCCCCCAATGCCAAAACCGCGGCAGCCGCGCGCAAGCAGGCCCCCGTCGTCGCCAACAACGTCATGGCCGACATGGGCAAGGCTGGCGGCGTCGCCCACTATGACGGTTATGGCTCATGCCCGCTGACCGTCGAGAAGGGCAAGATCGTGCTGGCCGAGTTCGGTTATGGCGGCAAGCTGCTGCCGTCGTTCCCGTCCTGGCTGATCGACGGCACCAAGCCGTCGCATCTGGCCTGGCTGCTGAAGGAAAAGATGCTGCCGCCGATCTACTGGAAGGCGATGCTGCGCGGCAAGGAATGGCTGGCGAAACCAGAGATGGTCGGCTGAAACTCAACCGCCGGTGACGCGCCCCGCTGCGTGCGTCACCGGCCCTATCCGGCGTTGTAGAAGATGACCACGCAAACCGGCTCGCCCTTGCGCGGGCTTGCCCGATATATTCCCGTGCTCGACTGGGGTCGGCGCTATGACAAGGAGGCGCTGACCAGCGACCTGGTCGCGGCCGTCATCGTCACCATCATGCTGATCCCGCAGTCGCTGGCCTATGCGCTGCTGGCGGGCCTGCCGCCGGAAGTGGGCATCTACGCCTCCATCGCTCCGATCATCCTGTACGCCATCTTCGGCACCAGCCGGGCGCTCGCCGTCGGACCGG
>CAZYKZ010000072.1:0-12110 GCA_964648175.1 uncultured Anderseniella sp.
CGCGCGACCTGTTTGGCACCTGGTGCAAGGCGGCCGGCATGAGCGTCAGCGTGGACGCCATGGGCAACATGTTCGCCCGGCGCGAAGGCACCGACGACACGCTTCCACCGGTGATGATGGGCTCGCACCTCGACACTCAGCCGACAGGCGGCAAGTTCGACGGGGTGCTGGGCGTGCTCGCGGGCCTGGAAGTGGTGCGCACGCTCAACGACATGGGAATAAAGACGAAGCATCCGATCGAGGTGGTCAACTGGACCAACGAGGAAGGCGCGCGGTTTGCCCCGGCGATGGTGTCGTCAGGTGTGTTTGCCGGGGTGATGAACCCGCAGGAGGCCTATGCCATCAAGGACAGCGAAGGAAAGTCGTTCGGCGACGAGCTTGCCCGCATCGGCTACAAGGGCGAACTGCCCGTTGGCGGGCGCGAGATCAAGGCGATGTTCGAACTGCATATCGAGCAGGGGCCCATTCTGGAGGCAGAAGGGCTCGACATCGGCGTGGTGGCGCATGGCCAGGGGCTGCGCTGGATCGAGTTCACGCTGACGGGCTTTGAATGCCACACGGGCACGACCCCGATGCCGGTCCGGCGCAATGCGCTGGTCGGTGCAGCCCGGGCGGTCGAGTTCGTCAACCAGGTGGCGTTCGACTTCGCGCCCAATGCGGTGGCGACTGTGGGTCTGCTCAATGTCAGCCCGAATTCGCGCAACATCGTGCCGGGCAAGGTGATGTTCTGCGTCGATATCCGCAACCCGTCGCTGGAAGACCTGAAGGACATGGAGACGACGGTGGTCGAGGGCATAGAGCGCATTGCCGCCGAGATCGGTCTCGACTGCGAGAGCGAGGTGGTGGGCGCCTATGATCCGGTCGCCTTCGACAAGGATTGCGTCGATGCGGTGCGCCGCGCCGCAGACCGGCTGGGCTACAGTCACAAGGACATGGTGTCGGGCGCCGGCCATGATGCCTGCCACATTGCCGCGATTGCGCCGACGGCGATGATCTTCTGTCCGTGCGTGGGCGGGGTCAGCCACAACGAGGCGGAAGAGATTTCGCCGGAATGGGCAGCTGCCGGTGCAGACGTATTGTTTCATGCGGTCGTCGAGACGGCCGGTCTAGTCGAGGGGTAAGGACAGATGAAGGTTGTTCGCAGCGACGACCACCGGAAGCATTTTCCCAAGGGCGAGCTTTATGGCGGCGAGTTCGTGCGTCCGTTCGAGTGCCCGGAGCGGTGGGAGCACATCATGGACCGCCTTGGCGAGCGTGGCTTCAAGGACATGCTCGATCCGCATGCGCTGGACATGTCGCCGGTTAGGCAGATCCATGACGAGGGATTCCTCGAATTCCTCGAGACGGCCTGGGACCAGTGGCAGAAGGCTGGGTACAAGGGCGAGATCCTGGCGACCTGCTTTCCGGCCCGGCGAATGGTGGTGAAGAAGCCGAAGCAGATCGACGGGCTCGTTGGATACTATGCGCTGGCCATCGAGACGGCGATCACCGAGGGCACCTGGGAGGCGACGCAGGCCAGTTGCGCCATCGCGCAGACGGCCCAGCGCATTGTTGCCGGTGGCGAGCGGGCTGCGTTCGCCCTGTGCCGCCCGCCGGGGCACCATGCCGCCAAGGACATGTATGGCGGCTACTGCTTCATCAACAACGCAGCCGTTGCCGCGCAGATGTTCCTCAATGACGGGGCCAAGCGGGTGGCCATTCTCGATCCGGACTTCCACCACGGCAACGGTACGCAGGACATCTTCTACGACCGCGACGACGTGCTGTTCTGCTCGCTGCACGGGGCGCCGGAGTATGCCTTCCCGCACTTCCTCGGCTATGCGGACGAGACCGGCGCAGGCAGGGGCGAGGGCTACAACGTCAACTACGCCATGAAGCCCGGCACGGGCTACGACGAGTGGGGTGCGGCACTGGATGACGCGATCAGGCGGATCAGGGACTACTCACCCGACGCGCTTGTGGTGTCGCTGGGCGTCGATACCTACGAGAAGGATCCGATCAGCTTCTTCAAGCTGAAGTCGGAGGACTTCACCGACTATGGCAGCCGCATCGCCAAGCTGAAGCTGCCGACGCTGTTCTGCATGGAGGGCGGTTACGCGGTTAAGGAGATCGGCATCAATACGGTGAACGTGCTTGAAGGGTTCGAGAACGGATGAAGCAGCAGACGGATGCCGGCGCGCTGACAGGCTTGCGCCCGGCGGAACAGGTGATGAAGCTCGACCGCATGGGCGCAGCGCATCAGACGCGGCTGTCGTTCATGCGCGCCATCCTGCGCCGGGTGAAGCGCGAGGGCTGGCAGGTGGAGCGCAGCCGCTGGGAGATCGATGGCAAGGGTGTCGGTTTTGCGGTGTACGAGGCGAGGGGGCCTGAGCGCACCTATTCGCTGATCTGCTATGCCAACGACCTGCCGCCGGAAAAGCGGTCCGACCGGGTGATCGCCACCGAGTGGGACGCAACGTTTGCCTTGTTCGACGGGGTGCCGTCGGATGCCGATATCGAGCGGCTGTCGCACAACGTGCCGAAGCAGGAAGCAGGCCGGTGCGCCCAAAGTGAACTGGTGCTGTCACGCGCCAACCGCTCGGTGCGGCTGTTCGACTACATGGTGGATTGCCTGGCGCGGGGAGAGCAACCGGACCGCGAGGAGATCGACAAGGTCGGCTACCTGATGCGCACCACCGCCGTCTATGGCAACGGCAAGTTCGGCCTGGCGGACCGTGGGCTTTATGCGGCGCGCGAGGAGGCGGGCGGACCGTTCCGGTTGGAGCTGCTGGCGGTGTGGCTGATCCGCGCGTTCACCGTGGACATCCTCGAACACATGGCGCGGGTGAAGGGCGGAGCGAAGGCTGTGCCACTGGACAAGGACTTACGGCGCAGGCTGGGCGTGGGCAATTCCACCGGGCTCGGCATGGCGCCGTTCCTGGTCAATCATCCGGCCCTGCTGAATGCCTGGATGCAGGCGCGCGAGACGGCGATTGCGCGGGTGCGGGCGTTGCCGGTAGCCGATGCTCAAGCGCAGGACAGATTCCGCAGCCTGCTGGAGCGGTCGCGGGCAAGCCTTGAGCGCTGGCACACGCCTGATGAGCGGCAGGCGGAACGTGTGTGCGAACTTGCCGGAGACCTCGACAAGGCGATGCTTGAAGTGGCGTCGGGTGCGCTGGACAAGGTGCGGCCGTGGGATCAGCTCTACCTGTGGGCGGAAGCCAACCTGACGCTTGAAGGCCAGGAGGCCATTGCCTCGCTGATGCTGGAACCCTATGGCGAGCTGGTTGACGACCTGTCCAGCCAGATGGCTGCCGACGAGGCAGAGACGTTCGCCATCGACGGCGCCATGAGCGTGGGCCGGCTGATTGGGCTCGCCCGCAAGCATTTTGACTGGGCCTTGAAACTCGACTTTGACTCTCGGGCAGAAACGGCGCGGTTCTGGTACGCCTCGGAAGAGAAGCTGGAGCCGCGGCTGGGCGAGCGCTACGAGGAAGACGGCGCGCACCTTGAGCAGCGCCTCGGCATCGGGCGCGAGGTGGTCAACATGCTGGCCGCACTTGACGGAGAACCGCGCGAGGCGCTGGTGGCCGGTTTCCTGCTGCGCCACCCCGAGCACCGGCATGCGGCGCGGCGGGTGCAGATCGCCGAGCGGCTGCCATACTCGGAAATCCACGACAACGTGCTGTCGGCGGCGATGATGCCGATCGACATCCTGCGCTGCAAGCTTGCGTTCTTCGGCGCAACCCGGTTCGACCCCAAGTCTGACCGTTGGGTGCGCATCACCATGTATGCGGATGCGCCGTTCCCGGACGAGATCCACGGCATGGATGCGGACGACTGGGCCTGGCCGCCGTTGGAGGCGGCTGACAAGACAGAGCCGACATTGGAGGCGGAAGCGTCGCAATGATCGTGTCGCTGAACGAGGTCGAGGTGATGGCGACCAAGGCCGCCAATGGCGCAGGCCGTCCGTGGGGGCTGGCGCAGGAGGCGGGCATGGCCGCTGCCCGGCTTGAGGCGATGGGCTTGGCGGGCGCACGCTGCCTGCTGAGGCTGCTTGAAGCGACTGACGGCGAGACCAATCTCGCAGGCCGTTGTCCGGTTCTGGAAGGCGCCCACCTGTCCGACCTTGGCGGGGCAGACCTGCCGGTCACTTTCGATGCGATGCATCAGCCGTTGCTGCTGGCGCCGTTCCTGATGCAGACAGGTGGTGACGCCACGCTTGCCTGGCCGGACTGCGCGGTGGAGGTTTCCTCCCGCGGCATAACGATAAGCGGTAGCAACAGCTGCCCGGCGTCGCCGGTGCAGGTTCGCATCGAATCCGCTGCAGCCGCTTCACCTTCCATGAGACCGGGAACCGGCGCTGTAGACATTGCCGATGAAATATGGGAAGCGCTTGGCCGGTTCGCCCACCGCACCTATGTGCCGGCCACTGAAGCTTCGCGGCTGAAGGGGGCTGGCGCCGGGCTCACCGACAACGACTGAACCTTCCGCCCGGACCTTGCCCATGGCTCCCCCGCCGCTGCTTCTGCTGCAGGACATCACGCTGACTTTCGGCGGCCGCCCATTGCTGGCCGGCGCCACCTTGAGCGCGGGCGCGGGCGAGCGCATCTGCCTTGTCGGGCGCAACGGGTCCGGCAAGTCGACGCTGCTTAAGATCGCCGCTGGCGACATTGAAGCCGATAGTGGAACCCGCTTTGTGCAGCCCGGAGCGACCGTAAGATATCTGCCGCAAGAACCTGATTTTACAGGATATCCGACAGTTCGTTCATATGTTGAATCAGGCCTGGCGCCGGGCGATGACCCGCACCGGGCGGAGTACCTGATGCGCGAGCTGTCGCTGACCGGTGACGAAGACACGGCGCACTTGTCCGGCGGCGAGTCACGGCGGGCTGCGCTGGCCCGGGTGCTGGCGCCGGAGCCCGACATCCTGCTGCTCGACGAGCCGACCAACCACCTGGACCTGCCCGCCATCGAGTGGCTGGAAAGCGAGCTGAAGTCGATGCGCTCGGCCATCGTGCTGATCAGCCACGACCGGCGCTTTCTGGAAAACCTTTCGCAGGCCACCGTATGGCTCGACCGGGGAGAGGCGCGGCGCATGGATCGCGGCTTTGCGCACTTCGAGGCCTGGCGCGACCAGGTGCTCGAGGAGGAAGAAAAGGAACAGCACAAGCTCGACCGCAAGATCGTCGCCGAGGAGCACTGGCTGCGCTATGGCGTGACGGCGCGGCGCAAGCGTAATGTGCGGCGGTTGGGCGATCTGCATGCGCTGCGCGAAAAGAGGCGCACGCTGGTGAAGGCGCAAGGCAACGTGAACCTCGCAACCGGCGATGCGGATGCTTCCGGCAAGCGGGTCATCGAGGTGAAGGGCCTGTCCAAATCGTTCGGCGACCGGGTGATCGTGAAGGACCTGGACCTGCGCGTTTTGCGCGGCGACCGGCTGGCCATCGTCGGGCCGAACGGGGCGGGCAAGACCACGTTGATCAAGCTGATCACCGGCGCGCTGCAGCCCGATGCCGGGATGGTGCAGCTCGGCACCAATCTCGAAATGGTATCGCTCGAGCAGGACCGCACCTCGCTGTCCCCCGACACGTCGCTCAAGGATGCGCTGACCGGTGGCGGGTCGGACCAGGTGATCGTCAACGGTGAGCCGCGCCACGTGATCGCCTGGATGAAGGACTTCCTGTTCCGCCCGGAACAGGCGGGTACGCCTGTCGGCGTGCTTTCGGGCGGCGAGCGGGGCCGCATCATGCTGGCGCGCGCCCTGTCGCGGCCATCCAACCTGATGATCCTCGACGAGCCGACCAACGATCTCGACCTTGAGACGCTGGACCTGCTGCAGGAACTGCTCGCAGCTTACCAGGGCACGGTGCTGCTGGTCAGCCACGACCGCGACTTCATCGACCGTGTCGCCACGTCGACGTTGGTTTTCGAGGGTGGCGGGCGCTGGCGCGAGTATCCGGGCGGCTACTCCGACATGGCGCGGCAGGCCGGAAGTACCCGGGCGGAAACAAAGCAACAGGCGGCGCGCCCGGGTCCCAAACAGGAGACCTCAGCCCAGCCTGCCGAAGCGCAGAAGCAGAAGCGCAAACTCTCCTTCAAGGAGAAGCATGCCCTGGAGACGCTTCCCGGCGAGATGGACAAGCTTGCCGCCGGAATTGCGAAATTGCAGCAGGATATGGCCGATCCCGGCTTTTATGCGCGCGATCCTGCCGGTTTTGATAAAGCAGCCGCGCAATTGCAGGCTATGCAGGACAAGCTGGCCGCAGCGGAGGAGCAGTGGCTGGAACTGGAAATGCTGCGCGAGGAACTGGAAGGCTGACGGCAGGACATGGCTGAACCCTCTTATCTCATCGGCGTCGATACGGGCGGTACCTATACCGATGCTGCCGTGCTGGATGCGGGCAACCACAAGGTGCTGGCCTCGGCCAAGGCACTGACGACGCGCGGCGACCTGGCAATCGGCGTGAGCGAAGCCATCGAACGGGCGCTGAACGAGCTGCCGTCCGGGGCGGCGGCAATGGTCAAGCTTGTGTCGGTGTCGACCACGTTGGCCACAAATGCAGTGGTCGAGGGTCACGGCTCGCCGGTATGCGTGGTGCTGATCGGCTTTGACGAAACGATGGTGCAGCGCTCAGGTCTCACCACGGCGTTTCCAGGGCTGGTGGTGGAGCGCATTGCTGGTGGTCACGATCACAACGGCGGCGAGGTAACGAAGCTCGACATGGACGCGCTTGCGGCGCTGGCGGGGAAGCACAAGGGCGCTGTGGAAGCCTTTGCGGTGGCCTCGCAATTTGCCGTGCGCAATCCGGCGCATGAACATGCCGCCCGCGATTTCCTGATTGCGAAGACCGGGCTGCCGGTGACCTGTTCGACTGAGCTCGCCTCCGCGCTCGACGCCCCACGCCGGGCTCTGACGGCGGCGCTCAATGCGCGCCTCATCTCCCGCATCTCGCTGCTCATCGTGGCGGTGGAGAAGGCGATGAAGACCTTCGGCATTGATGCGCCGCTGATGATCACCAAGGGCGACGGCTCTCTGGCGCGGGCGTCCACGGTGGCGCTCAGGCCCATCGAGACGGTGCTGTCCGGCCCTGCCGCAAGCCTTGTCGGTGCGGCGTCGCTGTCGGGCCTCAACGACTTCATCCTGTCCGACATGGGCGGCACCACGACCGACCTCGGCGTGTTCGAGAACGGCCGCCCGCAGGTCAATGAGCAGGGTGCGGACGTGGGCGGCTGGCGCACCATGGTGCAGGCCATCGACGTGCGCACGCTGGGCCTTGGCGGCGACAGCGAAGTGACCTTCGACGTCAAGGGCGTGCCCACGGTGGGGCCGCGACGGGCGGTGCCAGTGTCTCTCATCGCAAGCCGTTTTCCTGAAGTACTTGAGTCACTTGAGGCAACTCTCTCGGAGCCTGAGTCAAGCTCCATGGCGGGCCGCTTCGTCATGCTGCCGCTTGGCCGCTCCGGCGAGGGCGCAGACCCTGCGGGCCTGAACGGACGCGAGCGGGAGCTGCTCGCATCGATCACCGAACGGCCCTTGCCGCTGTCGAAAGTGGCGGCGGGTTCCGGCAGTCAGCGCGCACTCGAAGGGCTCGCCCGCAAGGGGCACGTGCAGATTGCGGGCTTCACGCCATCGGATGCTGCGCACGTGCTGAACATGCAGGCCAACTGGTCGCGCGAGGGCGCCGTGCTGGCGGCGAAGCTGCTGGTGCGGTTCGTGCTGATGCAGGCGCCGAGCGATGAACTGGTCGAGCAGATCTGCCGGTCGGTGTGGGAAGAGACGGTGCGGCTGACGGGCCGTGCTGTCCTGGAAACCGCGCTTGGCCACCATGCCATAGAGCCGGGCCGGGCAGGCGGTCTGATCGACGTCGTCTGCCGGGGCATCGGCAAGCGGTCGCTGGCGCGGGTGCAGATCACGCCGATGGTGCCGGTGGTCGCGGTGGGAGGACCGGTCAAGGTCTACTACCCGGAAGTGGGCGAGCGGCTTGGCTGCGAGATGGTGTTTCCTGAAGCCTGCGAGGTTGCCAATGCGGTGGGTGCTGCGACCGGCATGATCGCGCGCACCGTCACCATCGAGGTGAACGGCAATGGCGCCGGCGTGTTCCGGGTGCACGGGCCCGACGGCGTGACCCAGCTTGGCATTGCGCAGGAGGCGATCAACCTCGCTTCGTCGCTGGCGCGCGACACGGCGGCGGCGGCGGTTGCCGAGATGGGCGGCGGCGAGCCCTCGTTCGAGGAAAGCGTCGAGCGGGTGATGTTGCCCGACGCCGTCAATGACAGCGGCATGCTGCGGGCGGTGGTGAAGGTCGAGGCGACGGCGCGTCCGGCCTATTGACCATACGGGTTGCCGATCACACGTTACCTGCATGGATCACAAGAAGCTGATTGCCGGCTTGAGCGCGGCGGACCGCGAGGCTTTGACGGCGCGGGCCGACGGGCCGGGGCTGCTGCATCTGGCCGGTC
The DNA here is from genome assembly GCA_964648175.1 of uncultured Anderseniella sp. Classification (GTDB taxonomy): domain Bacteria; phylum Pseudomonadota; class Alphaproteobacteria; order Rhizobiales; family Aestuariivirgaceae; genus Anderseniella. The sequence continues at coordinate 8,443 of CAZYKZ010000072.1, forward strand.
ATCTGGGCCTTATCGGGCTTTGTGGCTGGCTGATTGCCTCCGGTGTGCCGGGCTGGCAGCTGGTGCTGCCTGTGCAGGGCATCCTGCTCGTGTTCCTGTTCACGCTGCTGCACGAAACGGTCCACCAGACGCCGTTCCGCTCGCACTGGCTCAATGTGGGCGTGGGCTGGCTGTGCGCCCTCGTGCTGGCGCTGCCATACAACTGGTTCCGGTATTTCCACTTTGCCCACCACCGGTTCACGCAGGACCCGGACAACGATCCCGAGCTTGCCTCGCCCAAACCGGAAACCTGGTGGCAGTACGTGCGGCACGTGTCCGGCCTGCCGGTATGGAAGTCGCACGTTACGACGCTGCTGACCAATGCGGCCGGACGGAACGCGGATGCCTATGTGCCGGAGCGGGGCCGAGACAAGGTGCGGCGGGAGGCGCAGGCCATGCTGGCGGTTTATGTCCTGATGGCGCTGGCATCGTGGCTGGTGGGCTCAATGCTGCTGGTCTGGGTTTGGATCGTGCCGCTGCTGCTGGGCCAGCCCTTCCTGCGGCTCTACCTGCTGGCCGAGCATGGCCGCTGCCCGCTGGTGGCCAACATGCTGGAGAACTCCCGCACCACGTTCACCAACCGGATCGTGCGGTTGCTCGCCTGGAACATGCCGTACCATGCAGAGCACCATGCCTATCCGGCGGTGCCGTTTCACAAGCTGCCCGAATTTCATCAATTGACGCAGGAATTTCTCACGGAAACCGAGCGTGGTTATGCGCGATTCACAGTGAAATATGCCGCTAGCCTTCAGCGATGAGCCGGACGCCGATCAGCGCCAGGAAGCCGGCCATGGCCCGGTCAATCCACATCTTGGCGCGCATGTAGGCGGCGCGCGGCCGGGCCGATGAAAACACCAGCGCAACCACCGTGTACCAGCCAATCTCGTTGATGAAGACGATGACCACGGCTGCGACGTAGACCCATGCGGGCGCATGGGCGGGTAGCAGCGCGACGAAGATCGAGCCGAAGAACACCACTACCTTGGGGTTGGCAAGCTGGGTGATGCTGCCCAGCGTGAAGGCCCGCCAGGGCGTCAGTTTGCGAACCTTCGCGCCGTCCAGCTCCAGCGGTTCCGGAGCATGGCGCCAAAGCATGAGGGCCAGCCACACGAGATAGAGCCCGCCGGCGATCTTGAAAGCGGTATAGGCCCATGCAGCGGTTTCCAGCAGAATGGCGACGCCGAGAATGGCGGCGGACGACCAGATGATCGTGCCAAGCCCCAGCCCCATCACGGCGGACAGCGCCACGGGGCGAGTGTTAGACAATGCAAGCTTCGAGATCAGCACGAACGACTGGCCGGGGCTGATGGCGGCGAGAAGCTGCACGGCCCAGAGGGTGATGAGTGGACTGAAGAATTCCATGGATGACATTCATATTCCCGCTACATAGAACTGCAAGCCTGAACGAGACGAGGCCCGGGATGACTGGATTTGACGCCGCCGCCGCCACATACGATCGCTCGCGCCATGCGCTGATCCCCGACTATGACGACCTCTACGGCGCAGCCGTGGCGGCGCTGGAGCTCGAGGCGGATGAGCCTGCGCGCGTGCTGGACCTTGGCGCCGGAACCGGCGGTTTTGCGCTTGAGGTGGTCAATGCGTGTCCGCACGTGAAGTGTGAACTGGCGGACATTTCAACCAAGATGCTCGACCAGGCGCGGGCCAAGTTTGCCGGCGATGGCCGTTTTACCTTCCGCGAGCTTGATATCGTGGAAGGCGAGTTCGGCAGCGGCTGGGACCGGGTGATTTCGTCGTTCGTGATCCATCACCTCACCCACGAGGACAAGCGCAAGGTGTTTGCCAAGGCCTGCGCGGCGCTGAAACCAGGCGGCATCTTCGTCAATATCGACCAGGTGCAGGCCTGTTCCCAGGCCGTGCAGGACATCCACATGCGGCTGTGGAAGAAGGACGTGCTGGCGGCCGGGGCGCTGGAGCAGGATCTCGAGGACGGCCTGAAGCGCATGGCAGAGATGGACATCAATGCCGAGCTGGATGACCAGGTGCTTTGGCTCGAACAGGCCGGGTTCAGCGAAGTCGAAGTGGTGTACCGCAATTATTTCTACGCGGTGTTCGTGGCGAAGAAGGGCGCTTGAGGCTTGGCGCGCATTTCCATCAGGCAGGCCGTTGCGGTTGCCGCCGCGCTGCTGGCGGGGGCGTTCGGCTACCAGCAGCTCTCTGCCGGCCCGGCGGAGTACGTGCTGGCGGTGAGCTGGCAGCCGGCGTTCTGTGAGACGCGGCCCCGGTTGCCCGAATGCCGGTCACAGACGGCGGACCGTTTCGACGCCACCAACTTCACCCTGCACGGGCTGTGGCCGCAGCCGCGTTCGCGCGCCTATTGCGGGGTCAGCGAGCGTCACGTGGAACTGGACAAGGACAACCGCTGGCACGACCTGCCGTGGGACCGGCTGGATGAAGAGCTGTGGCGGCAGTTGCAGCAAGCCATGCCCGGCACCCGCTCCGGCCTGCACAAGCACGAATGGATAAAGCACGGCACCTGCTATGACGGGGCGGGAGCGCAGGAATATTTCGAGGACTCGCTCATGGTGCTGGATGCCCTGAACCGGTCGGCTGTGAAGGACCTGTTTGCGGGCAGCATCGGGCGCGAAGTGACGGGCGAGGACATCAGGGCGGCGTTCGATGAAAGCTTTGGCCCCGGCGCCGGAGACCGGGTGCGCATCGCCTGCAAGGACGACGGCGCCCGGCGGCTGATCGTGGAACTGACCATTGGCCTTGGCGGGAAGATCGGACCGGGTTCGGACGTTGCGGCGCACATCGCCCAGGCCGACCCGACTGATCCGGGCTGTCCCGGCGGCGTCATCGATCCGGTCGGCAACCAGTAGGAGTGGTCATGGCGCTGCTCAGGACTTTTGCGATCATCCTCGTCGTGGCTGGCAGCTGCCTGTTCTGCCTTGCGCTGATCGGGACGGGATGGGCCATCTGGTCGGCCTTGAGCGGGGCAGGCTGGCCCGCCGGATTGCCCGCCTGGGGATGGCTTGCGGCTGCCGTGCCGGGTGGCGTGATGCTGGCGATTGCGGGGCGTGAGGCCATGAAATGGGCTGAAAACAGGTGAAAAGGCCGTTCTTGGCAGGAGAATCCGCGTGTTGAAGCGTGACTCGCGGGTGCGAATCAACCTTTCCTAACGTCGGCCATCCAACTGCTGTGGGAGAAACGGCGATGTCAGACGTGAAGACCGAGTACTATCAGGACAAGAAGGGTGAGTGGCGTTGGCGGAAGACTCACAAGAACGGCGAGATCATCGGCGCGTCGTCTGAAGGCTACAAGGAAAAGAAGGACTGCCAGTCGAACGCCAACCGGGGCCACAAGGACGGCGACAAGTGGGAGTTCTACAAGGACAAGAAGGGTGAACACCGCTGGCGCCAGTTTGCCTCCAACGGCAAGCAGGTTGGCCGCTCGACCGAAGGCTACAAGGCCAAGAAGTCGGCAGAGAACAACGCCATGGCCAACGGCTGGCCGGGCAAGGCCTGATCCGGCAAGGCCGGCGACACAAGGTTCAAGCATGTACGACGGCCCGGCGGCAACAGTGCCCCGGGCCGTTTTGCCGTGGCGCAGCATGATTGCGCCGTGCAGCCGCATCGGCTAGAACGCGGCTCGACAATTCACCTCATCCA
>CAZYKZ010000073.1:0-11732 GCA_964648175.1 uncultured Anderseniella sp.
GCGAGGTCTGCCCGATCCCGCACTATCTGCCGGCCTATGCCCGCGGCGTGGCGCCGGCCATCGAGGAGATGCTCCCTGTTCTGCTGGGCGCTGATCCGGTCGGGCCGGAGGCACTGATGGACAAGCTGGACGCGTGGCTGCAGGGCCATGAGTACGCCAAGTCCGCCATCGACACTGCCCTTTGGGATCTGACGGCGCAGTCTGCCGGGCTTCCCTTGCATGCGCTGCTCGGCGGGCGGCGGCAGGAGACCATGCCGCTTTACCATTCCATCACCTGCGTCGCGCCGGACGAGATGGCGCGCATGGCGGTGGAGGCCTACGATGAAGGGATGCGGCAGTTCCAGGTGAAACTGGGCGCCGACAATGACTGGCAGGCCGATGCGGAACGGCTGATCAAGGTGCGCGAGGCGGTGGGCGACGGACCGCTGGTCTATGGCGACTGGAACTGCGGGGCCACCCGGCTCGACGCCACCCGCACCGGCAAGGCGGTCGCCCATCTGGACGTCATGCTGGAACAGCCCTGCCGCACCATCGAGGAGTGCGCCGCCGTGCGCGCCGCCACCGGCCTGCCGATGAAGATGGACGAGAACGCCCATGACGCGGCATCGCTGCTCAAGGCGTACGAGCTGGGCTGCATGGACGCCGTTGCGCTGAAGCTGTCGAAGTTCGGCGGCCTGTCGGCCATGCGCCGCGCCCGGGACCTGTGTCTGCATCTGGGCGCGAAGATGTGCATCGAGGACACCTGGGGATCTGACATCACCACCGCCTGCCTGCTGCATCTCGGTGCTGCCACCCGGCCATCCAATCTGATGAACGTTTGCGATCTGTCGGGCTATGTTTCGCCACGGCTTGATGAGCGCGCGCCAGTGCGCAAAGCTGGCCGCATTGCCCCGCCGGACGGGCCTGGCCTTGGTATTGCGCCTGACGTGGCAAGGCTTGGCGAGCCCGTCGCCGTGTTCGAATAGGAGACAACGATGCTGACCCAATCCGACTGGATGTCCCGCGCCAATGCAGTTCTGCCCGGCGGCGGCTTCGGCAACTTCGATCCCGGCATCATCATCCGCGAGGGCAAGGGATCGCGCGTTTGGGACGAGGACGGCAGGGAATATGTGGACCTGCTGATCGGCTCCGGCCCCATGCTGCTGGGCCACGGCCATCCCGAAGTGATGGAGGCCGTGTTGCAGCAATTGCCCAGGGGCATGACCTTCTTCGCCAACAACACGGCGGGCATCGAACTGGCCGAGGAAATCTGCAATGCCGTCCAGTGTGCCGAGCAGGTGCGTTATGTCTGCACCGGATCGGAAGCCGACATGTACGCGATGCGGCTTGCCCGCGCCTTCACGGGACGCGAGAAGATCCTCAAGTTTGAGGGCGGTTATCATGGCATGTCGGCGGAAGCGCAGATGAGCCTTGCGCCATCGAAGCTGGTGAACTTCCCACTCGCCGTGCCGGATTCGCCGGGCATCCCGCAAGGCGTGCGCGACGCCATGCTGGTCGCCCCCTTCAACGACATCGACTTCGCCCGCTCGATCATCGCCGAGCACGCCCACGAGATCGCCGGCATCATCGTCGAGCCGTTCCAGCGGATCCTGCCGCCCGCGCCCGGCTTCCTTGAGGCTTTGCGGGAGGAATGCGACAGGCATGGCATCGTGCTGGTGTTCGACGAGATCGTTACCGGTTTCCGGTTCACCTACGAGGGCGCCCAGAACTATTACGGCGTGGTGCCGGACGTGTGCACGCTGGGCAAGATCATCGGCGGCGGCTTTGCGCTGGCGGCCATCGCGGGGCGGGCAGACATCATGGCGCATTTCGACAAGGCCAAGGTTGGCGAGGACGGCTTCCTGATGCAGCTTGGCACCCTGTCAGGCGCGCCGGTGGCGGCGGTGGCCGGTCTCAAGACCATGGAAGTGCTGCGCCGCGAGGGCCAGTACGACAGGCTCAAGGCCAACGGCGAAAGGCTGATGGCGTCATTCTCGAAGCACCTTTCGGCGGCGGGCCATGATCACCAGATCGTCGGAGAGCCGTGGCTGTTCGATGTGCTGTTCACGGGAAAGCGTGTGAAGGACTATCGCGACGTGATGCAGGCCGATGCTGCCAAGAACGCCCGCTTCAACGCCGCATTGCGGGCCAATGGCGTCTTCAAGTCACCGGGCAAGGTCTATCCGTCGGTGGCGTTGACGGAGGATGATCTGGCGCTGGTGGATGATGCCATTGCGCAGGCCGCGCAAGCCATCCAGGCGGGATGAGCCGCCGGGTTTGACGGCCGGGGCCGGCTCTTTGGCGAGGGATTGGTGATCCCGGCAGGATTCGAACCTGCGACCCCCAGATTAGGAATCTGGTGCTCTATCCTGCTGAGCTACGGGACCACTGAATGCCTACATACGCGATTGCAGGGGCAGGCTCAAACCCCGAAATGCGGAAGCGCAAGTGGGCTGCAATGAAAAACCCGCCGGGAGTGCCGGCGGGTTCATCATGACTGAAAGCCTGTCGAAGATCAGGCAGCTTCTTCCTCGGCTGCGGCTGCCGACTTGTCGGCGCGGCGCGACGACTTTTCCAGCAGGGCCTCGATCTCGGTCACCGCAGCAGCGTCGTCCATCTTCCTGACGCAGGCAATTTCGCGGGCCATGCGGTCAAGCGCCGATTCATACAGCTGGCGCTCGGAGTAGGACTGCTCGGGCTGGCGGTCGGAGCGGTACAGGTCGCGCACGACTTCCGCCACGGCGATCAGGTCGCCGGAGTTGATCTTGGCTTCGTATTCCTGGGCGCGGCGCGACCACATTGTGCGCTTCACGCGGGCCTTGCCGGTGAGCACCTTCATGGCGTCGTCGGCCATCGGCTTGTCCGACAGCTTGCGCATGCCGACGTTCTCGCACTTGCCGGTGGGCACGCGCAGCCGCATCTTGTCCTTCTCGAAGTCGATCACGTACAGCTCGAGCTTCGCGCCGGCGATTTCCTGCTCCTCGAGGGCAACGATCTTGCCTACGCCATGGGCCGGGTACACGACAAACTCGTTGACCTTGTACTTGAGCTTCTTGGATGCGGTCTTCTTGTCAGCTGCCATTTTGTTGTGTCCTCGCACTCGCCTGGTTGCACTCGCGTGATGCCGTCTTGCGTCTTCAGGTCAAAGCACTGTCCGCCATTTCTGGCGCTTGTGGGCGCCTGGCAACACGTCATGCCTGCCTTCTGCCGCCGGGGCGCAGAAGAGGCTGCCGGATCCTGTCCGGAGAAATGTTGTCGGCCAGTTGTGTTGAGCGGTGCAGGGCGTCGTCCGGTGCTCTATTTCGTGCCTGAATGCTCACGGGGCAATTTGCAGGCTTGGTCGTCGGCGAACGGTGCGGCTCGAAACTGGTTCAGGCGAAAAAAACTCCGGGCTCTGAAGAACCCGGACCCTCAATGCTTTGCTGTCAACGTCATGTCATCGGGATCTTATATAGCACAAGATCCGGACATCTTAAAGTGGCCGGAAGTCACAAAATCGCTGTTTTTGCGCCCAAGGGGCGCAAAGTATGAAGATTTGGTTAACACGACGGTGAAAATTCAATTCACCTCAGGGCTGTGCCCGGTATGGCTCAGTCGCCTTCGCCGGGCTCTTCCGAGAAGTATTTTTCCAGCTTGCCGTCCTCGCCATCGTACTTTTCGGCGTCCGGCGCCGGATCGCGCTTCTGGGTGACGTTCGGCCAGATATCGGCGAACTTGGTGTTCAGTTCGAGCCACTTCTCGAGACCGGGTTCGGTGTCGGGCTTGATCGCCTCTGCCGGGCACTCCGGTTCGCACACGCCGCAGTCGATGCATTCGTCAGGATGGATGACGAGCATGTTCTCGCCTTCGTAGAAGCAGTCCACCGGACATACTTCCACGCAGTCCATGTATTTGCACTTGATGCAGTTTTCGACGACGATATAGGTCATTGGCAGTCTCTCGAACGGTCAACGGCGGCAACGCGGCAGGTCAGTGCGACCGGGGTTTTGACGAAGCTTCCGCCACGGTTTTCAGGTTCAACGCGTCACTCGCATGTTCCGGCGAATGCGTCAAGCGGGCAAGTCGTCTGCGGGCGCCGGCGGGTCCTGCTGCTGCGGCGGCGGCGTGCCGGTTTCCGACAGGTCGGCGTAGAGAAGCCGCGCCTCGGGGGCGGGGCCGCGCCGGTGGCCGGGGTGTTCGACACGGATGACACGCACCCTGTCATGCACCAGGACGGCGATGACATCGCCCGGCGAAACGGTCTGCGAAGCCTTGGACAGGCGAACCCGGTTGACGCGAACGTGGCCTGCCGCCACGAGCCGCTGGGCAAGGCTGCGCGTCTTGACCAGCCGGGCAAACCAGAGCCACTTGTCGATGCGCTGACAGGCGGGCGCGGCTTGTGGGTCCGGCAAGGTCATGCGGTCATTTCCGCGACAGATCCTGCTTGAGCTGGCTCAGCACGGCGAACGGGCTGTTCGGGTCGGCCTCCCGTTCCTTGCGGGGCTTGGCCGGCTGCGAACCGTTGGCGCGGCGCGGCTTGCCGCCTTCGCCCTGGTGGCGCGGCTTTCCGCCCTGCTTGCCCTTGCCGCCGGGCCTGCCTGCGGCCTTGTGCTGGCGGTGGGCCTGCTTCTGGTGCCGGAACGGGCCGGTGTCCTTCGGCCACCAGACGTCGATGTACTCGGGCTCGGCAACTGGCGCGTCCACCGGCTCTTCTCCGGTAGCGGGCTCAGCCACAGCTTCGGCCGGCGCGGCTTCAGGCTGGGCAGCCTCGGCGGGGGCGTCGGCCTTTCCGGCATCTCCAGCAGGCGCTCCAGCTTCTACGGCGGGCGTCTCCGGATTGTCCGGCGCCGCATCAACAACGGCAACAGGCTTGGGCTCCACCTTGCGGCGCTGGGCGCTGAAACCGAGCGAGCGAAGGATCGAGGCAAACTCGTCGCCTGAACAGCCGACGAGCGACATCATGTCCGGGACCACCGTGAAGCCGCCGCCCTCGACCGAGCCGTCGGGGCGCTCCTCGCCTTCGCGCTGGGGGCGCCAGAAGACGCGCGTGCGGATCATGTCTGCAAGCCGTTCCAGCATGTCGACGCGCACGGCGCGTTCGCCACAGTGGCGGAAACCGACCACCTGATAGAAGCCGCGCGGCGTTTCGCGGTTGAAGGGAACCGAGGTCAGGCCCTGCTGGGGCACGTACTGCGGCAGGGCCGCGGGGTTGAGCCCGCGCTTTTCAGCATCGTGGAGTGCCCATAGCAGAAGCCGGAGCGACGTCGGCGCAGGCTTGAGCAGGGCAGGAATGAAGATGTGGAAGGCGCCGAAGCGAACGCCGTGCTTGCGCAGCGAAGCGCGGTCGTCCTGGCCGAGTTCCTTTATCTGGTCCGCCACCTGCTCACGCGGCAAAACGCCGGTTGCCTCGATCAGCTGGAAGGCGACGCCGCGGGCAAGCCCGGTGATGGTGTCGTCGTCGGCAAGCGCCACCAGCGGCTCCAGAAGCCCGGCAATGTGGCGCGAAACGAACTTGGAAAGGCGCAGCTGCACCGCGTCCCGGTCCGGGCCGGAGACCTGCTGGTCGGCCAGAACCTCGACGCGGGGCTTGAGCAGGTTGTCGGAGGCAACCAGCCGGCCCACGGGATGGGAAAGCCAGATGATCTCGCCGGTCTCGTTCAGGCTGAGGTCGGGATCAGGTGCTGCGACAAGCGACTGGGCCCGGCCGGCCAGTGCATCGGCAATGGCCTTCTGGGCTGCATTCAGCAGCATGCGGGAGTGTTCTCCCTTGTTGGCGTCCGGCCTGAAGCGCAGTCCCTCGATGTGGCCGGCGACCTCGCCTTCCACCAGTACCGCGCCTTCCTGATCCACACTCGACATCAACTCTTCCCTTTCGCGCAGCCGTTTCATCAGGACGCTGGTGCGCCGGTCGATGAAACGCTGTGTCAGACGTTCATGCAAGGCGTCCGACAGCTTGTCCTCCATCGCCCTTGCGCGCTCCTGCCAGTGGCCGGCATTGTCTAGCCAGCCGGGCCGGTTGGCCACGAAGGTCCAGGTGCGCACATGGGCGATGCGGTTGGACAAGGTGTCTATATCGCCGTTGGTGTTGTCGCAATAACTCAACTGGCGGGCAAACCACTGGTGATCGATGCGCCCTGTATCCACCAGATAGCGGAAAATCGTGGCAACCAGGTGGGCGTGCTCGGCGCCGGTGATGTTGCGGTAGTCGGGCAGCTGGCAGGTTTCCCACAGCAGCTCGACCCTCTCCGCCGAGGCCGCGCGGGCCTCGATCTCCCGGTCGCGGGAGAGCAGCGACAATGTTTCGATATCGGCGCCGGCACGCGCGCGGGTGAGCCCTTCGCGGTTGGGCAGTGCGTTGAGCGAGGCCAGCAGCCGGTCGATCGAGTGAAAATTCAGATTGCGGTTGCGCCACTGAAGCACCTTGAGCGGTTCGAAGCGGTGCTCTTCCAGCATCTCGATGGTGTCGGCGTCGATGTCGCCGGCGTCACCGGTCAGGCCAAAGGTGCCGTCGTTCATGTAGCGCCCGGCGCGTCCGGCAATCTGGCCCATTTCGGCAGGCGTGAGGTTGCGGAACTGGAACCCGTCGAACTTTCGGGTGGCGGCGAAGGCGACATGGTCGATGTCCATGTTGAGGCCCATGCCGATGGCGTCGGTGGCAACGATATGGTCGACGTCGCCTGACTGGTAGAGCTCGACCTGGGCGTTGCGGGTGCGCGGGCTCAGGGCGCCCATCACGACCGCCGCGCCACCGCGCTGGCGGCGGATGAGTTCTGCCACCGCGTAGACCATCTCGGCGGAGAAGGCGACGATGGCCGAGCGCTTGGGCAGGCGGGTGAGCTTCTTGACCCCGGCGTAGGTCAACCGTGAGAACCTGGGGCGCGACACGAAGTTCACGCCGGTCAGCAGCTTTTCGATGAGCGGACGGGCCGTGGCGGCGCCCAGCAGCATGGTCTCGTTCAGGCCGCGCGCATGCAGCAGCCGGTCGGTAAACACGTGGCCCCGGTCGAGGTCGGCGGCCAGCTGGATCTCGTCGATGGCCATGAACGAGACGGGCAGGTCCATGGGCATGGCCTCGACGGTGCACACCCAGTAGCGCGGGGAAGGCGGGATCAGCTTTTCCTCGCCGGTGACCAGCGCCACCGACATCGGGCCGGAGCGGGCAACGATACGGTCATAGACCTCGCGCGCCAGCAGGCGCAGCGGCAGGCCGATCATGCCGGAGGGATGCGCCAGCATGCGTTCGACGGCGTGGTGGGTCTTGCCGGTGTTGGTGGGCCCCAGAATGGCGGTGACTGTACTGCGTGCGGTCATGCCTTCGGGGTGTCTCCGGTTGAGCCCGGCCGGTGGATTCAAACACGAACAAGCCGTGTCCGAATCATGAATCCGGCCGGATTCATGTTGTGTTCACTGCCATATGTAGTATGGCCCCCGGGCGGAAACCACAATTATGGCGCGACAGTCAGCAGTTTATTTCGATGCCATGGACTGGGCGTTGAACGGCTTGCCGTTGATCGTTGCCCGGTTAGCATACGCCACGAAGTCCTTGCCCTTGATCTGGCCGGTAACCCCGATCAGCACGTTGATGGGCCGGCCAAGGCTCTTGGACTCGACAGGCGCGAACCAGACGTTGAAGGTCGGCGGGTTCTTGCGGTACTTGGCTTCCGACTTCGGCGACAGGCCGGCCAGCGTCGAGTAAACGAGGCGGCAGGCAATCGCGGGACCGCGGTAAACGCCGCCGTCCTTGTTGTGGAAGACATCGTCCTTGAGCTTGGTCAGGTTGAGCTGGAAGACTTCCTTGCCGTTGTAGATCCTGTGGTTGCCGTTGCAGGGATTGCCGCCGGCAGCCACGGCCATGTTCATGATGGAGCTCAGGGTGTCGCGCACGCCCTTGGCTGACGCGGCATCGAGCTTGGCGGCCACCTCTGCGTTGACGCCTGGATCGCGCTTCGAACTGGCCGGTTTCAGGCCCTTGAAGGTGACGGCGTAGTTTCCGGACTTGCCGTCTTCGTTGATGCCCATGGAAAAGCTGCGCGGGATCGCGCCATCCGCGGTCAGGGTGCCGGCGGTTTCCATGTCCATCTTGACGTCGACAAGGAGCGATGCCAGTCCCTTGGGCCGCAGCTTCGCCCTGGCGCTGTAGGCGGCGGGCTCGATCCGGGCGTCGTAATTGAGCGCAAATGCGCGCATGCCGCGGGTATAGAGATCGTATTGAACGGACAGTTCCTCGGCGGCCCGGGCCTGTCCTGCGGTTGCCGCAAGGCCGGTTGCCGCGAGGCTGCCGGTGATGGCGATGGTTGCCAGAAGCGAGTGAAGTGCCGTCTTTGTCATGCTGGCCTGTTGACCCCCTTGGTCATGAAAGTTGATGCCAGGAGCCCTAGCTGCCGTGGCCTGAACCTCAGATGAACAGCCTTGGCGGGCATTCGGTGACTTCCTGCTAGCGCCAGTTTGTGCCAGCAATGTGATTGCCGGGCGCCGTCACGTACATGTGAGCCGTGTTGATGGTGCGGCACAGTTGGTCTTGACGCGGCTGCCTGCCTTCAATATAGGAACCCGATGAATTCGCTCCGGCCCCTCGGGCCGGACTTTTTTCTGCTGGCAAATGCCTTCCGGACGGCCGGCAGAATGACCTGTCAAAACTGGAGTTACAAGTCATGGCCCGCCGTTGTGAACTGACCGGCAAGGGTGTGCTGACCGGCAACAATGTCAGCCACGCCAACAACAAGACCCGCCGCCGCTTCCTGCCGAACCTGTGCCAGGTTCACCTGATCAGCGATGCGCTCGGCCAGGATTTCGCCCTCAAGGTGTCGGCTGCAGCCCTGCGCTCGGTCGAGCATCGCGGCGGCCTGGACGCCTTCCTGCTCAAGGCAAGCGACACGGAGCTGTCTGCCAACGCGCTGAAGATCAAGCGCCAGGTGCAGAAGAAGCTTGCGGCTGCTGCCTGAACTGGCCAGCCCGGCAATTAAAGTTTGCGGCCGCTCCTGACGGGGCGGCCGTTTTCGTTGATACTGTGGCCCATGTCTGACACGCCCGACCGCAAATCCCGCAAGCCTGCCGCCCCGCGCGATGGGACGCCGCAGGTGCACGGCAGTGCAACGGTCACCGATACGGTGCTGGGGCGGTATTGCGAGGTCAAGGAGCGGGTGCTGATCCGGTCGAGTGAGCTTGGCGACTACAGCTATGTCGAGCGCCACAGCGAACTCATCTACACGACGACGGGCAAGTTCTGCGCCATTGCCGCGGATGTCCGCCTCAACGCGCTCAATCATCCGGTCGAACGGGTCAGCCAGCACAAGTTCACCTACCGTCCCAACGAGTATTTCACCGGCAAGAAGCTGGACAAGGCGTTCCGCGACAGCCGGCTCAACGAGGGCCGGGTGGTGCTGGGACACGATGTCTGGGTGGGTCATGGCGCCATCGTGCTGCCGGGCGTGACCGTCGGGACAGGCGCGGTGATCGGTGCAGGCGCGGTGGTCACGCGCGATGTCGAGCCCTATGCCATGGTGGCAGGCGTGCCGGCCCGGTTCATGCGCTGGCGTTTTGCGCCCGAGACCCGGCAGCGGCTCATCAAGCTTGCCTGGTGGGACTGGAGCCACGACCGGCTGGCAGGCGCGGTCGAGGACATGCAGACGCTCACCGCAGAGCAGTTCTGCGACAAGCATGACGGCGGCATCGAGGTCTGAGCCTACTCAGCCTTCTCGTCCAGCCGGAACTGGAACATCACCGTGTCCTGGATCGAGCGGTTGAAGTTGTCGTCGGAAATGACGGTGACGACGGTGCCGCGCTCGTCCTTGTGCACTGCGATGCCTTCCATGTTGTCGATCTTCCAGGCCGTGATGCCGCCTGAGAACACCAGCTCGCCGGCGCCGGTGTCCTGCTTGCGCAAGTCCGCCACCTTGAACCGGCGCATGGCCATGCCGACGCGGACCGGCGGCGTAAAGCTTCGCTCCACGGTGATGATTTCCTCGCCGCCGGGCAGGATGGCAAGCCCGGTGATGCGAAAGTCCTCGTGGCGGGTGATGTGGAATTCGTGGGTCTTGCCCTGGCGCCACAGCCAGCCGCGCAGCTTGCCGTCGGAAGTTTCGTTGCGTTCCGAAATGGCGATCAGCCAGCCCTTCAGCGGCCCTTCGCCAAAACGGCCGAGCGCTTCGATCTCGCCGTTGGATTCACCGTCGCTGGCCGCCTTCGGCAATCGCACCCGTTCTGCCGGTGCGGCAAGGCCCCGTTTGCCGAGGTTGAACTGTTCGACGCGCTCGCGGCGCTCAAAACCCACGATAACCTTGCCGCCGATGCCCTCGGCCGACCAGGCGGCAACGGCCTCTGCATCCGAGCGGGACTTGCGTTCATCTACCTTGCCGGACGTATTGCGGATGGGCGCCATCTGCACATTTGCCACGCCTGAAAGCAGGCCGTCGCGATAGACGAAGTCGCCGCGCATCCAGTAGCCCCTGTCGCTGACACTCAGGAATGACTTGCCGTCGGGCGAGACATCCAGGCCGGAGAAGCCACCGAAGTTCCCCTCGCTGCTGCTCAATTCAATGCCGCCCAGAAATCCGAGGCCGGCCGGCATGCCGATGCTGCCGAAACGGGAGAAGCTGCGCGGGGTGGTTTCAACCTCCACTGCAACGCCGTCGGCTATTGCCGGAACTGCCGCCACAAGTAGTGCAGCTGCGAATGCGACACTGCGAATTGGGGCGGAGAGGGACAATGCCGTCAGCCGGTGCGGCGCATGCGGCCGCCACGTGCAGCCCCGCCGCCGGGCATGTTCTGGCGCTCCTCGAACAGCTCGGCGAGCTTTTCGGTCATGGCGCCACCCAGTTCCTCGGCATCAACGATGGTGACGGCGCGCTTGTAATAACGGGTCACGTCGTGACCGATGCCGATGGCGATCAGCTCGATGGGGGAACGGTTTTCAATGTCGGCGATGACCTGGCGCAAGTGCTTTTCCAGGTAGTTGCCGGAATTGACCGACAAGGTGGAATCGTCCACCGGCGCGCCGTCCGAAATCACCATCAGGATGCGGCGCTGCTCGGACCTGCCCAGCAGGCGGTTGTGGGCCCAGATCAGCGCTTCGCCGTCGATGTTTTCCTTCAGCAGCCCTTCTCGCATCATCAGGCCGAGATTGCGGCGCGCACGCCGCCACGGCTGGTCGGCCGACTTGTAGATGATGTGGCGCAGGTCGTTGAGGCGGCCGGGGTTCGGCGGCTTGCCGTCGGCGAGCCACTTTTCGCGGGCCTGCCCGCCCTTCCAGGCGCGGGTGGTGAAGCCGAGGATTTCGACCTTCACGCCGCAGCGCTCCAGCGTGCGGGCCAGGATATCGGCGCAGGTGGCGGCAACGGTGATGGGCCGTCCGCGCATGGAGCCCGAATTGTCGAGCAGCAGCGTCACCACCGTGTCGCGGAAATTGGTGTCCTGCTCGACCTTGAACGACAGGGCGTGCATCGGGTCGATGACCACTCGATAAAGCCGGGCTGCATCCAGCAGGCCTTCCTCGAGGTCGAAGTCCCACGACCGGTTCTGCTGCGCCATCAGGCGGCGCTGCAGGCGGTTGGCCAGCCGGGCGACCACGCCCTGAAGCGAGGACAGCTGCTTGTCGAGATAGTTCCTCAGCCGGGTCAGTTCCTCGGCGTCGCACAACTCGTCGGCTTCGACGGTTTCGTCGAACTGGTTCGTATAGACCTTGTAGAACTTGTCGTTGGTCATGGATGCGAACGGCAATTCGGGCCGCCAGGGCTGATCGCCCTCGGGCTCTTCCTCGCCCTGCATCTCGTCCATGT
>CAZYKZ010000074.1:0-11605 GCA_964648175.1 uncultured Anderseniella sp.
TCACCTTTGTCGTGCAGCCGCTCGATGGCGGCAAGACTGCCCGCCAGGGCGCAATCTTCGAGGCACCGTAACCCATGCAATACCGCACTGAACCCGACACAGCAGCCCAGAGCGGCGCACGCTTCACCGGCTGGCACATGCTGATGATCATGGTGGCCTTCTTCGGAACCGTCATAGCGGTCAACGGCTACATGGCCTACGAGGCCAGCAAGAGCTGGACCGGGCTTATCGTCAAGAACGGCTACGTCGCCTCTCAGGACTACAATCACCAGCTTGCCGAGGCGCAGGCACAGGCCGCGCGCGGCTGGCATGGCGACATCGGCTTTGCAGACGGCGTCGTTGCCTTCACGTTGACCGACCGGGACGGCAATCCGGTCAAGCTTACCGGGGTATCCGCGACCGTCGGCCGGCCGGCCTTCGACAAGGACGACCACACGCTGTCGCTCACCTACGCTGGAAATGCCCGGTACGAGGCAGCCGATGCGCTGGCCCAGGGGCCCTGGGCCATCACGGTAACCGGCCAGAGCAGCGAAGGTCCTTACCGGCTTGAAAAGCGGATATTCGTGAAAGGCCAGTGATGTCATGACCTGCTGCAGCTCGTCATCGGTGCCGAACCAGCAAGCTCTCAAGCAACGCCTGGATCACGAAAGGCTGCTGGCTGCATCGCATGACATGGGCGACGGTGTTCTGCAGACAGACCTGCTGGTTCCCGGCATGCACTGCGCCACCTGCATCAGGACCGTCGAGTCCGGGCTTGGCAAGGTCAAGGGCGTAGACAATGCCCGCGCCAACCTGTCGACCCGCCGCGTGTCCGTGCGCTGGCGTCCGGACGCCGCCGGAGATGCAGACTTCATAACCGCGCTTTCGGACCTCGGCTTCGAGGCATCGCTGTACGATCACGCCAGCATTGCAAACGAGGCCGACGATACGGGCCGCAAGCTCCTCATCTGCCTTGCCGTAGCTGGATTTGCAGCCGCGAATGTCATGCTGCTTTCAGTCTCCGTATGGGCGGGTGCAGATGCCGAAACCCAGCGCCTGTTCCAGCTTGTTTCAGGGCTTATCGCCGTACCCGCGTCCGTGTTTGCAGGCCAGCCTTTCTACCGGTCCGCCTTGGCAGCGCTCAGCAACCGGCGCCTGAACATGGACGTACCGATCTCGCTCGCGGTGCTGCTGTCGCTCGGCGTCAGTGTGTACGAGGCTCTCTACGGACACCATGAAACGTGGTTCGAGGCATCTGTCAGCCTGCTGTTCTTCCTGCTGATCGGGCGCTATCTCGACCACATGATGCGCGAGCGCGCCCGCAGCGCGATCTTGCAGCTTTCCCGCCTGATGCCCGCCGGTGCCTCACGGCTGGACGCCGGTGGAGAGGCAAGCTACACGCCGCTTGCCGAACTGAAGACCGGGGACACCATCCTAGTCGCTGCCGGCGAACGCGTGCCGGTCGACGCGCGCATCGTGGATGGCCTGAGCGACCTTGACCGGTCGCTTGTGAATGGCGAGAGCGCCGCCGTGCAGGCTGTACCCGGACTCGATGTCGAGGCTGGCGTGCTCAACCTCACCGGTCCGCTGACGCTGGAAGTCCTGCGCCCGGCCGACCGGTCGTTCGTGGCCAATGTCATCTCGCTGATGGAAGCGGCTTCGCAGGCCAACTCCCGGCATGTCCGCATTGCCGACCGCACTGCCGGTCTCTATGCGCCGGTGGTGCACATCCTGTCTGCGGCAAGCTTCCTCGGCTGGATGATGTATACGGGCGGCGACTGGTACACTTCCCTCAATGTGGCCATCGCCGTTCTTATCATTACCTGCCCATGCGCACTCGCGCTGGCGGTGCCGATTGCCCAGGTGGTGGCAGCCAATCGCCTGTTCCGTTCAGGCGTCATGGTCAAGGATGGCGCGGCACTAGAGCACCTCGCCGAAGCCGATACGGTCGTGTTCGACAAGACCGGCACCCTCACCCTCGGAGAGCCGCGGATTTCCGCCGTCATCGGCGGCACGGACCAGGAGCATGCCATTGCCTCCGTACTGGCCCGCCTGTCCACCCACCCCGCCGCGCGCGCCGCAGCCGCCGCTCATCCGGCCACACCGGGCGTGCTGGTCTCGGATGTGACGGAATTGGCGGGCCTTGGTCTCGAAGCCGTCTGGAAGGGCCGCAAGGTCCGCCTTGGCCGGCGCAACTGGGTGGCTGAGATCGCGGCCAGCGATGGCTTGGCCACGCCGGCAGTCTCAACCTCCAGCGAAGTCTGCTTTGCCATTGCAGGCGGCGAGATTGTCAGCTTCCAGTTGTCCGACACGCTACGCGCCGACGCAGCAACGGTGGTACGCGACCTGCGCAGCAAGGGCATGTCGCTTGAAATACTCTCCGGAGACGCGGCAGCGCCTGTTGGCGCCGTTGCAGCGCAACTGGGCATCGAGAAGGCCTTCAGCGGCCTGAAGCCCGCGGACAAGACTGCCCGCGTAGAAGAACTCAGGGCACAGGACCGGCACGTGCTTTACGTGGGCGACGGGCTCAATGACGCCCCTGCCCTTGCTGCTGCCAACGTGTCGATGGCGCCTGCCTCAGGCTCCGACATCGGGCGTGCCTCGGCAGGGCTGGTGTTCACCGGCAAGGGGCTCGCTGCCATTCCGGTGGCCATTGAGGTTGCGCGCGCGACCGGACGGACTGTCCGGCAGAATTTCGGCCTCGCGCTCGGCTACAACGCCATCGCCGTGCCGCTCGCCATGCTTGGCTATGCAACACCGCTGATTGCGGCCCTTGCGATGTCGTCTTCCTCGATCATGGTGGTGGCGAACAGCCTTCGCCTCAATCTGGTGGCGCGCCACAAGGCCATTGCTGTTGAAGGCACTAGACAGGCCGCCGGCACGGTTGCCGCTGATGCTGGGCCCAGCGCGGCCGCGCCGGATGACCAGCATCCGAAACCGCGCCTGGAGGCGGTAAAATGAGCCAGCTTGTCTATCTCATTCCCATTGCACTTGGCCTCGGCGCTCTGGGCCTGGTGGCCTTCATCTGGAGCCTTCGTTCGGGCCAGTACGACGACCTTGACGGCGCTGCCGAACGCATCCTCGACGACGACTGAGGCGTTCAGACGCTCCCTGTTGATCGCGCGCCTTGTCTCCAGGTTGGCTCAGGCTTTGACACACCAAGCCCCGGGCCATAACCCTGTCCGGCTAGCAAGGCCTGTCGTCCGGGAAAATGGCGCCCTTGATGCAGCGGTAATATGTCTGACGCCAGCATTGCGACTTTTGCTCAAGTCGCCTCTGAGCCTGAGACCCCGCAGGCGCTTCCTTTGCCTGCCGGCCAGCCTTGAATGCCTGCTGCTGGTACCAGTTGCACTTGCCCTTCACGTCCCAATCACGCGCTCCTGCATATGCGGCACCTGTAGAAAAACAGGCAACGGATGCAACAATTGCGAAACAGGCACTTCGGGTTGCTTTTTGCATGACCTTCCACCGAGCTTTGTTGTTTCTGCAGTCAATCGTACCCATGATGCTTGATCAGCGGGGTTCTTTACACGGCTCATTACATCGCGCGTCGGGCACGTTGGTCAATCAGGAAAAGCGACAATTGCGTGCGCCTGCATCTTGCGGTTGCCTCACGCTTGCCAGCCGGCAACGGCGACAGGCCAAAATCTCATCAGCATCGATTTTATTGGTGAGCCCGCAGGGATTCGAACCCTGGACCTACTGATTAAAAGTCAGTTGCTCTACCGACTGAGCTACAGGCTCCCAAGAGGCCACGTGCCGGGCGGCAAGGGCCGGTGCGGCTTCACCGGTGCAGGCCCTGTCGGAAGGGTGAAACCGGCTCGCCGTCTGAATCAGCGTTCGCGCATGGCGTGCTGGAGTTGGTCCCTAAACGGTTTGAGCAGATAACTCAAGGGGCTGCGGCTTGCTGTCTGCATGTGGGCTTCCGCCGGCATGCCGGGCTTGAGCTCCAGACCGTTCAGCTTGCCGGCCTCGCCCGCTTTCATCTGCAGCCGCACCGTGTAGAACGGCGGCTGGTTGGGCTCGGGCTGCTTCAGGTCGGCGCTGACGAAAGACACCGTGCCATGGATCTGTGGCGTGAGCGACGAAGCAGCGTTGGGGAACCTCAGAACCGCGTCCTGGCCGTTGTGTACCTGGTCGATGTCCTGCGGCCTCACCCGCGCCTCGATCACCAGCGGATCCTCCTCCGGCACGATGATCATCACCGGCTCGCCTGCCCCGATGACCCCACCAATGGTATGCACGGCAAGCTGGTGCACGAAGCCATCGCGCGGCGAGCGGATGTCCACCCGCTTCAGCTTCGCCGCCACGGCAATGCGGCGCTCGTCAAATTCGGCGATCTTTGCTTCAGCCTCGCGCAGTTCGCTCAGTGTCTTGGTCAGCGCATCATCCCTGATCTGCAGGATCTGCACCTTGACCTCGCCGATCTGGCCGCGCGCACGGGCAATCTGCGCCTCATGGTCGCCTGTTTCGCCCTGCAGCCGCGCGTCCTCGCGCTGCAGCGCCAGTACCCTCGTGACCTGCACCAGCCCCTTTTCGAGCAGCTGCTGCATGGCCTTGAGTTCCTTGCGGATCAGCTTCTTTTGCTGCTCCTTGGCGGCAAGCTGTGCCTCGATGCCTGCGATTTCCTTGTTGAACTGGTCGATGCGTTCCTCAAGCTGCTTGATGCGCCCGTCAAGCGATGCCCTTTGGGATACGAACAACCTCTCCTGGCCCTCCAGCAATTCGGAGATAACCTCCTCATTCTGCCGTCCCAGAAGCTCGGCTGGATAGGCGATCTGCGCCGCACCATCACGCTCTGCCCTCAGACGGGCAGCCTTGGCCAGCCACTCCGACCGGATCGTCTCGATGATGCCAAGTTCAGCCTTGGCGTCAGTATCGTCCAGCCGCACCAGCAGGTCGCCGGCCTTCACCAGGTCGCCATCCTTCACAAGGATTTGGGCGACGATGCCACCATCGCGGTGCTGGATGCGCTTGGTGTTTCCGTCAACCACAAGGGCACCGGGCGCGATCACCGCGCCACGGATCTGCGACAACGCCGCCCAACCGGCAACGCTGCCCATAACCAGGAACAGCCCCGCAAAACCAACGATCTGGTAGCGCCGCATGGCGGCTTGCGTCGATCTTGAGGTCATCGGCCTGTCCCCTTGTCCCCGACCAGTGCAAGCTGACCGGACATCGACATCGCATGACCGGCCGCCGGGTGTTGGCTTCCTGCCTGCGCTGATGGCGCTGGCTGGGGCGCCGCACCGGGACGCTGGTTCAATACCTTGGCAAGCACCTCGTCCTTCGGTCCGAAGGCAACCTGCTGACCGTCCTTCATCATCAGAAGCATGTCGATGGCCGCCAGCGCGCTGGGCCGGTGGGCCACCACCACGACCGTTGCACCGCGCCTGCGGGCGTTGGTCACCGCCTGCACCAGGGCCGCCTCGCCCTCGGCGTCAAGGTTGGCATTGGGCTCATCAAGGATGATCAGCGCCGGGTCGCCATACATGGCGCGCGCAAGGCCGATCCGTTGAAGCTGACCCGCCGAAAGCCGGTGCCCGCCTGCCCCCACCCGCGTGTTGTAGCCGTCGGGCAGCCGCACGATCATGTCGTGTACGGCGGCCTGCCGGGCGGCAGTCACGATGCCTTCGGGCTCCGCGCCCGGCATGAAGCGTGAAATGTTCTCCGCCAGCGTACCTTCAAACAGTTCAACTTCCTGCGGCAGATAACCAAGATGACGGCCCAGCAATACCGGGTCCCACTGGCGTATGTCGGCGCCGTCCAGCTGGACCTTTCCCTTGATGCGCGGCCATGCCCCGACGATCGTGCGTGCCAGCGTGGACTTGCCGGCGCCGGTCGGGCCGATGATGCCCAGACCGGTTCCCGGCGGCACCGCGAAGTTGATGTTGTAGATGATCGGCCGGTCACCCTCGGGAGCGAACGCCGTAAGTCCTTGCGCTTCGACCGCACCGGTCGGATTTGGCAAGGGCATTGGCTCGGCCGGTTCAGGCGTCATCTTCATCAGGGCCGTCAGCCGGCTCCAGGCTGCGCGGAAGGCAACAAAGGACTGCCAGTGCGCAACCGCCTGTTCGACCGGCGCAAGCGCACGCGACATGATGATCGAGGCTGCGATCATGGAACCCGGCGAGATTTCCTGCCTGATGGCGAGCAACGCACCAAGCGCCAGAATGCCGGACTGGAACATCAGCCGAAGGGTGCGAGAGGTGACCGACACCAGACCGCCCCGGTCGGAAGCTGAGGTTTGCGCGTCCAGCGCCTCCTGCTGCCGGTCGATCCAGCGGTCACGCAGTACATTGGTCATGCCCAGCACGCTGGCGAGTTCTGCATTGCGCAGGCTCTCTTCGGATATCACCTGTGCCTGCGCCACGGCTTTTTGCGCATCAGCCGTCGGCTGACGGATCAGCCGGTTGTTGAGGATGGCAAGTGCAGCCAGCAACACCACCGCCACCGTGGAGGCAAATCCCAGGACCGGGTGCAAAAGAAAGATCACGGCCAGGTAGACCGGCGCCCATGGCATGTCGAAGAAGGTGAACGGGCCTGGTCCGGAGAGGAACTGGCGCAACGTGAGCAGATCGCTGACTGGTGTAAGGCGGACCTTGGGATCACCCTTGAGCGCATGCAGACTGACGATGTCGAACACCCGGCTGCGCAGGCTTTCGTCGAGAGACCGTCCCACCCGCATCATTACGCGCGCGCGGACGAATTCCAGAAAGCCGTAAAGACCGTAGAGGATGCCGACCAGCGCCACCAGCGCCACCAGCGTCGGCACGGAACCGCTGGTCAGAACCCGGTCATAGACCTGCAGCATGAAAAGCGGGCCGGTCAGCATCAGCAGGTTGATGACCAGGCTGAACACGCCAGTAGAGGCAAGCGCCGTCCGGCTGGCGCCGAGCGCCTTGCCGATGCCTTGCCCGCGGCCTGATGGACTGGGTGTCATGAAATGCCTGGGTTCCGACCAAAACAGAATCGGGCCGCTGCCGGCCACAACCGGCAGCTAAACCCGATTATGCTTAACAATCAGGAAACGAGGCGTGGAAACCGGACCTTTACTGGCCGCCGCCAGACCCGGTTGCCCACACAACGATCAGGCCTGCGACCGCAGCGATTACCGCCCAAATCCACAATTTCGACATGGCCTGGGCCTGCGGCGGCATGGCGTCGCTTGCCTTCGAGGCAGGCTGGCTCGTCGTGCTGGCGGCAGAACTTGCCGCCTGCTGCGTAGCGCTCGCCGCTGTACCAGCCGCAGCCGGCGCCTTTGCTGCTGCTGCTTCCGCGGGCTTGCCTGCAGAACTGGCGGCAGACTTGGCAGGCTTCTTGGCGGCTGCGGTTTTCTTGGCGGCTGTCTTCTTGGCTGCGGCCTTGCTTGGCTTGCTTGCAACCGGAGCGGACTTTGCAGCGGCCGATGCCTTGCTGGCCGCCGCCTTGCTGGCTGGCTTCTTCGCAGCCTTTTTTGCTGGCTTTTCAGCCACCGTCTCTGCAGCCTTCTTTGCCGGTGCAGCGGCTGCGGTTTTCGTGGCAGCAGCCTTCTTTGTTGCCGCCTTCTTGGCCGGCGCCTTCTTGGCTTCAGCCTTGGCAGGAGCTGCAGCTGCGGCAGCTTGCGCGCGTTCGCTCACAACCTTGTTGAACTTCTTGAAGAAGTCGGCGGCCATCTTCTTGGCGGTGGAGTCGATCAGCCGGGAGCCGATCTGGGCGAGCTTGCCACCCACCTGTGCGTCAACGTCGTAGGACAGCTTGGTCTGACCGTCCGCCGTATCGCTGAGCTGGACCGTTGCGCCGCCCTTGGCGAAGCCTGCAACGCCGCCCTTGCCTTCGCCCGAGATGACGTAGCTGCGCGGCGGGTTCAGCTTCGACAGCTTTACCGCGCCGATGAACGACGCCTTGACGGGACCAACCTTGGCGGTAACCTTGGCTTCGAACTCGGTATCTGACTTTTTCTTGATTTCCTCGCAGCCGGTTATGCACTGCTTGAGCACTTCGGGATCATTGAGCGCATCCCAGACCACCCGCCGCGGCGCGGCGATGATCTCCTCGCCAGTCATCTTCATTTGCTTGGGGAACTCCTGCCCTGCTTGCTTGAGACTGCAATCATGTCGCACGGTTGCAGCCGCAAGGTCAACCGGGCCGCGAAAGATGACCGCTACATGACCTCCAACAGCGACCTGTATCTCGACCCCGACCTGGTGCGTTTCTACGATCTGGAGAATGGCTGGGGAGACGACACCCGGCTCTGCGCGACCATGGCTGCGCAGACAGCTTCCGTGCTCGACCTCGGCTGCGGCACCGGCCTGTTGCTCTCAAGCCTGCCTGGCACCATCCAGCTGACGGGCGTTGATCCGGCTGCTGCCATGCTGGACGTGGCGCGCAAGAGGCCGGGGGGACGCCATGTCACCTGGGTCGAGGCGGATGCCCGCACCGTCCGGCTTGGGCAGAAGTTCGACCTCGTGGTGCTCACCGGCCATGCCTTCCAGGTGTTCCTGAGCGACGATGACCAGCGCAGGGTCCTGGGCACCATTGCGGCGCACCTGGGTCCGCGCGGCTGCTTCATCTTCGACAGCCGCAACCCTGATGCGCGCGAGTGGCAAGAATGGACACCAGATGCATCGCGCCGCACCATCAGGGACAGGGAACTGGGTGAAATCGAAGCCTGGAACGACGTGAGATACGACGAGGCAACCGGGATCGCTGCGTATGAAACCTACTATCGCGCCGGCGATGGCCAGACGTGGCAGGCAGAGGCGAGCATCCGGTTCTCGAGCCAGCAACAGCTTGCCGACATGATCGATGAGGCTGGCCTTGAAGCCGAACAATGGCTTGGCGACTGGACCGGCGCCGCGTTCGGGCCGGCCAGCCCGGAAATCATCCCGGTCGGACGCTTGCGCGGCTGGGCCGGTTAGGCGGCGGCTGCTGCAGGGCGGTTGCGCGCGTCCCTGAATGAGATCAGCTCACGCGCCTTTTCGTCCCATAAGGTCAGCTTCACGCACGCGAGGCTCTGCCAGAAGGTGAAGCGATTCATGTCCTTGAGCTCCGGAAAGTCCTTCATGACCTTCGGCAACTGGTGGAATGGAATGCGGCTCGACAGGTGGTGGACGTGGTGGATGCCGATATTGCCGGTCAGCCACATCAGCGGGCGCGGCAGGTCATAGAACGAACTTCCTTCCAGCGCTGAGTCCTGATGGTTCCAGTCAGGCTGCCGCTCCCAGTGCGTTTCCTCGAACTGGTGCTGTACGTAGAACAGCCAGACGCCAAGCGAGGCAGCTAGCGCAACTATTGGCAGTTGGATCATCAGGAAGGTCACCGGCCCTACCGCGTACATCATGACGCCGTAGAGCGCCGCAATGCCGAGGTTCGTGCCCATGGTGCTGAGCCAGGGCAAGTCACCGCGCAGGGCCGACGTCAACGGCAAGCGGTGGCAGACGATGAAGAGCCAGGCCGGACCAATGCCGAACAGCACCACGGGATGGCGATAGATGCGGTAGCCGAGCCTGCGCCAGAACCCGAGCGCGTTGTACTCCTCCACCGTGAGCGTGGTGATGTCGCCAATGCCGCGGCGGTCCAGGTTGCCCGAACTGGCGTGATGGAGAGCATGCGACCGGCGCCAGTAGTCGTACGGCGTCATCGTCAGCACGCCCAATGCGCGCCCGACCCAGTCATTGGCCTCGCGCGACTCGAACATGGACGAGTGCCCGCAATCGTGCTGGATGATGAACAGTCTCACCATCAGCCCGGCGGCCAGCGGCGCCAGCAGCCACGAGGCCAGCACCGAGTACTGGTACAGCCAGTACATCGCGGCCCATACGGCGATAAACGGCACGATTGTTATGATGATCTCGAAGATTGCCCGGCGGGCGTCAGTCTGGCGATAGGGCGCAAGCCGCGCCATCCAGGTCGATGCAGTGTCTGTCAAACTCGTCTCTCTCTCGCGTTGAGCGCCGGCAACGCACATGCCAAATCACTCAGCGCGCCCCCGAAAACCTGTCCGTGCTTATCAGAAAAGCCGGGATTCCTCGAACTAAATATCGTTCATGATTCTGATGAAATTTCACCTGCCGCCCAGCGAGCCTTGGTCTGCTGGCGGAAAGCCTCGAAGCTGCCTTCCTCGATTGCATCCCGGATGCCCTGCATCAGGTGCTGGTAATAGGCAATATTGGCCCATGACATCAGCATCATGCCCAGAATTTCGCCGGATCGGACAAGGTGATGAAGGTAGGCCCGCGAGTATGAGTTGAGCGCCGGGTGATCGATGCTGGCGTCCAGCGGGCGCAAGTCCTCGGCGTGCTTCGCATTGCGCAGGTTCAGCCGCCCGAAGCTGGTAAACGCCTGTCCGTGCCGGCCTGAGCGCGTCGGCATCACGCAGTCGAACATGTCCACGCCACGGGCCACCGCCTCGAGAATGTCCTCCGGCGTGCCGACCCCCATGAGGTAGCGCGGCCGGTCTGCCGGCAGGTGCGGCGTGGTCACATCCAGCGTGGACAACATCAGCTCCTGCCCCTCGCCCACCGCCAGCCCACCGATTGCGTAGCCGTGGAAGCCGATCTCCTGCAGACCCTTTGCGCTTTCCTCGCGAAGGCCCGCATCGGTGCCGCCTTGCACGATGCCGAAGCAGCCCCTGCCCGGCTGGTCGCCGAATGCTTCCCGCGACCGCTTCGCCCAGCGCAAGCTGAGCTGCATGGCGCGCTCGGCGTCCTTGCGTTCGTGCGGAAACGCGATGCACTCGTCGAGCTGCATGTGGATGGTCGAGCCCAGCAGCCGCTGGATCTCCATCGACCGTTCCGGGCTCAGGTGGTGTTTCGTGCCATCGATGTGCGACTGGAAGGTTGCGCCTTCCTCGGTGATCTTGCGGATCTGCGATAGCGACATGACCTGGAATCCGCCGGAATCCGTCAGGATTGGTCCATCCCAACCGATGAACTTGTGCAAGCCGCCCAGGCGCGCCACCCGCTCCGCCCCGGGGCGAAGCATCAGGTGGTAGACATTGCCGAGAATGATGTCTGCGCCCGCCTCCTTCACCTGCTCAAGGTACAGTGCCTTGACGGTGCCGACCGTACCAACCGGCATGAAGGCCGGCGTGCGGATGTCGCCGTGCAGCGTGTGCACGGTGCCCCGCCGGGCGGCTCCATCCGTCTTGTGGAGCGTGAAGTCAAACTTGGCTGTCATCTTGCGGGCGGGAATAGCAGGCTTGAGTCGCCATAGGAATAGAACCGGTAGCCTTTTTCGATGGCATGTGCGTAGGCGCGCTGCATCACGTCCAGCCCGCAGAATGCGCTGACCAGCATGAACAGCGTCGACTTTGGCAAATGGAAGTTGGTCATCAATACGTCGACGGCCCGGAACCGGTATCCCGGCGTGATGAAGATGTCCGTCGCCCCGGACCAGCCGTGGATGGTTCCCGCCTCGTCTACCGCACTTTCCAGCAGCCTGAGTGGCGTCGTCCCGACGGCGATGATCCGCCCGCCCGCCTTCCGCGCCGCATTGAGCCGGGCTGCCACGTCCTCGCCCACGACCCCCCACTCGGAATGCATCTTGTGGCCGGAAGTGTCATCCGCCTTGACCGGCAGGAAGGTGCCGGCGCCCACGTGCAACGTCACGAACTCGTGGCTCACTCCGTGCGCCGCCAGCGACT
>CAZYKZ010000075.1:0-11445 GCA_964648175.1 uncultured Anderseniella sp.
GTGGTGGGCCCGGCAGGACTCGAACCTGCAACCAGACGGTTATGAGCCGTCGGCTCTAACCAATTGAGCTACAGGCCCACCATGTGCCCCGCCTGTCAAAGGCGAGGCGGCCCGCATGTATCGTGGAAAATTGCGGCCAGTGCAATGCCTCAATCAAGCGCGCTTGCGGCAATCGCTGCCCGCAATGCGTCCGCGGCTGCTTGCGCAATCGCGGCATCGTCGCGGCCCGTCCAGATGCGCGCCGCCCAGCCGCCCGCAAAGATGCCCGTGATCACCGGCCGCCCCACCGCATCAGTCATGTCGAGCCACTCGGCCACGTCGCCTTCGGCCTCTCCCGCCATCCTCAGATAGCCCGACTGGGACACCGGCCACCAGCGCTCTTCGAACTCCAGCGCAACCTTCTCCACCCGGCCTGTCGCCAACAGGCAAAGCGCCTGCTGGTGAGCGTCCGGCAATGGCGGGTCGAACGCCACCCGGCCCGCCCGCAGCACCGCCGCCGGCACGCACACGATCGCCGCATCGGCGCTCACGTCGACGACCGGCCCCGTCAGCCAGACCTCGCCGCCGCGGTCACAGATCACGGTCACTTCCGCCCCCAACCGGATGTCCAGCCCCCTCGCCAGCATCTGTTGCAGTTGCCCGTAGCCGCCAGGCAGCCAGGCATCACCCGCGCCTACGCCGGGCTCCCAGCTGTGCCGGGCCGACATGTCGGCAAGCGGAATGCCTGAATCGAGCTGGATCTCGAAGTCCACCATCGCCTGCATCGCGGCCCTGTCACGCAGCTCAGCCCTACCCATCCAGTCTGCCACGGCCTGCGCCATGGACCGGTCCGGCCCGGTCATGCCCGCGAGCCATCGCCGGAACCCGTCCGCCATGGCGCCGCACTCCGGCCCGGCCATGCGAGAGGGTGGCCCCAGGTCGAGCGGCGCATGAAAGTCGGTTTCGATCATGTCGAGGCCGGCCTCGCCAGCCATCTTTCGCAAAGGGTTTCGCGCGCCCTGCTGCAGCCAGTTGGCGCCAAGCTCGACCGGCGTCTCGCCCAGCACCGCGGTGTGCGCCCGCCCGCCGATGCGGTCGCGGCCCTCGAGCACCACCACCTCCACGCCGGCCGCAGCCAGTGTGGCCCCGGCCCCCAGCCCCGCAAAGCCCGCCCCGACCACGCCGACGCGACGGTAGCCGGCAGAGATCATGGCTTTCGCTGCCCGCACGCCTTCCTCGAAGGCGCCGTGGGTCATGCCCGCCTGTTCTGGATTGGTGTACTCGCCGGCCAGCATCAGCCGCGGCGATACCGGCTGGCCAAGTTGCGCGCGCACGTCAGGCCCCGCGCCCACTCGCAGGCCACTCCATGCGCCGAGCGAATAAGGATCCTCCCACCAGCGGGATACCGCGAAGGCCTTCAGCACAGGGGCCCGCCCTATTCCATGATGGATTTGCGAACCCGGCGCACAGCCAGGGCCACCGCAACGATCACCACCGGGATCGCCGCCGCCGTCACGATCAGGTCGCTCACCGGCAGCAGGCCCGCTTCCTTGGCCCCCTTGGCCAGGTAGCCGATCAGCCCGACGATGTAGTAGGTGATGGCGGCGATCGACAGCCCCTCCACCGTCTCCTGCAGGCGCAGCTGCAGCTTGGCGCGCTTGTCCATGCTTTCCAGCAGGGACTGGTTCTGCCGCTCGCGCGAAATGTCCACCCGCGTCGACAGCATCTGCGTCGCCCGCGCCACCCGTTCCGACACCGTGTCCAGCCGCTTGGCCGCCGCCTCGCAGGTGCGCATGGCCGGCGCCAGCCGCCGGTCGGTGAACTCGGCAAACAGCTGCAGGCCCTCTATGCGTTCCTCGCGAAGTTCGGCGATGCGCAGGCTCACCAGGTCCGAATAGGCCTTGGCAGCGGAGAACCGGAACTGGCTTGCCGTATGTTCGCGCACCACGTCTGCATTGAGCAGCGTCAGCCGGTCGAGCAGCTTGGGCTCGTCCGCTTCACCTGCCGTGCGCATGCTCGAGGTCACATCGCCCAGCACCGCCTCGAACGCGCCGAGTTGCGGCATCAGCTTGCGCGCCACTGGCAGCGTCAGCAGCGCCAGCACCCGGTAGGTGTCGATCTCCAGCAGCCGCTGCACCATGCGCCCGCGCTGGCGCGGCGTCATGCCGTTGTCCTGCACCAGCAGCCGGCCGAACCCGTCGGCATGGATGCGGAAGTCGGTGAAGGCGCGGCCAAGCCCGCCCGCCACGCTGGACCCCACCAGCGGATTGCCGGCGAAGTGCTGGCGCGACAGCTTCTCCTCGTCCAGCTTCCCGCGCGGAACCGGCATCAGCTCCACGTGGGTGGCGACCAGCACATCGCCCTTCAGCGTCTTCAGCCATCCCTGCGGCACCGCCTCCAGCGCCGTGCGCTCGAACAGCGCATTCGCGCCCGCCGCCGGCACCAGGAACCAGTAGCGGGTGAACTCGGTATGCCGTTCCCACTTCAGCCGGAACGGCCCCAGGTCGGCGCTGAAATGGTTCGCTGCCTCGCCCGGCGGCTCCACGCCGTACTTGCCGCACAGCGCGCGCAAGGGCCCCATGTCCAGCTCGCCGAACAGCACCACATAGCTGATCCGCATGCGGGCCTGCAGCGCTTCCGGCGGGCGCGCATGCACCTCGTTGTTGAGCGCCATGCGCTCCGGGTGGTCGCCGGGCAAAATCTGTCCACCAGTTGCAATCAAGGGCCTTGCCGCCTTCCCGCGTTCAGCTTCATGTCTGACGGAACGATACCAACATGCGCCCGCGCCGGGAATTGCCGAACTGACGCACCAGACTTCCGCCACACTTGGCGCTACTGTCATGTCAGACGTGCAACAATACGGGAAATCGATCCATGCGCCCAAGCCTCGCCATCGCCACCACCCTGCTCGCCGCCGCAAGCCTCATCGCTCCCACCGCCTCGCCCGCCCGCGCCGACGATGCGTCCGCCCGCACCCTGTCGCTCACCGGCCGGGCCGAGGTACGCGCCGCGCCCGACATGGCCGTCATCTCCGCCGGCACCGTCAGCGAGGCGAACACCGCGCGTGAGGCGCTGAGCGCCAACAACGAGACGATGGCCGCCGTGCTGAAAACCATCGCCGCCGCCGGCGTGGCGGAAAAGGACATCCAGACCTCGAACTTCTCCATCCAGCCGAAATATACCTACCCGCCGCGCGCCAGCGACGGCGCGCAGGAAGCGCCCAGGATCGACGGCTACACCGTGTCGAACACCGTCACCGTGCTGGTGCGCAACCTGGACAGGCTCGGCGCGGTGATGGACGCGGTGGTGTCATCCGGCGTCAACCAGATGAACGGGCTGAACTTCACCATCGCCGAGCCCGAGCCCTTGCGCAACGAGGCCCGCAAGGCCGCCGTGGCCGACGCGCTGGCCCGCGCGCAACTCTATGCGGACGCAGCCGGCGTGAAGCTCGGCCCCATCCGCTCGATCTCCGAACAAGCCCACGTGCGCCCGCCCCAGCCCATGGCGCGCATGGCCATGGAAGCCGCCGCCGCTGACGCCGCCGTGCCCATCGCGCAAGGCGAACAGGTCATCGAAGCCACGGTGAACATCGTGTGGGGGCTGGAGTAATCAACTTCCCTCTCCCCCGCCTGCGGGAGAGGGAGCGCGCCGCGCCAGCTTGACCAGCAAAAACCCGCCCTTCCCGTGGTGAGGAAGGACGGGCTCCGATCAGGCAGGGAACAGGGAGGCCTCCCCCGCCCGCCGTGTGTGTCAGGTCCCTCCGTGGCAGGGCCAGCAAACCGGCAAGGTTTGCGCCAGCCCGTGAACGGACGCCCGCACGGACGTGCGGGCGGAACCCTTAAAGATTACCCTTCGACATTTCGCCGGCGATGAAGTCGGCCTGCCGGAGCGCCAGCGCCACGATGGTCAGCGTCGGGTTTTCCGCCGCACCGGTGGTGAACTGGCTGCCGTCGGACACGAACAGGTTCTTGATGTCGTGCGTCTGGCCGTGCTTGTTGACCACCCCGTCCGACGCCTTCTCGCTCATCCGGTTGGTGCCGAGGTTGTGCGTCGAGGGATATGGCGGCGTGCGGAAGGTCTTCACCGCGCCAACCGCGTTGTAGATGGCCTCGCCGCGCCCGAAGGCATGCTCGCGCATGGCGATGTCGTTGGCATGGTCGTCGAAGTGCACGTTCGGCACGGGAAGGCCGTACTGGTCCTTCTCGGTGGCGTGCAGGGTAATGCGGTTGGTTTCCTGCGGCATGTCCTCGCCGACGAGCCACATGCCGGCCATGTTCTCGTAGTTGTCCATCCACCAGGCGAAGTCCTTGCCCCACCCGCCCGGATCGAGGAACGCGGCCATGAACGGCAGGCCGAGCGACAGCGTCTCCATCTCGTAGCCGCCCACGAACCCGCGCGACGGATCGTGCCGCGCCTCGTCCTGCACGATGCCGGCCATGGTGGTGCCGCGGTACATGTGCACCGGCTTGTCGAACACCGCGTAGACCGACCCGGTCATGTGGCGCATGTAGTTGCGGCCCACCTGGCCCGACGAGTTGGCAAGCCCGTCCGGGAACTTGGACGAGGCCGAGTTGAGCAGCAGGCGCGGGCTCTCGATGGAGTTGCCGGCCACGCAGACGACGCGGGCCAGCTGCACATGCTGGTTGCCGTCCTTGTCGGCATACAGCACGCCCGTCACCTTGCCCTGGTCGTTGTGCTGGATCTGCAGCACCTGGCAGTTGGGGCGCACTTCCAGCTTGCCGGTCGCCTCGCCCTTGGGGATTTCGGCAACCAGCGTCGACCACTTGGCGCCCGACTTGCAGCCCTGGAAGCAGAAGCCGATCTGCATGCATGCAGAGCGATCATCGCGCGGTTCGGAATTGATCGCCATACGGCCGGTGTGCACCTCGTTGTAGCCGAGTTTGCGCGCGCCTGCCTCGAGCACCTTGAAGTTGTTGTTGCCGGGAAGGCCGGGAATGCCGTTTGTGCGCGTCACGCCCATGCGGTCTTCGGCCTTGGCGTACCACGGATCCATCTCGATGGCGTCGATCGGCCAGTCCAGCAGGTTGGCGCCGGGCACGTTGCCGTAGGTCGTGGCCGCCTTCCATTCGTGGCTCTGGAACCGAAGCGAGGCACCGGCCCAGTGGATGGTCGAACCGCCCACCGCCTTCACGATCCAGGCAGGCAGGCCGGAAAAGTCCTTCGCCACCCGCCATGAGCCGGAGGTTGTGCGCTTGTCGAGCCAGGAAATCTGGCCAAACGAGCCCCACTCGTCGTTCTGGAAGTCTTCCGTCTCGTGCCGGCCGCCGGCCTCGAGGATCACTGTCTTCACGCCCTTCATGGCGAGTTCTGCGCCCAGCGTGCCGCCACCGGCGCCCGAGCCCACGATCACCACGACGGAGTCATCATTCTTGTCAAATGTAGCCATGCTGATGCCCTCCGCTTACAGCCAGTCGATGTCGTTGAAGCCACGGTCGATGTAACCGCCCTTGGAGGCGGACTCGCCCTCGTAGCCGAACAGCGGCCAGGCGTTCTTGTTGTTGTAGAGGCCGGTCACCAGGTTGCCGCGGATCTTCTGGAAGAACCCGTCGCCTTCCATGGATTTCAGGATGGCCACCCGGTCATCCTCGCTCGACATGGTGCGGTAGGAAGCCGCCTTCAGCCCCATGGCCTCCTTGTCCAGCTTTGCAGCGCCTTCTGTCAGCATGGTCTTCAGGCCGGCATCGTCCTTGGCCGCCTTGTCCAGCACCGAGACGGCCTCGGCATAGAAGCTGTCGTCCAGCCGCGAGTGCGGATAGGTATCGCGCGACATCTGCACCAGCGTCGCAAACGTGTCCGCATCCAGATTCTCCGCTGTTGCGGCCCAGGCATTGCCATGGCCGAACACCAGGCCGCCTGCGCCCGTGCCGGCAACGATAAGCCCGGCCACTGCGCCTTTCAGCGCCGTGCGGCGGGTTACGTTGGGATTGGTTGTCATCTTGGGGTTTCCTCCTTGGGGGTTATTGTTTGTCCCTGGCGCAAACGCGCGTCAGGTGTAGCGGCCGTGGCGCTGCAGCACCTCGATCTTGTAGCCGTCCGGATCCTGCACGAAAAAGAACTTGGCCATCAGCGAGCCATCGCGATGGAACTCCTTCACATCGCCCGGATTGAGACCGGCGGCCTTGACCCTCGCATGCTCGGCATCAACATCGCTCACCGACACTGCAAGGTGGCCATAGCCGTCGCCGTGCGTATAGGGCTCGGTACGGCCGTGATTGATCGTCAGTTCGACCTCGAAGTCGTTCTCCGGGTTCTTAAGATAGACGAGGGTGAAGCCGTCGAACTCGAACCGGTCCTCGACGCCGAGGCCGAATGCCTTGTTGTAAAATTCTACCGAGCGCGCTTCATCGAGCACGCGCACCATCATGTGAATGGCTTTTGCCACCGGCGATACCTCCCTTGCTTGCACTATGCGCAAAGGCTAACAACCAACCGCCGTCAGGTGGTGTTATATGACTACTACAGGTGCGCCCTGGCTTCAGGCCGCATCTGCCTTTTCAAGCTTGGCGCGTGCCTCAGCCGCCTCCGCGGCCAGCTGTTCGTGATCGAACGCCGGATCGAGGAAGTTCAGGCAGCAGCACCGCAGCAGAGACGCGAAATTTCCCACATCCCCGTGAATGTCCAGGGCTTCCTCGTACAGGGCCGACAGGAACTTCGCCATCGGCATGCCCTGCGCCTCGGCCAGCTGTTCCAGCACCACCCAGAACCTGGCCTCGAGCCGGACGCTGGTGGGGTGTCCCATCAGGCGCACGGAGCGGGTTTCAAAGGTATAATTGGCGGGATCCTGGCCCGCAAAGACGTGACACATCGCAAACAACCTCCCTGCGTGACGTACGCCGGAGGAACCGGGACACCCCCGGAACACGCCACTGATGCGGCCTTGCACAGCCGCTTGGATAGCCATGATGTCGCTTGCACAAGAGTTTGGCAATAAGCCTCGGGTTTCACCAGCCGGAATGCCGGAGGCCTACAGATCGAGCCGCCGCAGCCGGAGCGCGTTGGTGATCACCGACACCGACGAAAGGCTCATCGCCGCTGCCGCAATCATCGGCGACAGCAGCCATCCGGTAACCGGATAGAGAATGCCCGCCGCCACCGGCACGCCAAGCGCATTGTAGACGAAGGCAAAGAACAGGTTCTGCTTGATGTTGCGCATGGTCGCATCCGCCAGCTTGCGCGCCCGGACGATACCGTTGAGATCGCCCTTGAGCAGCGTGATCCCGGCACTTTCCAGCGCCACGTCGGCGCCGGTACCCATTGCGATGCCGACCTCCGCCGCAGCCAGTGCCGGCGCATCGTTGACGCCATCGCCGGCCATCGCCACCTTGCGGCCCTGCTGGCGCAGCCCTTCCACCAGCCGCTTCTTGTCTTCCGGCAGCACGCCCGCGTGCACCTCGTCGATGCCGAGCTTCCGCGCCACGGCCTTCGCCGTAACCTCGTTGTCGCCGGTCGCCATGATGATGGAGAAGCCTTGCGCGTGCAGCGCCTTGATCGCCTGGCCGGCCGAAGCCTTCACCGGATCGGCGACCGCGATAATGCCCGCCAGCTCGCCGTCATCGGCAAGGTACATCACCGTGTTGCCCTGCGACTGCAGCCGCTCCACCCGGCGCGCCTGCGCCGCAATGTCCGCGCCTGCATCTGCCATCAGGGCCGCATTGCCGAAGGCAACGTTCTTGCCGCCAAGCTTCGCCGTAACGCCCTTGCCGGTCACGGCCTCGAACCCGCTCAGGCTGGCCGGCTTGACCGATACTGCCTGCGCAGCCTTCAGGATGGCCTCCGCCAGCGGATGCTCGGAGCCCTTTTCGATGCCCGCCGCCAGCGTCATCAGGTCGGCTTCGGTCCGGCCGCCAAGCGGGCCGATCTCGGTCACCACCGGCCGGCCTTCGGTCAGGGTTCCGGTCTTGTCCACCACCAGCGTGTCCGCATGGCTCAGCCGCTCCAGCGCACCGGCCTCCTTGATCAGCACGCCGGCTTGCGCACCCCGGCCTGTCGCCGTCATGATCGACATCGGCGTGGCAAGGCCCAGCGCGCACGGGCACGCGATGATGAGCACCGACACCGCCGCCACGATGGCAAAGGCGAGGCCCGGCGCCGGCCCGAAGGCCAGCCAGACAAAGAACGCGATCACCGCCACGGCCACCACTGTCGGCACGAAATAGCCGGCAACCTTGTCCGCCAACCCCTGGATCGGCGCACGCGAGCGCTGCGCCGAAGCGACCATCTCCACGATCTTGGCGAGCATCGTGTCCTCGCCGACGTTCACCGCCTTCATCACGATGGAGCCGTTCTTGTTGATCGTGCCACCGGTGACGTGATCTCCCGGCGCCTTGGCAACAGGTATCGGCTCGCCCGTCAGCATGGCTTCGTCAACCGAGGTCTCACCCTCGACCACCTCGCCATCCACCGGCACCGCCTCGCCAGGGCGCACCCGCAGCAGGTCGCCCGCCAGTATGTTCTCCAGCGGCGCATCATATTCCGACCCGTCGTCATTGATCCGCCGCGCCGTCTTGGGCGCCAGGTTGATCAACGCCTTGATCGCATCGCCCGTGCGTTCACGCGCCCTGAGCTCAAGCACTTGCCCCACGAACACCAGCGCAATGATCACCACCGACGCCTCGAAATAGACCGGAACCGTGCCGTCGCCCGCCCTGAGCGCCGCCGGAAACACCTGAGGCGCCAGCGTCGCGACGACCGAATACAGGAATGCGGCACCGACGCCGAGCATGATCAGCGTCCACATGTTGAAGTTGCGCGTCTTCAGCGAAGTCCAGCCGCGATGGAAGAAGGGCCCCGCAGCCCACAGCACCACAGGCGCCGCCAGCGCCAGTTCCACGAATTGCGCTACCCGCTCGCCCAGCCACTCGCGTACCGGCAGGCCGATCATCGGTCCCATGGTCAGCAGGATCAACGGCACGGCCGCACCTGCCGACACCCACAGCCGGCGCGTGAAATCGATCAGTTCGTGGTTGGGCCCATCGACAGGCGCACCCATCGGCTCCAGCGCCATGCCGCAGATCGGACACGTGCCCGGACCTTCCTGTACGATCTCCGGATCCATCGGGCAGGTATAGAGAACGTTCTGCGCTGCCCTTTTCGGCTTGAGCTTGTTCTTGCCCGTCAGGAAAAACACCGGATCCGCCTCGAAGCGGTGCTTACACTTCGGGTTGCAGAAGTGGTAGGTTTCGCCCTTCCACTCGTACTCCGGCTTGCCGGCATTCAGCTTCACCGTCATCCCGCACACGGGGTCGATGGCGGTGGGAACGCTGGCCTGCGCTGCAGACTCGGTCAAAGCATTCTCCATTGGCCTGAACTGAAGTTCAGTACATGGAGTTCTCCAAGGCCGATGTCAAACCACGCCCCGTGCAGGCCAAGCTCGCCGCGCTGCTCGCGCTGGCGCACCCAGGGGAAGGTTCTGAGGTTGGCCAGTGAGTGCTCCACGTTGGCCCGTTCCACGCTGGTCTGGTATTCATCGTCTGAATGGTGATGCTCGCGCTCCACGAACTGGGCAAGGTCGCGGATCTGCGTGAGCCACTGGCCGATGAAATCGCCGCTGCTCAACGGCCCGGCCTGGTTGACCACCGCCGAGATGCCGCCGCAGCGCCCGTGCCCCATGATGACGATGTGCTTCACGCCCAGTTGCAGCACCGCAAACTCCAGCGCGGCGGACGTCGAGTGATGCTTGCCGTCCGGCGCATAGGGCGGCACCAGGTTGGCCACGTTGCGCACCACGAACACCTCGCCGGGGCTGGCGTCGAACACGATCTCGGGTGCTGCACGCGAGTCGCAGCAGGCGATGATCATGATCGTCGGCTTCTGCCCGCCCGCCGCCAGCACGTCGTAGCGCTGGCGCTCACGCGGAAAAGCCTCGGAGCGGAAGGTGCTGTAGCCCTGTTTCAGGCGTTCGGGAAATCTGTCAGGCATGGCGGCTCGTCCACATGGATGTGCAATCGATCGGCGGCTGGGCACATACCGATAGGCCGTTCCCGGCAAGGCTTCAAGTAAGGTTCGTCAGCCTTGCCCCGGGAAGCGGGCCGGCGCCAGGCTGCTCGTGCCAGTGATTGTAGGTTTGCACCCCGCCCGAGGCCCGTACCTCAGCCAGCAGGTCGAGGTCCACCTCGGCAAACACCCACTGCGGCTTGTTGAGTTCGCCCAGCGCCATCACGCCACCTGCCGGGAAGCCCTTGTCGGACGCGGCATAGACACCAGCGGCGCCGGCGTTCATCTCCACCGGCGGGCACCACGGCGCCGGGCCGACCGTCGGAGAGTGCACCGTGTAGACCTGGTTCTCCAAAGCACGCGCCATGCACCCCGTGCGCACCCGCCAGTAGCCGTGCTCAGTTTCGGTGTTGGACGGCGCGAGGATGATCTCGGCGCCTGCTTCCGCCAGCGCCCTGCTCAGCAGCGGAAACTCGATATCGTAGCAGATGACGAGGCCAACCTTGGCAAACCCAAGGTCAAACACCTGCAGGCCTGATGCAGGTCCGGCGCAGACTTTCCACGGGTCGCGCTCCCAAGGCGTCATCATCAGCTTGGCATACTCACCCACCTTGCCCGACGGGTGGAACATGCGTGCAACGTTGGTGGCGCTGCCGTTTGCATGGCGGATCGGGCCGGACGCGGCCACGATGGTCACGCCATGTGCCGCCGCCAGCTTCGCATGCACGCTTGCCTGCAACTCCATGCGCTCCGACACCGCGTCGATGGCGCCCTGCAGGTCAGCCGCGACCTCCGGCCCGGCCAGGGCTGCCAGCTCCATCGCGCCGTACTCGGGAAACACCAGCAGCTTCGCCTCCGCCGCCACGGCGTCGTCCACCCAGCGCGAGATCTTGTCCTCGTACTGGGCTTCCGACTCCAGTTCATCGAGCGGATACTGCGCGGCGGCAATGACGAGGGAACGGCTCATAGGCGTTTCATCCAGAACTGCATGGTCTTCGATGTCTCCTGCGTATCACCAACGTCCTTCCACGAATAGGTGGTGGTGATGCCTTCAGCCTTGGCGAACCCGCGCTTCGTCCAGAACGCATCGAGCGGCTGGTAGCCCTCCGGCCGCGCCGGGTGATCGGCAGGCCGCACCACCGAGCAGAACGCCGCCCACTCATACTCGCCGAACGAGCGCGCATGGGCCTCGCGCGCGTCGAAGAACTTGTGGCCCACGCCGTGCCCGCGATACTGCGGCAGCAGCAGGCTCTCGGCGAAATAGAACACCTTCGACACGTCGTACCCGGCCTTTTCGAAGGGCGCGCGGAATTCGTCCGTCTCGCCTGCCATCGGCGCCGCGGTCGCCGCGCCGACGATCCTGTCGCCGTCGAAGGCGGCAGCGAGGAACGCCCGGTCCGCCGCCTTGAAGCGGGCGAGGTACTTTTCCTCGTACGCCAGGTCTCCGTCGTAAAGGTAGGGAAACGCCCTGAAAATCCGGATGCGCAAATTGGCCAGCGCCGGGATGGCCGC
>CAZYKZ010000076.1:0-3084 GCA_964648175.1 uncultured Anderseniella sp.
GAGGCCCGCAAGGCTGCCAGCGCCACCCGGCAATAGGGAGATGGCATGACCTGGTCACTTGCGCGCCCACTATGGAACATGGCGGGATTGGCTGAAACAGCACAGGCCGTGGCGGCTGCCGGGGACACGTCTCCGGCGGCCGATGCCGTCCTGCTGGCCCGCGCAAGCAATGGCGATGAGCAAGCCTTCTCGGCCATCGTCGACCGGCACTACGGGCTGGTGTTCCGGGTCGCGGCGCGCATTCTCGCCGAGCCCTCGGACGCGGAAGATGTGGCC
Organism: uncultured Anderseniella sp.; assembly: GCA_964648175.1. Lineage (GTDB taxonomy): Bacteria > Pseudomonadota > Alphaproteobacteria > Rhizobiales > Aestuariivirgaceae > Anderseniella. The sequence continues at coordinate 277 of CAZYKZ010000076.1, forward strand.
CAGGAAGCGTTCGTGAAGCTGTGGCGCGATCCGGCGGTGATCGACAACCCGGCAGCGCTGAAGGGATGGCTGGCGCGGGTCGCGCGCAACCTGGCCATCGACAGGATACGGCGGGCGAAACCGGCCAGCGCCGACGGTCTCGACGAACTGCCAGACGCAGCAACTGGCCCGGACGGGCGCTTGCGTCATGCCCAGGCGGCTGAACTCGTTGCAGGAGCCATCGCCGGCCTGCCCGAACGCCAGCGTACGGCGTTGCAATTGACCTATTACGAAGGCCTTGGCAATCAGGAGACTGCCGAGGTCATGCAGGTGAGCGTGGAAGCGGTGGAGTCGTTGCTCTCCCGCGCCAGGCGCACATTGCGCGAAACCCTTGCGCCCGTGTGGGGCGACCTGATCGATGAACTGGACCAGCTGAAATGAGCAAGACGGCAAACACCCCCGAAACCAACCTTTCTGTGGAAAGGCAGCAGCGGCTTGAGCAGCTTCTGCAGGCCTATGGCCGCAACCCGCTGCGCTGGCCCGAAGCGGACCGGCAGCACTTTGCAGGCCTGGTGCGCGCGCCGCATCTTTTGCCGGCCGGGGCCGCCGGAAGCGCTGACGAACTTGACCGCCTGCTTGATCTGGCCGGCCCTGCCCAAGTCAGCGAACCTTCAGGCGCCCGCGCGCGGCTGCTGCAGCGCGTCTCGGCCGAACCGCAGCTGGCTGACGACATTACCGCGCCGCCGCCGCTTGGCGGATTGCGCGGGTGGCTGGCAGCCGGCATGCTCGCGGCAAGCCTCGTGCTGGGCGCATTCATCGGCCTCGATACCAGTGCCGGCAATACGCTGGCGGCCAGTTTCCAGGCCGGCAGCAGCGCAGACGAGGTGCTCGACATCGTGTTCGCCGATCCGGCCGAACTGGATGATGGAGGTGTGCTTTGACCGCCGAGGCCCCGCAGACCCCGCGCAAGCGGCGCTGGTCGTGGGTCTGGCTGGCCCTGCTGGTCTCGCTCGCGCTGAACCTGGCTGTGCTTGCAGCCGTGGTGGCGCATACTGTCTGGGGTGACGGCGGACGCCACCACCAGCGCATTTCCGGTCCGGGCTATGCGCAGATCATGCCGCGCGCCTTCTTCCGCCAGCTTGACGACAAGCGCCGAGATGAACTGGTCGGCGAGCTTCGCGAGCATCGCACGGAATTTCGTGGCCTTCGCCGCGACTTGCGCGAAAAGACCCGCGCCATCGCCTCCGCCCTGCGCGCCGACCCGTTCGACCAGTCTGCGCTTGAGAATGCCATGGCAGACTTCGAGCAGGCATCCGGCACCATGATCACCCGCGGCGGCGAAATCGCCCGCGACCTGTTCTCCAGGCTGACGCCCGAGGAACGCAAGATCATGGCCGACGAGATCGAGAAGCGGTCAATGTCCCGGCGGCAGTGGAAACGGTACAGGGAAGGCGGCAAGGAAGACGGCAAGCAGGACGGGGACGACTGAGCAAGGCTGGTGCGCTGGCGCCTATGCCGGAACGTTGGTCGAGATGGGTTCGATGACGGCGTCCGACTCCACGACCCTCTTTTCCAGCTTTCCCTTGGGCGCGATCGGCAGCGTCACCGTCACGGTCGTGCCCTTGCCTTCCTCGCTGGCAATGTGAAGCTGGCCCTCGTTGAGCCGGATCAGCGAGTTGGAGATGGCCAGTCCCAGCCCGGAGCCGGAACGGGTCTTGGTGAGCTGGTTTTCCACCTGTTCGAACGGACGGCCAAGCTTGGCGATCTGGTTGGCCGGAATGCCGATGCCGGTGTCGGCAATCACGATCTCCGCCTTCTTGCCTGCCCGGCGCGCCGAAATGGTCACGCTGCCGCCTTCCTGGGTGAACTTGACGCCGTTGGCCAGCAGGTTGATCAGCACCTGCTTCAGCGAACGAACGTCTGCCAGCGCATGGAGCGCCTCCGGCAGGTCCTTGCGCAGCCGCACCCGGCCTTCCTGTGCCCTGCCCGACACGATGCGCAGGGCCTCCTCGATCACCGCCGGCACGTCGCACTTCTCGATCTCGAGAGTGACCCGGCCTGCCTCGATCTTCGACATGTCGAGAATGTCGTTGATCACGTCCAGCAGGTACTGGCCCGATGAATGGATATCGTGCGCATAGTCGAGGTACTTCTGCACCGTCACCTTGCCGAACAGCTCCTGCTCGATCACCTCGGAGAAGCCGATGATGGCGTTGAGCGGCGTGCGCAGTTCGTGGCTCATGTTGGCCAGGAACTCCGACTTCGACCGGTTGGCGGCCTCGGCGCGCGCCTTCTCGCGCGAATATTTCTCGGCAAGGTCGGCTAGCCGTTGCGACTGCTGTTCCAGCTCCATGCGCGACTTCTGCAGGTCGCGCACCGTGTTCATCAGTTCGCGTTCGGACTCGAGCAGCTTCTCCTCGTGCAGCTTCAGGTTGGAGATGTCCGTTCCCACCGACACGAAACCGCCATCCTTGGTTCGCCGCTCGTTGATCTGCAGCCAGCGTCCGTCTTCCAGCTGCACCTCGAACGTGTTGCCGTCCGCCCCGTCCGGCAGGCCGGGACCCGGCAGGTCGGCGGCAATCGGCGAACGCTGCCGGATCACGGGCTCGCGCGCCACCTTCATCACGTCTTCGTATGACGAGCCGGGCCGGCACACGCTGGCCGGCAGGTTGTAGAGCTGCTGGTATTTCGAATTGCACATCACCAGCTTGTTGTCCGTGTCCCACAGCACGAAGGCCTCGGACACGTTCTCGATGGCGTCGCGCAGGCGCAGCTCCGCTTCCTGGTTCAGCTTGTCGAGCCGCTTCTGCTCGGTGATGTCGATGGCGA
>CAZYKZ010000076.1:3184-11428 GCA_964648175.1 uncultured Anderseniella sp.
TCCGCTTCCTGGTTCAGCTTGTCGAGCCGCTTCTGCTCGGTGATGTCGATGGCGATGCCGACGAGGTTCGGCGCATCCTGACCCGATGCCTGTGACAGCTCGGCCCGTGCGCGCAGCCACACCCAGTGGCCCTCCGCATGCTTCATCCTGAATTCCTGGTCGATGGCCGGCTTGCCGCCGCGCAACATGATGTCGACCAGCCGGTCGATCGGGTCATCGTCCGGGTGCAGCCGCTCCGCCACCTCGCCATAGGACAGGAATTCCCCTTTCGCCTCGAGGCCCAGGATGTCGTACATCGACTTCGACCAGAAGATGCGGCCGCGCGCGATGTCCCAGTCCCACAATCCGCAGTGGCCGCGGTCGAGCGCCTTGTCCATCCGCTCGGTGGCAATGGCCAGCGTCTGGTCAGCCTCGGCAGCGCGAGCCGCCTGCCAGTGGAAGGCGGTGCCCAGCAGCACCAGCACGCCCAGCGTCACCAGGAACAGGGTAACGATCTGCTTGACCGCCGACTCCCAGTCCGCCAGCACGCGCGACTTCGGATGTACCACCGCGATCTGGCCTGGGTAGGGGCTAAGGGTGCGCAGCGCGATGTAGACCTGTTCGCCCGCCGGCGTGATCGCCAGCAGCGGCGTGCCCAGCGTGCGCGAGGCGCCCAGCACCGCGTCCTGGCCGAACAGCGTCGACAGGTTGAGCCCCTTCATCACCGGGTCTTCCGGATAGCTCGCCTGGATGAAGCCCGTCTCGTCGGCGATCATGAACACCCGGCCCCGGTCGCCGGTGTCAGGCGGCAGCACTTCCTGCAGGTCCGCTGTCACCGGCGTGCGCACATTGCCTGCCCCGGCGGGGCCGATGCCCAGCGAGGCGCTGAGGTCGCCCGCAGCGGCGCGCAGCACCAGTGCGGTCTTGTCGTTGGAAAGCTGGATCGACCGGTCGCGGCTCGCCGACAGCTGCAGGAACATGGCGGTCGCCAGCGTTACCAGGAACAGCAGGATCAGGCCGGTGATCAGGTTGCGCAGGATGCGTTCGGAAATGGCGATGGACGGGACGCGCCGGGAGCCGACACTGACCTTGAGTGCCCGCTCCTTGAAAAACAGTTCGCCAAGTTTGGCCTTGGACACGCAAAATCCCTCTCGAGGCCATTGCTCGTTGCATAGCCGTCCAGGCAACATCCGTCATGCATCGTGATGGTCTGCCGCCCCGACAGATACACCCTTGGACGCGCTCACTCATGCGCCCCCAAACCTGACCGAATCACTTGCTCCATTGATTCGAAGTGCGGGTGATTTGGCAAGCTTCGCAGACCAGATTTTTTGACTTTGGCAAGCCCGCGAAGGCCGGCGTCAAGCCAGCATGCGCGATACCATTTCACCGGTGTCTTTCGACAAACCGGCCTTGTCGCGAATGCGGGAAAGTGCGGCGCGCGCCTTCTCCCGGCGTCCCGGCTCCATCAACTGGTAGCTGCGGAATGCGCCGGCCATACGGGCCGCAACCTGCGGATTGCGCTCGTCCAGCTTCATCACCACGTCCGCCACTACGTCGTAGCCCTCGCCGCTGGCCGCATTGAACCCGGTCTGGTTCATGCCGGCGAATGCGCCGATCAGCGCCCTCACCCGGTTCGGCCGGCCCAGGCTGAAGTCGGCATGCTCCATCAGCTTGCGCACGTGCGCTGGAGCGTCCGCGCCGGTACGCATGGCATGCAGCGTGAACCACTTGTCCACCAGCAGGTGATCGTCCCCGTAGCTGGCGTGGAACGCGTCCAGCGCCTTTTCGCGCTGCGGCACATCCAGCACGGAGAGCACGCTGAGCGGCCCCATGACCCCGCTCATGTGGGCCGCGTCACTGAACTGGCGCAAGGCGAGTTCCGCCGCCTCCCGTTCCGCCCCTGCCGACCACAGCGACAGCGCGCCATAGGCAAGTGAGCGCCGGCCGGCACTGTCCGCATCCGGCGAGTATGGGCCTTCCGGCAGATCCTGTGCCAGCGCCTGAAGCTGGTCAGCCAGCAGCTTCGCGGTGTCTGCCCGCACCCGGTCGCGCGCCTGCTGCACCAGGTCAGGGTCCACGTCGCGGCCCAGTGTGTTGGCAATATCGGCCTCGCCCGGGAGCGCCAGCATCTGCGCCTTGAACGCGGCTTCCAGATCGCCTGCCGCCAGCGTCCGGCCAAGCGCCCCGGCGAAGGCGTCAACCGCCGGCGCTTCTGCGCCGTCCTTCATTGCCTGCATGGTCGACAGGATCAGCGACCGCGCCAGCGTCTGGCCCGCTTCCCAGCGATTGAACGTGTCGCTGTCATGGCCCATCAGGAAGGTGAGCTCGTCGTCCTGCTGGCCGGTGGTCAGCGTCACCGGAGCCGAAAAGCCACGGTTGATCGACAGCACAGGCTTCTGCGCGATGCCGGTGAAGTTCCAGCCCTGCTTCTCCTCGCGCAGCTCCAGAACACCGCCGGCAACTTCGCTGCCGTCCTCCAGCTTCAGCGGCATGTCGCGCCCGTCCGGCCCGATCAGGCCGGTTACCAGCGGCATGTGCATGGCCGGCTTGCTGGCCTGGCCCGGCGTCGGCTTCAGGTTCTGGCTCACCTCCAGCCGCGCCGTGGCCGATGCCTCGTCCCAGCTCAGCTTCGCCGTGACAGCCGGTGTGCCGGCATGGTTGTACCAGTGGAAGAACTGCTTGAGCTCACGGCCAGAGGCGTCTTCCATGCAGGCCACGAAATCCTCAACCGTGGCCGCATCGCCGTCATGCCGGTCGAAGTACAGCGCCAGCGCCGCGGCGAACTTTTCAGGCCCCAGCAACGTCTTCATCATGCGCACCACTTCCGCACCCTTCTCGTACACGGTGGCAGTGTAGAAGTTGTTGATTTCAATGTAGGAATTCGGCCTGACCGGGTGTGCCAGCGGGCCTGCGTCCTCCGGAAACTGGTGCGAGCGCAGGGTGCGCACGTCCTGTATCCGCTTTACCGCCCGCGAGCGCAGGTCGGAGGTAAACTCCTGGTCGCGGAACACCGTCAGCCCTTCCTTCAGGCACAGCTGGAACCAGTCGCGGCAGGTGATCCGGTTGCCGGTCCAGTTGTGGAAGTACTCGTGCGCGATGATCGCCTCGATGTGCACGTAATCCTGGTCGGTGGCGGTGTCGGGCCGGGCCAGGATGTACTTGTCGTTGAAGATGTTGAGGCCCTTGTTCTCCATCGCGCCCATGTTGAAGTCCGAAACGGCGACGATCATGAATATGTCGAGGTCGTACTCGCGGCCGAACGCTTCCTCGTCCCATTTCATCGACGCCTTCAGGCTTTCCATCGCCCAGTCGCAGCGGTCCTGCTTGCCCTGCTCGACGTAGATGCGCAGTTCCACCTGGCGCCCCGACATGGTGGTGAAACTGTCGCTCACACAGGCGAGGTCGCCCCCCACCAGCGCGAACAGGTAGGACGGTTTCGGCCACGGGTCGTGCCACACGGCGTAGTGCCGCCCGCCGTCGAGGTCGCCTGCCTCGACCGGATTGCCGTTGGCCAGCAGCACCGGCACGCTCGCCTTGTCCGCCTCGATGCGCACGTCATAGGTTGCCATCACGTCCGGCCGGTCGATGAAATAGGTGATGCGGCGGAACCCCTCCGCCTCGCACTGGGTGCAGAACACGCCGTTGGAGCGGTACAGCCCCGACAGCGCCGTATTGGCGTCCGGGTCGCACACCGTCTCGACGGTGAGCTCGAACTCTTCCGCGGGCACGTTGTCGATATGAAGTTTCTCGCCTTCGATGCGGTAGCGGTTGCCGCCTATCTCCTCGCCGTTGATGGCGATGCGCTTGAGTTCAAGCTCCTCGCCGTCGAGTGTCAGCGTGGAGGCCGGCTGCTTGCTGGCCGGGTTGGGCCGCACCGTCAGCCTGGACACCACCCTTGTCGCCTTGGGTTCCAGCGCCACATCCAGCGACACATGGCCGATCAGGTGGGCGGAAGGCGTGTAGTCCTTGAGGTGGATAGCCGGCGGCGTTTCGGTGCGCATCTTTGTCCGATCTGTTTTAGCTACGGGTTACATTGCCCGGTCAATCCGGAACGGGCTCAGGTCCATGTTGGGAGGGGTTGCTCCCATCATGTCTGCCAGCAGCCGTCCTGTCGTTGGCCCCCAGGACAGCCCCATGTGACCGTGGCCGAATCCATACCATACATTGGCAAGCTTTGGAGACGCCGATATCACCGGCAGCGAGTCCGGCGTGCCGGGCCGCCGGCCCATCCACTTGCTCTCGGTGCCGTCCATGTCGCGAAGACCGGGGAACAGCCGCTTGCCGTAAACGTGCATCTGTTCCGCGCGCCGCCAGTCCGGCGGCGCATCGTTGCCGGCGATCTCGTCCGACCCGGCGATCTTGATGCCATCGTAGTGCGGGGTCACGGCGCCCGGCTGGGCGGCATGGGTCACGGCCCGGCCAAGCCTTATGCCGGTGTTCTGCATGATCAGGTGATAGCCGCGCTCAGCCTCCAGCAGCACTTTCGAGCCCAGCATCCGCGCCAGTTCGTGCGACCAGGCACCCGCGCAGATGCAGAGATTCTCGATCTCTTCTTCTCCATTCTGCCTCAGGTGCAGCTTCGTCGCCCGGCTGCCATCATGTTCAATCCTCGTCACCTCGTCCTGCACGATCTCGCCGCCATTGCGCACCACCTGTTCGGCGAGCCGCACGACCATCAGGTGCGGATCGCGGATGCGGTGCCAGCCATCCCAGAACACCGCACGGTAGATGTCGGGCGTCAGGTCCGGCTCGACCTCACGGGCTTCGTGTGCGGTCAGCTCCGCACCCTTGTAGCCATACTCTGCATGCACCCGCCGCCAGGTTGCGCCGCCGTCGTATTGGGCCTTCGTGCCATAGATCATCAACCCGTCATCCATCGCCAGCAGGTCTTCAGCGCCTGCCTGCTTCAGTACGGTGCGATGGTCTTCCAGCGCCCGCATGCCCAGCGCGGCGCGCGCCTCTGTGATCTTCTTCACCCGGTCCGGCATGGCGTTGCGACCCAGCGCCAGCAGCCACGGCAGCGCCTTGGGCAGATATGACCACCTCACGGTGATCGGCCCCTTCGGATCGAGCAGCCAGCCGGGTATCTTCATCAGGATACCTGGGTGAACGGTGGGCATCACGCTGGACACCACTATGCCGCCCGCATTGCCGAACGATGCGCCCTCGCCGGGCGGCACCTTGTCGATGACGCGGACCCTGAACCCGCGGCTTTGCGCGAACATGGCGGCCGACATGCCGACGATGCCGGCCCCGATGATGGTGACGTGCTGGTTCATCCGAGCCTGTCCTGGCATTAGGCGAAACATGCTTGTGTGCAAACGTGGAACGGTGACTAATATGGGCCAGTCCATTCACCGGAGTCCATCAAGCAAATGCCTGTTCACAAGCGACTGAGACCGTTCAACACCAAGCAGACCTACCCTGAGCAGAAGCTGAACAACGACCTCTCGCAAGGCGTGGTCGCGCGCGGCACCATGGTGTTTCTGCGCGGGCAGGTGGCGCAGGACCTGGACACCCGTGAGAGCCTTCATGTCGGCGATGCCGGCAAGCAGACGGCCAAGGCCATGGAAAACATCAAGATGCTGCTGGAAGAGGCGGGCTCCGAGCTTTCCCACATCTGCCGCATCGTGGTTTACCTCACCGATATCCGCTACCGTGAGGCCGTCTACCAGGAAATGGGCAAGTGGCTGGAAGGGGTATTCCCCTGTTCCACCGGTCTCGTCGTGCCCGCCCTTGCGCGGCCCGAATGGGTGGTGGAAATTGAAGTGACTGCCGTCATTCCCGACTAGCCCCGGAGGCTTGGCCCCATGGACACAAAGACCACGCTCGACCTGCTTGCCGACCGCGCCGCCACGCCGCTCGATCAGGCGATGAGCTCGCCGCCGTCGCTCTATACCGATCCGGCGATCCTCGACATGGAGATCAAGTCCATTTTCGAGAAGGAATGGCATTGCCCCGGTCTTGCGGCGGACATTCCCGAGCCTGGCGACTACGTGACTTTTTCCATTGGCGAGCAGCAGGTCTTCTCCATGCGCCAGAAGGACGGCTCGATCCGCACCTTCTCGAACATCTGCCGCCACCGCATGATGCAGCTGCTCGAGGGCAGGGGAAACACCAAGGTCGTCGTCTGCCCCTACCACGCCTGGACTTATTCTCAGGACGGTTCGCTGCGCGGCGCGCCCTACATGGACCGCAGCGAAACCTTCGACCGCAAGAAGTTCTGCCTGCCCGAGATCCGTACCGAAATCTGGAACGGCTGGATCTACATCACTCTCAACGCCGACGCCCCGTCCGTGGCCGAACTGCTGGCCCCGATGAACGATCTCGTCGCCCAGTTCCGCATGGACCGCTACGTGCCGTGCGAAACCCAGGACCATGTCTGGCAGACCAACTGGAAGCTGCTCACCGAAAACTTCATGGAAGGCTACCACCTGCCTGTCGCCCACCGCGCCACCGTGGGCCAGTGGATCGGGCTCGATGACACCATCTTCCCGCCGGACGTGAACCCGCACTTCACCTGGCAGACCTTCACCAAGGACGAGACCGCCACCTATGGCCGCGCGGCGGAGGCCTGCGATTACCTGGAAGGCAAGTGGCGCTACACCACCATCATGCCCACCGTGTTCCCGGCCCACATGTACGTGCTGGCCCCCGACCATGTCTGGTACCTGTCGCTTCGTCCCAAGGGCGTGGGCGAGGTGCACGTGCGCTTCGGCGTGGCGCTCGCGCCGGAACGGCTCGATGCGTTTCCCAACAAGCAGGCGGCGCTCAAGGACCTCATTACCTTCTTCGACCACGTCAACGAGGAAGACCGCTTCGTCGTCGAGGGCATCTTCACCGGCGCACACGGCGCGCTGGCGCAGGCAGGCCCGTTAAGCTGGCTGGAGCGCGAGATCCACGACTTCCAGAAATACCTTGCCGGCAAGCTCTGCTCGCCGCAGAACGCAACAGCGAGGGTTGCCGCCGAATGACTTTCTCCATCGCAGGCCACTGCACCCGCACCGGCATGTTCGGTGTCGCCATCACCACGTCCTCCATTTGCGTCGGCGCACGCTGCCCGCACGTCCGCGCCGGCGTTGGCGCGGTTGCCACCCAGAACGTCACCGACCCCACGCTCGGGCCGAAGGTGCTCGACGCCATCGCAGCCGGGGCCACCGCGGAGAAAGCCGTGGCCGCAATCTCCGGGGCCGCACCGTTCTCCGAATACCGCCAGCTTCTGGCGGTGGACGCGGACGGCGTGACTGGCCATTTCACCGGCGCGAAAATTCTCGGCACCAACATGGTCTCGCCCGGCAATCACTGCATCGCCGCCGGAAACCTGCTTTCCTCCACTGCCGTGCCGAAGGCGATGACGGACACCTTCGCGGCCAATCCGGACCAGCACCTGGCCGAGCGTCTGCTGCGCTCTCTCGAGGCCGGCGTGGCGGCCGGCGGCGAAGAGGGGCCGGTGCATTCGGCCGCGCTCATCGTCGCGCATGAACAGCCGTTCCCGCTGGTGGACCTGCGATGCGACTGGGACGACGAGAACCCGATCGCCCGGCTGCGCGGTCTGTGGGAAGCCTACAAGGGCGAGATGCAGGCGTACCTCGACCGGGCGCTGAACCCGTCCGCCGCGCCGTCATACGGCGTGCCCGGCGACGAGTAGAGGCCCGGCCGGGCCCGCAACCTTCACTCACCCAGTGGCTCGAAATTGACGATGTCGCCTGACGCGCGGCTCACCTCGATGCGCCACGGCACCCGCTGGCGCACCGCGTCATAGACGTAGGACCCGTTGGCGCAATCCACCACCTCGATGTGGCGGAAGCCGGCCTGCTTCAGGCTCTCGACCCCTTCGAGACAACTGAACTGCGCGTGATCGCGATAACCGCGGCGGCGTTCGCCATAGCTGTCAGCCTCGTAACCATTCTCGGGCCGGTAGACGGAATAGTCGGGCTGAGGAATGTAGGCGCGCTCGCCATGGCGGCCATATCTGTACTCGTTGTCTTCGTAGCGGGGTTCGTATTGGCCCTGCGACTGGCCGTCATAGAACCAGTGCACGTCTGCCGCGCGGGCGTCGGGAGCGGCTGTGGCGAGTGCGGACAGCACCAGCGCCGCGGCCAGTGCGGTTGAGGGGGTACGCAACATGACTAACTACCTTCCTGTCGAGGGTCGGCGCCGTCCGCAGGGATCATGCTCATCCCGGTTTGTGGGCGGCTGAGGGTAGCTTTGCGGCATTGTCGTGACATGGTTAACGGGGGTTGGTGGTGGCGAGTAGGGAAT
>CAZYKZ010000077.1:0-3137 GCA_964648175.1 uncultured Anderseniella sp.
CTCCCATAATCTCTAGAGTTGGGTTTGCCCCCCGGAAACTTCCCCTGCAAACCGGGATTAGGAGGACGGCGTGTAATACCAAATCACACGCTGACTGTTGTCTATCCAACCGATCTGGAAATCAACCGTTGTGAGCGCTCCGGATTCACTATTCCGGAAAGTGTGACTTAAATGCCACAGTGCCATTCGGCGGCGCCCGGGGCTGCAGACCCGCGCCCGGGGGCGCTGCGGCGCTGTCCACGTATACATTTAACATTGGAGAGCAGGCCGCACACCCTGCTTTGCGCATTCCGAAATGGCTGAAATTGGCCATTTTTGAGCAGATTTGGCGGTCCTCCGGTTTGCCGCCCTTCCTTATGCGGCGCATCAAACAACTTGCTGGTGTAGGGCGATCCCGATAAGTTAACGAAAGGTTGACCACGCGCACTGCCGGGGTTGCCGTGACTTCGCCATCCGGGCGGTTGGCGGGCTGCCGAATCGTGGATGGCGCAGATCAGGGTGGATGTGCAGGCGCAGCCTGATTCGCGTGATGCGGTGTTTCTGCGGGTCTGGCAAGGTGGTTGCTGACATGCCGTCCTGAGGGCGGCGGACGAGGGGATTAAAGACCAATGATGCGTTGCAATTGGCCCAAGTGGCTGTTCCCCTGGGCTATTTTGCCTTTGGGGCTGGGGGCTGCGGCCCTCCTTTTCAATTCGGACTCGCTTGAGAGCGAGCTCAAGGCAGCAGCTGAAAGCCAGCTTTCATCCGGCGGCGCCGGGTGGGCGGCGGTCAGCATGGACGGCCGCGATGCGAAACTTTCGGGTGAAGCGCCGGAGCAGGATGCCGTCGCCAGGGCGGCCCAGCTGGTGGCGGGGACCTATGGCGTCCGGCGCGTTGATTCGTCTGGCGTCACGGTCGCGCCGCCGGTCAGCCTCGATCCGCCAACCGTCAACTCCATAAGCGGCTTGTCGGGCACCCCGGAAATCACCGGCACATGGCCGCAAGGCAAGGCTGCGACGCTGGCCGTCGGTCTTGCCGGAACGACCTACGAGCTCGGCAAGAATGCCGAACTGTCCTCCGATGGCTCCGGCAACTGGAAGCTGGTGCCGTCAACTGCGCTTGCCCCGGGTAACTATGACGTAAACGTCAAGGTTACCGATGGCAACAAGGCCGAAGCCTCGGTTTCGGTGCCCGGCGCTGTCACGGTTGAGGCGCCGCCGCCTGCGCCAGCGCCGTCGGCACCGGAAGAGCCGACAGTTTCCGCGGTTTCCGGCTTTGGCAATACGCCAACAATTTCAGGCACATGGCCCGAGGCCGACGGCAACGCACTGACCGTCGGGCTGGCCGGCAAGGACTACAAGCTGGGTACTGACGCCGAACTGGCGTCCGACGGATCCGGCAACTGGAAACTGACCCCGTCATCCAGCCTTGCCGATGGGGTGTATGACGTGACCGCAACGGTGACCAATGCTGCCAGCCTGTCATCGACTGCGACACTCAACGGTGCAGTCCGTGTGGATACCACACCACCGCAGGCGCCGACCGTCGAGCCGGTTTCGAGCCGTGCGGTGCGCCCGGCCATTGCCGGAACATGGCCCGAAGGCGATGCCAAGCAACTGACCGTCACCATCGCCGACAAGACGTACACCCTGGGAACCGACGGGCAGCTGACCTCCGATGGGTCGGGCAACTGGACGCTCAAGCTCGACACGGACCTTGCCGACAATACTTATGACGTTGTCGCAACGGCCACGGATGAAGCCGGCAACAGCGCCTCGGACCGCGGTTTCGGCGAAGTGGTGGTGGATGCCTCCGCACCGGCTGTCCCGACCGTCAACACAACGCTGACCCGTCAGCGCCAGCCGGTCCTCACCGGCGCCTGGCCGTCCAAGGATGCCGCCAGCCTGACGGTAAAGGTTGGCGACAAGACCTACACGGCAGACGCGGGGGATGGTCTTGTGACCGATGGCGACAACTGGACGCTGCGTCTTTCGGAAAATCTGCCGGACGGGACCTATAATGTGGTCGCGACTGTAACGGACAAGGCAGGCAACGCTGCCAGCGATGAAAGCGACGCGGAACTGACGGTGGATGCGACGCCACCGGCGGTGCCGACCGTAAACAGCTACAAGTCCGAGTTTCCACGTCCCTTGCTCTCCGGCACCTTCCCGGAGAACGAGGCGGAGACGATGGCCGTCACGTTCGCCGGCGAAACCTTTGCCAAGGGCTCTTCGCCAAACTTGTCCACCGACGGCAGGGGCAACTGGTCCATTCTGACGAGCAAGGACTATGAGCCCGGCACCTATGACGTGAAGGTTGTGGTGGCCGACAAGGCCGGAAACCAGCGCTCCGATACCACCACCAATGAAGTGGAGATCGTGGCGCCGGCGAAGCCTGCCGAGCCAGAGCCAGCGCCTGTGCCGGCAGTGGATTGCCAGAAGCTGTTCGATGAGGCCCTGGCAGACCGTGACATCGAGTTCGATTCGGCCCGTGCCACCATTCGCAGCAGCAGCAACGATCTGCTGGACAAGCTGGCGGATGTGATCCGGCAATGCCCGGACGCGAAAGTCGAGATTGGCGGGCATACCGATGCGACGGGCTCCACGTCCTACAACCAGGCGCTCAGCGAGCGCCGGGCCGTGGCAGTGCGCGACGCGCTCATTGCGCGGGGCGCCGATGCTGCCAACCTCACCGCAGTCGGTTATGGTGAAAGCCGCCCGATTGCCGACAACAACACCAGGGAAGGACGTGCGCGCAACCGGCGCACCGAATTCAAGGTACAACCCTGAGGGAGACGACCATGGACTTCTGGAACTTCAAGGACGCCTTGATCGTGGCCAGTCACAACTGGCTATGGCTGCTGGCCGCCTTCGTCCTCGGCCTCATCGTGGGCTGGGCGACGTGCCGCCGCGTGGAAGCACGCTGAAAAGCGGGCCTGGCAACAAGCGAGGACTTTGAACCATGCCACACCTGACCATTGAACTCCTTCTCATGATGCTGCTGGCGTTCCTGATCGGCTGCATCCTGGGCTGCCTGTTCCGCAAGATGACCGGCGCGGGCGCCGAGCCGGCTAAGGCCGCCGCACCTGCCGCAGCCGTCGCAACCGCGGCGACCGCTACGGCCGCTGCGCCCAAGCCGCACACGCCGGCGCCCGCCGC
>CAZYKZ010000077.1:3237-11366 GCA_964648175.1 uncultured Anderseniella sp.
CCGCGGCGACCGCTACGGCCGCTGCGCCCAAGCCGCACACGCCGGCGCCCGCCGCGCCCAGGCCTGCTGCGCCAAAGCCCGCCGAACCCATGCCGGCCGCCCAGCCGGTATCGACCGGCAAGCCGGTCCGGCCGAAGGGGCTGGCCGCTGCCCGCAGCGGCAAGGCCGACAACCTTCAGATGATCTCGGGCGTCGGGCCAAAACTGGAGAAGACCTTGCACGGACTGGGTTTCTTCCACTTCGACCAGATCGCCAACTGGACCCGCGACGAGGTGGAATGGGTGGACGATCACCTGCGCTTCAAGGGTCGAATTGACCGCGAGGAGTGGATCCCGCAGTGCAGGTTGCTTGCCGATGGCGACATGGACAAGTTCCACAAGCTTTATGGCACCGGCGGCCTTCGCAACAAGCAGGGAGAGCGCGAATCGGGCTCCCGGACGCGCCGCGCGAAGAAAAAGAAATGATGCCACATCGACGTGGTGCCCGAAGGCCGGCAGCAATGCCGGCCTTCTCATTTTTGCAGGCCCGCTATAGGTTGGCGTGCTGAAGGAGGAGCTGGCATGCAACCGCCTGAAACCGCTGAACTTCCAGTGACGCGTGACAGCATCGCTGAGGCTCATGATCGCATCCGCGCCCATGTGCGGCGCACGCCCATCCTGCCTGCGCGCTTCGAGGCGGCTGGTCATGCTGATGTTTTCCTCAAGCTTGAACTGCTGCAGCACGCCGGGTCGTTCAAGGCTCGGGGGGCGTTCAACAATCTTCTGTCGCGCGAGGTGTCCGAAGCAGGCGTGACGGCGGCCTCGGGTGGCAACCACGGCATAGCGGTTGCGCTTGCCGCGCGCCGGCTGGGCCACAAGGCCCGCATCTTCATCCCCGAGATTTCGCCGAAGGTGAAGGTGGACGCCATCAGGGCGCACGGTGCCGAGGCTGTCGTTGGCGGCGCGCGGTATGCCGATGCGCAAGCGGCCTGCGACCGGCATGCGGCCGAGACGGGCGCATTGCTGATCCACCCTTACGATTCCCCGCAAACGCTGGCGGGGCAGGGAACCGCGGCGAAGGAGTGGGAAGAAGACCAGCGCGCGCTGGGCCTCGGTAATCTCGACACTGTCCTTATCGGCGTCGGTGGTGGCGGGCTGATCGGTGGCATGGCGGCCTGGTGGAACGGGCGGGTCAAGGTGGTCGGCGTGGAGCCTGAGGGTTCGCGCTGCCTGCATGCCGCGCTGCAGGCGGGCCGTCCGGTCGATGTGGACGTGAATTCGGTGGCGGCCGATTCTCTTGGCGCCAAGCGCGCAGGTTCCCTCGTGTTCGAGGTTGCCCGGCATGCTGTTGATCATGTGGCGTTGGTAGCAGATGACGCTATCCGCGATGCGCAGAAGCTGTTGTGGCGCGATTTCAGGCTGGTATCGGAGCCCGGCGGAGCCGCTGCGCTGGCCGCGCTCCTGTCAGGCCGTTACCAGCCGCAAGCCGGTGAGCGCGTCGGCGTCCTGCTGTGCGGCTCCAATACGGATCCGTCCACCGTAATTTGACCGGCCAGCAGGTACTGCGCGTTCAGCACTCTTCCAGCAGGGACGCAATCGTGCGCGCACCTTCACCGCAATTGCTGCCCTCGCGCTGGGTCGCCGCCGGCTTCGGCATCACGCCGCCCCGGTTGATGTCCTGGCTCATGGCGTATTTCCGGGTATCGAGGCGAGTGCGGTAAACGTGCACATTCTGCATGACTTTCTGCACGTAGCCACGCGTTTCGGTGATCGGAATGGACTCGATCCAGTCGACGGCGTCAACCTTGCCCGACCTGGGGTCGCCATAAATGTCGATCCACTTGGCAACGTTGCCGGGTCCGGCATTGTAGCCTGCGAACGCCATGATGTATGAGCCGCCGAACTTGTCGATCAGGTCGCCCAGATATGCCTCTCCCATCGCCACGTTGAGCGCTGGATCGGAGGTCAGCTTGCCTGTGGAATAGCCTCCGATGCGATACTGGCGGGCGATGTGCTTGCCGGTCCCGGGCATGATCTGCATCAGCCCCTTGGCGCCTGCGTGGCTTCCCGCAACAGGGTTGAACTCGCTTTCCTGCCGCGAAAGTCCCAGAATCACGGCCTTTTCGACCGGCTTCCTCAGGCTGCGCCAGTTCGGCATCGCATTGACGGGATAGCCCCAGTTGTCGATGTCCAGCCCCATGGTGCCGAAGGCCTTGGCCAGGCGCACCGCAGGGAAATAGCCCACTTCCGTATGCAGCGCGTCAATGGCTGCTGCTGCCTCGGCCCGGTCCTTGATGACGCGGGCGATGGGGAACAGGAACAGGCCGACATGGCTGTCGCCACCAGCCTGCGCGAGCAGGTGCGCGGCCCGGAACACCTCGACGGACCGCACCTTTTGCCGGGCTGCGTCGGTCGGACTGGCAGAGCTTATATTGAGCGGGCGCGTGCCAAGCCCAAGCTGTTCGAGCGCAAGCTGGCCGTAGAACAGGGTGGGTGACGCCGCGGCCTGCCGGTAGGCCTCTTCGGCGCGGCCGGTTTCACCCTTGGCGGCGCGGGCCCGGCCAAGCCAGTACCAGCCGCGTGAGGCGTCCGTCCGCGTCGTGGCGGCTTCGGCGACCCGCTTGAAATGCACCGCGGCTGCGCCCGGGTCGGACAGCTTGCGAAGGGCAAACCAGCCGGCCAGGAACTCGCCCTCGATGAAGTGCTTGCCGGATGTAAAGCCGTGGTTGGCCATCAACTTGTAGATCGCGGGCCAGTGCTTGCGGTGAGCCGGACCGGCGAGGTTGCGCGCCGCAAGCCGCTTCTCGATGAACCACTGCTCCGGGTCGATCTGGGCCGCATGCGAGGTGGGCGCCTGCATCAGCAGGTTGAGCGCTGTTTCATGCTGGCCGACCCGCCGGAAATAGCGGGCATAGGCATAGAAGATCGGCGGATGGTTGCGGAATGCGGCCGGCAGTTTGCGGTACAGGGCCACGCCGTTGGACTTGCGCCGGATCAGCGCCTGCGCGGCCTTGGCCGCCTCCACGTGCTGCTTCGAAACGAAGCCCGCCGCGCGCACTGCCGCGTTAGTCTCCTGGGCCATGATCATCGCATACATCCGCGCCTTGTGATCGTTCTCCGTCAGAAGGCCGCGATACTTGTCCAGGATTTCCTTTTCGAGACTGGTTGGCAGCCCGTCATCGAGCCATGCCTTGCGCAGCGCGGCTGCCGCACTCGCCCTGTCGCCACGCGCCAGCGCCAGCCGGGCAAAGGCAACCTGTCCCCACGAGGAGATCGGCGTAAACCGGTTGAAATGCCGCGCCAGGGTGTCGATAGGTGTGGTGTCATCGGCAAGGCGCGCTTCTGCGGCCCGGGTGAGGGCCTGCGAGGCTGGCCACAGCGGGTTGTTGGCCACGAAGTTCATGATCCGCTCTGGCCCGGCGTCTTTGGGGTTGGAGCGGATGTAAAGCCATTCGACCGTTTTCATGGCGGCCTGGTCGCCGGTGCGCGTAGCACCGTCGAACGCGGCCTGCCAGTTCTTGTCCAGCGCGGCATCGATTGCGCGCACCGCGGCCGAATTGTTGCGGGCAGGTGAGCGGCCGTGATTGGCGGTCTGCAATTCCTCGCCGCGCGACACGTCGCCGTCGTCCGAAGACTTTGCCACGGCCGGCGACAGACCAGCGCTTGCGCTCAGCGCCAGTATCGAGACGGCCGCTGCCATCAGCGCGCCATGCATGAATTGCCTGATCATGGTGGGTTGCGTCATCCCGTCCTCGTTCGCGGTTGGCGGCCTGTTTGCCGGTACGCGGATACTCAACACTAACCCTGCACCAGTGCCTGATTAGGGACCGATTGCGGCTGCCATGTGACGTAGCGCCATGATCGGAACGCCTGATCAAAGCTTTCGGTTGCTGCGAACCGTATCGGCGTCTATTGTGCCGCGCCCGTTAAGCACCTCGGCAGACAGGTTTTGCCTGCGCCAGGTATCTCGGGTTCTAGTCCTAGTCCAACATGGTTTACGAATTATTGAGGTTTTGCGATGGCTGCTCGTTTCCACGGTTCCATTCCCGCCCTGATCACGCCGTTCAAGGACGGCAAGGTGGACGTGGACGCCCTTCGCAAACTGGTTGACTGGCACATTTCAGAAGGTACCCACGGCATCGTGCCGGTGGGCACGACGGGCGAGTCGCCGACCCTCAGCCACGAAGAGCACAAGCACGTGGTCGAGATCGTCATCGAGCAGGTGGCGGGCCGCATTCCGGTGATTGCCGGGGCAGGGTCCAACTCCACCGCAGAGGCTGTCGATTTCGCCATTCACGTCCGCGACGCCGGCGCCGACGCGGCCCTGTCGGTGTGCCCCTATTACAACAAGCCGACGCAGGAAGGCCTGTACCAGCACTTTGCCGCCGTGGCGCGCGCCGTGCCGGACCTGCCGATCTTCGTCTACAACGTTCCAGGCCGCACCATTTCCAACATCTCGGTCGAGACGCTCGACCGGCTGGCCAAGGACTTCGCCAACATCGTCGGCACCAAGGACGCCACGGCTGACCTGACGCGGCCCTCGCTGCAGCGGCTTGCTTCGGGCGAGGGATTCATCCAGCTGTCCGGCGAGGATGGCACCGCTTTGGCCTTCAATGCCCATGGCGGCACGGGCTGCATTTCGGTGACCGCAAACGTGGCGCCTCGCCTGTGCGCGGAGTTCCAGGAAGCCACCCTGAAGGGCGACTATGCCAAGGCGCTGAAGCTTCAGGACCGCCTGATGCCGCTGCACAAGGCGTTGTTCTGCGAAACCAGCCCTTCGCCGGTGAAGTACGCGGTGAGCCTGCTCGGTCACGCCTCGGAAGAGGTGCGCCTGCCCATGGTGCCGGCCACCGAGTGGGCCCGCGAGCAGGTGAAGGCGGCCATGGTTCACGCCGGCCTTCTGAACTGACGAAAGAGCCCGCACGCTGCGGGTGAACAGGTAGCACGTAATGTCTTCGAAGAGCGGTGGCGCCAAGAAGCGGTCCGGCAGCCCGGTTATCGCCGATAACCGGCGCGCCCGCTTTGATTTCGAGCTGCTCGACAATCTCGAGGTGGGCATCCAGCTGACCGGCACCGAGGTCAAGTCGCTGCGCGCCCAGAAAGCCAACATCGCCGAGAGCTATGTTCAGGTGAAGAACGGGGAGCTGTGGCTGATCAACGCCAACATTCCCGAATACGAGCAGGGCAACCGCTTCAACCACGAGCCTCGCCGGCCGCGGAAATTGCTCGCCCACCAGCGCGAGATCGCCAGGCTGTTCCAGGGCACCTCGCGCGAGGGACTGACCATCGTGCCGCTGAAGATCTATTTCAATGATCGCGGCCGGGTGAAACTGGAAATCGCTCTTGCAAAGGGCAAGAAAGTTCACGACAAGCGCGAGACAAAGAAGGAGCGTGACTGGCAGCGCGACAAGGCGCGGCTGTTGCGCGAGAAGGGCTGAGGCCCGTTTCCGGAGACCGATGATGATTGCCGACAAGCCTGGCCTGATGGACGAGGTGCGCAGCCGCTTTGCCCATGTCGATGAATGCCCGTTTTCCGGACCGCGCATCTTTTTCGAAAACGCCGGTGGCGCACTGACGCTCAAGTCCGTGGTGGAAACGTCGGCGAAGTTTGCCGCCATTCCCGACAACCAGGGCCGGGACAACGTTGCATCCCATGCGCTGGTCGACATCATCAACCAGTCCAAGGCCAAGATGAAGCTGCTGTTCAACGCGCCGGGCGGGCAGTTCTTCGTCGGCGAAAGCGGCACCGAACTGCTGTTCCGCATCATCCGCACGGCCGTCGTCGGCGCACCGGCGGGCGGGGCGGTGATCGGCACCACGCTGGAACACCCGGCGTCGCGCTCGGCCGCCATCTACTGGGCGAACGAGACGGGCCGGGAATACATTTCCGTGCCTCACGACAATGCAACCGGCACCGTGACGGCTGAGG
Organism: uncultured Anderseniella sp.; assembly: GCA_964648175.1. Lineage (GTDB taxonomy): Bacteria > Pseudomonadota > Alphaproteobacteria > Rhizobiales > Aestuariivirgaceae > Anderseniella. The sequence goes on from CAZYKZ010000077.1 coordinate 9,145, forward strand.
ACTATGCGAAGCTGATGACGCCGGAGGTGCGCGTTGCCACCATCATCCACACCTCGCCGGTGACCGGCATGGGCGTGGACGTGGCCGCTGTCGCCGCCGCCGTACGCGCCGTATCGCCTGAGTGCTACATCATCGTCGATGGCATCCAGCACGCCAGCCACGGCCACATCGACATTGCCGCTGCCGGCATCGACGGCTACGCCGTGTCGCCCTACAAGGTGTTCTCGCGCCACGGCTACGGTGTGGGCTGGGCATCGGACCGGCTGACCGAACTGCCGCGCGAGCGGCTGATCAACGGCCCCGCAACGAACTGGGAATTTGGCACCCGCGACACCGGCTCCTACGCCACGTTCAGCGACGTGGTGGATTACCTGATCTGGCTTGGCGGACACTTCACCGACAGCAAGGATGAACGCGCGCGGATCGAGGCAGCGGGCAGGGCGATCCACGACCACGAGCAGACGCTGACCAACGCCATGTTGCACGGCACCGGCAACTTGAAGGGTCTGGCCGAAATGCCCGGCGTCAGCATCATCGGCGGGGTCGACAATCCGGCGCGCGAGGGCCTTGTGTCGCTGACCGTGGACGGCATCAAGTCCGTCGATATCGTCGAAAAGCTGAACGCGCAGGGCATCCGCACCCACACCCGCAAGGACGATCACTATTCGGGCAACGTCCTGACGCCGCTCGGGCTCGACTCGTGTGTCCGCGTGTCGCTGTGCCACTACAACACCGAAGCTGAAGTGGCGAAGTTCCTCGCCGCCATGGCGGAGATCACCGTCCACGCCTGACAGGAAGGAGTGCGTGATGGCCTACCCGGTCTACGCGGAAATCAAGGGCCCCATCGTCATCGTGGGCTTCGGCTCGATTGGCCGCGGCACGCTGCCCCTGATCGAGCGGCATTTCGACTATGACGCCAGGAAGCTGCACGTCATCGATCCGTCCGATGCTCATGCGAATTTCCTGCGCCAGCGCGGGGTGACGTTCCACCATCTCGGCCTGACGCGCGACAACTACAAGGCGGTTCTGGACGAGCTGTTCAAGGGTACGAGCGGCGGCTTCTGCGTGAACCTGTCGGTGGACACAAGCTCGCTCGACATCATGAAGCACTGCCGTGAGCTTGGCGTGCTGTACATCGACACGGTGGTCGAGCCGTGGCCCGGCTTCTACTTCAACAAGGATGCGACGCCGGCTGAACGGTCGAACTATGCCTTGCGCGAAGCGGTGCGGGCAGAAAAGCGCGCAAACCCCGGCGGCACGACCGCAATCTCCTGCTGCGGAGCCAATCCGGGCATGGTGTCGTGGCTGGTCAAGGAGGCGTTGCTCGACATCGCCAGGGACACGGGCCACAAGCATGACGCGCCTGTCTCCCGGGAGGACTGGGCAAGGCTCATGATGGACCTTGGCGTGAAGGGCATCCACATTGCCGAGCGCGACACGCAAGCGCCCGCATACCCCAAGCCTGCCAACGTTTTCGTCAACACCTGGTCAGTCGAAGGGTTTCTGTCCGAAGGCTTCCAGCCCGCGGAACTTGGCTGGGGCACCCACGAGAAATGGATGCCGGACAACGCCCACGCCCACGACAAGGGATGCAAGGCCGCGATCTACATTGACTATCCCGGTGCTCTGACCAAGGTGCACACCTGGTGCCCGACGCCCGGTCCGCAATATGGCTTCCTTGTCACCCACAACGAGGCCATATCGATCGCCGACTACTATACCGTCGGCGACAGCGAGGCGCCTGAGTACCGCCCGACCTGTCACTATGCGTATCACCCCTGCAACATGGCGGTGCTGTCGCTGCACGAATGCTTTGGCGCAGGAAAGCCCCAGACCGAGCACAAGGTGCTGGACGAAAACGAGATCATCGAGGGCAAGGACGAGCTCGGCGTGCTGCTCTTCGGCCACGAGAAGAACGCCTACTGGTATGGTTCGCGGCTTTCGATGGACGAGGCGCGCAAGCTGGCGCCGTTCCAGAATGCGACCGGACTGCAAGTGACCTCAGCCGTGCTGGCTGGCATGGTCTGGGCGCTGGAAAATCCGCAAGCCGGGATCGTCGAGACGGACGAGATGGACCACGTGCGCTGTCTGGAAGTGCAGAAGCCCTATCTGGGGCCGGTCGAGGGTCACTATACCGACTGGACGCCGATCTCCTCGCGCTGGGACCGCTTCAACGAGGATATCGATGAAAGCGATCCCTGGCAGTTCCGCAACATCCTGGC
>CAZYKZ010000078.1:0-11158 GCA_964648175.1 uncultured Anderseniella sp.
GAGGAGCCCTTCTGGCCGGGCGAGAAATACTCTTCCGCTTCCAGAACCTCGGTGCGCTGCAGGTGGCGCACTTCGGTGGCAAGGCGCTCGATGCACGAGGCGATGACGCCAAGCACGGCGAAATACATGGCGTGCCGGTCGCGCGGGATCACCTGCGTGGAAACGGGCTCTGCCTCAAGGCCCATGGCCTTCGCCACGTGCTCTTCAACGCGTGGATCGATATTGGCGAAGGTGCCGACCGCACCGGAGATGGCGCAGGTTGCGACCTCCTTGCGGGCGAACTGCAGCCGCTCCTTGCAGCGGTCGAACTCGGCATAGGCCTGGGCGAGCTTCAGGCCGAACGTGGTCGGCTCGGCGTGGATGCCGTGGCTGCGGCCGATGGTGAGTGTGTCCTTGTGCTCGTAGGCACGCTTCTTGAGCGCTGCGAGCAACAGGTCGAGATCTTCCAGCAGCAAGTCGGCCGCGCGAACCAGTTGCACGTTGAGGCAGGTGTCCAGCACGTCAGACGAGGTCATGCCCTGGTGTACGAAGCGGGCTTCCGGTCCGACGATTTCGGCCAGGTGGGTCAGGAAGGCGATCACGTCGTGCTTCACTTCCGCCTCGATGGCGTCGATGCGAGCCACGTCAAACTCCGCGTCGCGAGCCTTGTCCCATACGGTTTTCGCCGCTTCCTTCGGGATCACGCCAAGCTCGGCCTGGGCATCCGCCGCGTGGGCCTCGATCTCGAACCAGATGCGGAACTTCTGTTCGGGCGACCAGATGGCGGCCATTTCGGGCCGGGTATAACGGGGGATCATGGGCGTGCTCTTCGAGGTGTCTGGTTGGCAGGTTGGCCGTCTGGTTAGCAGCAACAGCCCAAGCCTACAACATGACAATCCGGCTTATCGCCAGCCGGGCAACTCCACCGGCACGGCAAGGAACCGGGCATCGCGGCCTTCAAATCCGAAGGTCAGCCTGTGGATAAGGACCACGGCCTTGCCGGTTTCCGCTTCGCCGAAGGAGATCACGTCGGCAAGCCGGTAACTTTCAGGGCAGCCGCGCGACTCCGGCATTTCGGTGTCGCGGTAAACTTCGGCTGGCTCCTTGTCATCAACCTGCACCGACAAGGCGAACCCCTTGACCGTGGGCAGCGACTGGCAGTGCGGGGGAACCGGCACGTCGACGTGGGTAAGTTTTACCGTCCACAAGGTGCTGACATTGTGAAAGCGCTTGAACACCATGGTGTGTGGATCGGTCACTTCCTCGCCCACCGCGTTGCTGGCCAGCAGGCGGGCGGGCTGTATGGTGCCGTACTTGTCGATGATGGGGGCTGCCTCGTTCAATGCCTGGCGGCGGGCCTCGTAAAGGCTGCCATTGTCCTCACGCTTGAGAACGCGCACGGGCGATCCCTCGACCCAACGATCCTTCTCCAGGTCGATCACGTAGATGTTGGCATAGGGAAAACCGGAGCCGTCCTGGATGCCGAACTCCTCGAAGGCGAAGAAGCGTCCGTCTCCGGAAAAACCGATGATGGCCCGGTCGGCTGCATCGGCCGCCAATGCAGTAGTGAGGCCTGTAAGGACAAACATCAGGCTTGTTACGATGACGGCAAGGAATCTCATGAACGGGAGTATGCCGGAATGATGCAGTCAGTGCGATAGTCACTACGGTTGAGGTTAATCACGAAATTGCAACAAGCGGGCGTAGAGCGGTTTCAGCAGCATGGGCAGGCAGTAGATCGGGAACTGCAACATGGCGAAAAACAGCCACGCGTCGGCAGGGGCCGCGGAGCCCAGGACGCCCATGACCACGGCGATGTTGCGGCCTGCCTGGGCGTAGCCAAGGGTCATCGCCCGCTCGCGTCCGGTGACCAGAAACAGCAGTACGGTGAGCAGGTTCAGCCCCAGGTGCAGGCCGGTAGCCAGAACAATGAGCGAGAGGGCGTAAAGCGGCTGGGCAATGACGCGTTCGGGGATGCCGGCCATCAGCGCGATGGCGAACACCACCATGATCAGCACGTTGATGCCGTCGAACAGGGTGGAGGCGGCCTTGCGCCGCGCCGGTCCCAGCCATTTGCTCAAGGCGAGCGCCGATATGACTGACGCACCAATCAGCCCGGCAAGGCGCAGCCCGAGTTCGGTCGCCGACAGGTGAATGTGCTGTCCGACGAAGAACTCGGTGAACACTGGCGTAATCAATGGGTGAAGCGCGGTGGCCGCGAAGATGGTGGCGACGGTGAGAGCGCCATCAAGCCCCATCACGAAGGCTAGCGCGGCGGCGGCGTAATTGGGCGGAGAGGTCCCGTAAATGACCAGTGCGGCGGTCAGGCCGGGCGACAGGGGCAGGGCGGTGGCGATCAGCGACATCGCCAGCGGCAGCAGCAGGAAGCCGTAGACCAGCGAGACGATGAATACCTTTGGCTTGCGGATGTGGGCGATGGCGCGCTCCACGTCGAGACGGCTCAGCACGATGGTCAGCATCACGTAGACGGTCAACGGCAGCAGCGGGAACAGCAGGTGCGCCAACGGCTGCACCGCAACGCCAATGACGATGCCCAAAGGCATAAGCACCGTGCCGCGGCGGCCGATCCATTCGACATAGGCACGCACCGTTTTGGACTCCGGTTACATCTGCGAGGGCAGCCAGGTGGCGATGCCGGGGAATAGTGAAATGATGACGACCGCCAGCACCATGAGCGCGAACATGGGCAATGCGGAGCGGGCGATGAAGTCCATGTCGCGCCCGGTCATGCCCTGCAATACGAAGAGGTTGAAGCCGATGGGCGGGGTGATCTGGGCGATTTCGACCACGATGGTCAGGAAGACGCCGAACCAGATCATGTCGAAACCGGCCTGGCGCGCAATGGGTTCGACAACGGCCATGGTCAGCACGATCGACGAGATGCCATCGAGGAAGCAGCCGAGAATGATGTAGAATATGGCCAGGGCGGCGATCAGCATGGCTGGCGAAAGTTCGAGTGCGGCGATCCATTCCGCAACGGCCCGGGGTAGGCCTGTGAAGCCCATGGCGAGGGTGAGAAAGGTGGAGCCTGCCAGGATGAAGGCGATCATGCACGAGGTGCGGGTTGCGCCCATGAGCGAGGCGAGGAAGTTCTCCTTCGTGAGGTGACCCTGCTGCCAGGAAATGGCGAAGGCGCCGATAACGCCCAGGACGGCGGCTTCTGTCGCGGTGGCGATGCCGAAATAGATCGAGCCCATGACGGCCAGGATGAGCGACACGATGGGCAAGAGCTGCCACAGTGCGCGGACGCGGTCCGACATGGTGTAGGAGGCTGTGTCCGAGCGATCCTTGCGTCCGCCCATCAGGTCCCACAGCGCCACGTAGCCCATGAACAGGCCGGCAAGCATCAGGCCCGGCAGGATGCCGGCGATGAACAGCTTGACGATGGATTCGTTCACCGTGACGCCATAGATGATGAAGATGATCGAGGGCGGTATCAGCAGGCCAAGCGTTCCCGCGCCTGCCAGCGTGCCGATCACCATGTTCTCAGGATAGTTGCGGCGCTTGAGCTCCGGCACTGCCATCTTGCCCACCGTCAGAACGGTTGCTGCGGACGAGCCGCAAATTGCGGCGAAGATAGCCGAACCGGTGATGTTGACGTGCAAAAGGCCGCCGGGCAGGCCATGGAGCCACGGCTGCAACCCCTTGAACAGGTTCTCGGAAAGCTTTGTCCTGAAAAGGATTTCTCCCATCCAGACGAACAGCGGCAGAGCAGTCAGCGTCCAGCTTGACGAGGCCGACCAGATGGTAAGCGCCATTGCGTCGCCCACCGGTCTGGAGGTGAAAAGCTCCATGCCCACCCAGGCGACGGCAAGCAGGGAGATCCCGATCCAGACACTGGTGCCGAGCAACGTGAACAGCACCAGCAGAAAGATCAGGGTGAGGGCGAGGCCATCCATGGTGCGCTCACTCCGTGCTCAGGGTGGCGGGCGTTGCCGCAGCCGCGTCAGGATCGCGCCGGATGATGACCCGGATCAGGCCGTGAACGACGGAAATGGCGAAGATGATCGAGCCGATGGCAACGAGGCTCTGCGGATACCACAGCAAAGTCGCAGCCGCGCCTTCGGACTTCTCCTCGAACTTCCATGAAATCCATGCGAGTTTGACGAGGTACCAGGCGAGATAACCGCTCATCAGCGATGCCACGGACAGGCACCACAGCTCTAGCCAGAAGCGGGCAGCTTCACCGAGCCGCGAGCGCAACAGGGCCACGCGGATGTGGCCACCGGCGCGGAACGTGTGGGCAAGGGCAAAGAACGAGGAAGCAGCCATCGCATAGCCGGAGTACTCGGTGATGCCCGCGATATAGATGCTGAAAGTGCGCGCCAGAATGGACGTCAGCACGCATAGTCCCACGATGGCCAGGCACAGCGCGGCGAAGTATCCGGCCCACAGGTAAAGCCGTTCGAGGCCTGCGTCGAGGCGAGTGAAGAAGTCTGTCATCGTCTCACTCGCCCCGCCATTGATGTTGCCGATTGTACGGGCCGTTGGACCCTGAAGTTTACTGGGCCTTGTAGGCGTCGATGGCGGCCTTGCCGGCGTCTCCCGCCTTGGCGAGCCACTCACCGGTCATGGTTTCACCTATTGCCATGAAGTCTGCCTTCAACTGGTCCCCGGCGGGCCCGACGGTCATGCCGTTCTTTGCCAGTTCCTCGACGTACCAGTTGGCCAGTTCTTCAGCCTTTGCCCAGCCGCGGTCTTCGGCCGCCTTTGCCTTTTCAAGCACGACATTGCGGGTGGCCTCGTCGAGGCTGTTGAAGGCTTCGGTGTTCACGATGACCATGTTCTTGGGCATCCAGGCCTGGATGTTGTACCAGTACTTGGTGTGCTCCCACAGCTTGCTGTCATAGCCGGTTGAACCGGAGGAGATCATGCTGTCGACTGCGCCGGTGGCGAAGGCCTGGGTGAGTTCTGCGGCCTCGATCTTCGTGGGTACGGCCCCCATCAATTCGGCCAGGCGCGAGGTGGCGGCATTGTAGGCGCGGAACTTGACGCCCTTCATGTCCGCGACCGAGTTCACTTCGTTCTTGGTGTAGAGCCCCTGCGGCGGCCACGGCACCGTGTAGAGCAGCGTCAGGCCCTTGTCGGCCAGCACCTTTTCCACCATCGGGCGGGTGGTGTCGTACAGCTTGCGGGACTCCGCAAAGTTGGTGACCAGGAACGGCAGGCTGTCCAGTTCAAAGATCGGGTCTTCATTGCCAAGTGCCGAGATCAGGCGTTCGCCGATCGGTGCCTGGCCGGTGCGCACGGCGCGGAAAATCTCGTCGCCCTTGAACAGCGACCCACCGGGATGGGTGACGATCTCCAGCTTGCCGCCGGAGGCCTCGGTCACTTCCTTGGCGAACTGGGTGGCGTTTTCGGAATGATAGTTGGTGGCCGGATAGGCCATCGGCATGTCCCACTTCACGTCCGCCGCCAGCGTGAAGCTGGCCGACATGCAAAGGGCCAGTGCGGCCGCAGGTCCGGTAAACCTGAAATGCTTTGTCATTCTCGACACTCCCTGGATGTGTGATCGTCAACGTCAATTGAGGCATGATCGGCGCCGGACAGGCAAGACAAAAGCCGTCGGGTTTGGCCGGTGCGGAGATCAGAAATGTTTCATCGGCAGATTGCAAACGTTCTTATCGCATCGTGAATGTCGATGACTTCGCAGCTGCAGATTTCGGCGATTTCCTGCCGGTAAGGCGGCAGGTTGGTGCATTCCAGCACCACGGCCTTCAAGCCGGCCGAACGGGATTCGAGCCTTTGGGCGGCAGCAACCACGCACGCCCTGGCCCGCTCGAGGTCGAGCGTTTCCAGATTGCCCGCGATGACGTCGAACAGGTGATCGCCCGGTTGCAGCCCCTCAACGACGAATGGGCCATCGTCTGGAATGTGATGCGGCGCCAGCCGATGCGCGTCAAAGGTCAGAATGCCGATCGGCGCGTCTGCGCCATGCCGCTCGCGCAGCACCGGCAGCATCCACAGGGAGGATGTGACGACGGGCACGGGCAAGATCGCCTGCAGGTCTTGCTGCAGGGGAGACAGGAACCCGCAGGAGGTGGTGATCGCGGTGGCGCCCCCGGCAATCAGCTCGCGGGCCGCTGCAGCAAATTCGTGCACGATCGTATCCGGCAACGGCTCGCTGGTGACGATGCGGGCGACGCTGGCGCCGGGCAGCGTGCGGAACAGGACGGGGAAATCGAAGCTTGCGGGATTGCCGATATCACCGGGCGGGCGCGGAAACCGGGTGTCCAGCATGAGGACGCCCAGGGTGAAGGGTGCGCCGGAGCCAGCCAATTCCGCCTCAGAAGGCGCGATAGGTGACGATGGTGTAGGTATCCTTGACGCCTGGAATGGAGTGGACCTTCTGGTTGATGAAGTGGCCCACATCCTCGCCGTCTTCCAGGTAGAACTTGACCAGCAAATCCCAGCCTCCGGCCGTGGAATAGATCTCCGACGCAATTTCGGCGTCGGCCAGCTCCGTGGCCACTTCATAGGCCTTGCCGAGCTCACACTTGATCTGGACGAAGAAGGGTTTCATTGGGCTTGCGCGCCTCGCTTGATGGCTGCCGGGACGCCACTTTGGCGTGACGGCATTTGTGTCCGATGGCGGGCGCCGAGGTCAACCCCTGCGCAGGTGTTTCCGCCGCGGCACAAACTTGAATTTCACTTTAGCTAAAAACTTGAAAAACTCTGCACGAATTGCTGCTATCAGCAGACTGCATGCCGCGATCCATTGCGGATGTCTGCCGGGATTGGCCCTGTCTTCTGCCCCATGGAGGACAGGGCTGCCCAAGCGGGCGGACGCCGCAAGGGCTCGATCCCAAGCATGATTACTCACAGCAGTTCGCCCCGCCGGAGCCTTCCGGCGAGTTGTGGAGAGAGCGGCAGGCCGGTCATCACCGATTTGACCCCGGTAGTGCCCGGCCTGTTCTTTCCGGCATGGTGTCCATGCGCCGAATTTGGCTGTCATCCCGGCCGGGTTGGGATATAGGCTCGCGGCTCACTCAAGCGGAAGTGGCGGGGCGCAGGTCTTACATGCTGGATCGCAAGGTTTTGCTCGGCAATGCGGCGGGGATCGCATGCATGCTCATCTGGGCGGCAAACTTTCCGCTAGCCGTTTCCATCCTGAAAACCTGGGATCCGGCTGCGCTGGCACCCGTCCGGATGCTGCTGGCCGGTCTGACGGTACTCGCGGCGACGCTTCTGGCCAGGCAGTGGGGTTCATTGATCCGGCTGTTCGCCAACCGCCGGTTCCTGCTTTCCTCGGTCGTATTCGGCATATCGACCTTGCTGTTCGTTGTCGGCCAGTCCCGCATCGACGCTGTGTCGAGTGCGGTCATTGTTTGCTCGATGCCGCTTTTCTCAGCCCTGATGGGCTGGAGAGAGGGGGTAGAGACGCCCGGTCTCAAGCTGGCCATTGCCATCCTGTTAACAGTGATCGGCGGGGTTCTGACCAGTCTCGTGTCGGCGCAGGGATCAGGCAGCGAGGGATCGCTCACTGGCGTGCTTGCGATGCTGGGGGCTGTGATCACCTATGTCTGGTACAGCCGCGAGCTGGTATTGCGCTTTGGTGACGTGCCCGACCTTGCCAAGACATCGGCCAGCACGTTGATCTCTGCGCTGACCTGTTTCGCAATCGCTGCTGCGCTGTCCCTTGTAACCGGGGTGATGCCGCGACATGACTTTTCATCCGGGACGCTGGCAAACATCGTGCTGCTGGCCTGCGTGTCGATCGGCCTGTCATCGGTGCTGTGGCTCTGGACCGGGCGCATGGTCGGGGTGACCGTGGCGGCGATGCACCACAACCTGGTGCCCTTTTACGTGATCCTGTTTGCGGCGGTGGGCGGCGCCGTGATTTCGGGTCAGCACATCATCGGGGCGGTGCTGGTCATTGCGGGCGCCATCATTGCCCAGTTGCGCCCGCGCAAGCGCAAGGCTGGCATTACACAACCCGTGCCGGCAGGCCGCGCGCCATGGGCGCCGCCGCGCAAGCGGCCCGAGGCATGACCGGACATCAGACGGCTGGACCGCGTACATCAACCGGTGCCTTGGTTCCCGCAACCTCGTCGAAAATCCATTTCCTGAATGCAGCGATGGCCGGCTCGTCCTTGCGGGCTTCAAGGCAGATGACAAAGAACGAATAGTCGGCCTTGAGTCTGAGATCGAAGGGCGTGACCAGGCGTCCGGCGCGAATGTCGGGTTCGGCGAGGCAGGTCCGCCCCAGCACCACGCCGCCGCCGCCGATGGCGGCATCGAGCGCATGGTCGGCCACGTTGAAGTGCAACCCGGAGCGCGAGGGGTCCACCCTGGTTGCGCCCGCCGCTTCAAGCCAGTCGGCCCAGTTCTTCAGCATGAACACGCCGAGATGGGTGTCGTCATGGATGAGCGTGTGGTTGGCAAGGTCGTCCGGCGTGCGGATGGCGTCGGGCCCTTCCAGCAGCGCGGGCGAGCACATCGGGGTGACGAACTCGTCCATGAGCTTGACCGAGTGATGACCGGGGTAGACGCCGGGGCCGAACCGGATGGCCACGTCGATGTCGTCGAGCTGCAGGTCGGACTTGCCGACCGAAGCGGAGATGCGGGCATCAATGCCGGGGTTGAGTGCAATGAAGCGGTAGAGCCGCGGTGACAGCCACTTGGCCGTGAAGGCGGGGCCTGCCGCGATGGTCAGCACGTTGGTCTGCTGGCGCCGGCGGAACTGGCGCATGGTGCGCTGCATCTGCTCGAACGCGTCGTGGATGCCCGGCTGGATCAGGCGGCCATGCTCGGTCAGTTCCACCGCCCGGTTGAGCCGGTTGAAAAGCTTGACGCCAAGATGATCCTCGAGTTGGCGGATCTGGAAGCTGAGTGCGGCTGGCGTAACCGCCAGTTCACTGGCAGCCGCCTGGAAGCTCATCAGGCGCGAAGCGGCCTCGAAGGCGCGCAGCGCGGTCAATGGGGGAAGTCTGTCGGGCATGATTCACACAAAATTTTCTTAACTGAACTCTCAGGATAACTCGTTTGCGCAAGACTTGGGAAGACCATATGTTGGCCTCATCGAAGTTCGCCTGACGGAATTCAAACCGGGTTTCCAAGGTCGAGAAACTTCAAAAAAATAAGGAAAACAAGGTTATGCGCACTGAAAACAATACGCTGGACGCCGAAGTCATTGAACATTTCATGCGCAAGGCGCGCGTCGAGCGGTCACTGGCTGTGGCTGCCATGACCCGGCAGGCCGTCGATAGTGTAAAGAATATCTTTTCTTCTGCAGGCGCTGGAGAAACTGCTGACAGCTGCTGCTGACGCTTTCGCCGCCGCTGGCAAGGGATACAAGGTTTGCCCCACCTTTCCTGCCGTCGGCGGCACCACAAGCCTGGTGATCCTCCCTGGACCGGGCCTGCGATAGCCGCTCCTCACGTATCCCTCTGCGTGAGGGGCGGCTTTTTCATTCAGACCAGCGCGTTGGCCGCGCTTGCCAGGCGTTCCATGCCACGCGTTATGTCACTGTCGCGGGTTGCCACGGAGAAGCGGATGCAGCCGGGCGCACCGAAGGCGGATCCGGGCACCGTGGCGACGTGGAACTCTTCCAGCAGCCAGTTGCAGAACTCCGCGTCGGTCTCGATGCGGGTGTTGCCGGCAGTCTTGCCGAGCAGGCCCGAGATGTCGGCGAGTATGTAGAACGTCGCCGCCGGGGCTGCGATCTCTACGCCCTTGATGCCCTTGAGCATGGCCACGGCAAGGTCACGGCGGCGCTTGTAGCTGACGCGCATCTTCTCGACCTCGTCACGCGGGCCGGTGATTGCGGCAAGGGCCCCGTGCTGGGCAAACGCATTGCCGCCTGCGGTGAATGTGCCCTGTATCTTGGCCATGGCCTTTGCGACGGCGGCGGGAGCTGCCGAATAGCCCACGCGCCAGCCGGTCATGGCGAAGCCCTTGGACACGCCGTTGATGGTGATCGTGCGCTCATACATGCCGGGCAGCGAGGCCATGGAAACGGGCGGGGCGTCGAACCAGATGTACTCGTAGATTTCGTCTGACACGACGAGGCAGCGGGGGTGCGACTGAACCAGACGTGCGAGGCCTTCGAGTTCTTCTCGCGTCCAGACGGCGCCGGAGGGGTTTGACGGCGAGTTCAGGAAGATGAGCTTGGTGCGCTCGTTCATGGCTGCGGCGATGCGCTCGAGCGGCGGCTTGAAGCCTTCGGCCGGCGTGGACGGAATGACGACGGGCACACCGCCGGCCATTTCCACGATGCCCGCATAGGCGTTCCAGAACGGGGCGGGCAGGATCACCTCGTCGCCAGCATCGAGCGTGGCGAAGCAGGCATTGGTGATGGCCTGCTTTGCGCCGTTGGCCAGCACCACATCAGCGGCTGTCGCAGGGATGCCGTTTTCATCGCGCAACTTGGCGGCAATGGCTTCGCGCAGTTCGGCAATGCCGGTTACCGGAACGTAGTGGGTGTGGCCGGCATTCATGGCGTCTGCCGCCGCCTGCCGAATCGCCTCGGGCGTGTCAAAATCAGGTTCGCCGATGGTAAGCGAAATGACGTCGGCGCCTGAGGCCTTCAGTTCGCGGGCTTTCTGGGCCATGGCAAGGATGGCGCCTTCGGCAATTGCCGAGGTGCGGGTGGAGAGAGACTTGGCAGGATCGAACTTGGTCATGGTCAGCGGGCCGGACGGTACAGGACGGAAGGCGCCTGCTATGCCACATCTGACGCTCTGGCGAAAAGGGAATTCGCGGCCCGGCATGGCGCTCGCGGCTGTCTGCAGCGTCTTGCTGGCGGCAGGCTGTGCGGCGGAAAAGCCGCGGCTGGCGGTGCCGGTCAATACCAACCCGTCGCCCTATGCGTCCGGCAAGGCTCACGTGGAGCCGCTGTTCTACAATGGGAAGACCTACCAGGTTCGCATGCAGCACGTGGTTGCCGAGCAGGTATTCCATGTCAACGTGTCGGCGCCGGGACGCACGCTTGGCAATACGCCGGGAGACGAACGCATCGTGTCCGAGGTGGGGCGCAACGCGGTCAATCACTTTGCCTGCCCGGACGGACAGCGCGCCCGGCTAGACCCGGGGTCTGCCAAGCCTGCCGTAAATGCCGGATGGGACATGCGGGTCCGGTGCGTATAGCCCTGCAGGCCCATGGCCGTGCATGGCTTGATTTCAGCCACGGCAGCGGACATGCTGCCGCGCACGGATC